>JACONI010000084.1 GCA_014323825.1 Ekhidna sp. | reverse complement strand
CTGAGTGTGGGCGGGGAGCTAATGATGGAAAGTACCACAAACACAAAGATAGATGCAGCCTCTCTGCAAAGCGGCTTGTACCTTGTACAACTGCCGGACGGGCATCTGCTGAAGTTTGTGAAGAGGTAGCATAAAGAAAGTTATGCTTGGTGCCTTTATTTTAAACCATAATGCGCTGACGGTCTTTTCATTACGTTTGCCCAAGACCCATGCGACAGGCTCTCTACTCTCCCGCAGATTTCGCTGATGGACGCAGACGTGTTTTGGTGAAAAAATAAACCATTTTTTATGGCTCTTCTTCCCTACATAAGTCCGGAACTCATCCACTTCCAATTTATCGTAAAAGCTACGTTTGGGCTGGAGGTCTACTTGCTGTCTTTCTAAGGTCTTCAATACTTTTCCAAGCAAGACACCTAAAATAGCACTTATTAGTTTTTTTCGTTTTTAACGATATTTGTACGCTTACATGGAGGGCAGGTTAATGTGATTTGTATTTTCATTAGCTTTAAAAATTAACTTCTATGCAATTTTAAGCTAACTTGTTCTTTTTGAAGAACTTATAAATCATACTTTTTGTAACAGTATATGTTTTTTTATAAAAATTCTTGTAGATATTCAACAATCCGACTCTCTGATATTGAAGCCTCAAGATGCACAGTCATAATAAATCTCGGAGTGAATGCTCCTTGACAGACTTGAATGTTTCGTTACTACATAAGAGGGTAATAAGCGCAAGATCTTTAGTTTATCAGGCAAGTTCACTCAAAATGATAGAGAAATATTATCGTAGCAGTAAAAGCCGGCTTTTTTTCTCCTTTAATTTCTAGTAGAGCATCTACTTCTGCTTTCGAAATCCCCCTAAGATTTGCAAGTGATTTAAGAGTAGCTTTTAGCTTTATCTCATCATTTACTTTAACCGCCTGACCAAACTTGAGTCTGTCCATCCCATAATTCACCAACATTTTCACATTATTAAATTGAGTAATCTGATCCCATAGATAAGGCACAAGGGATAAGGTAAGATATCCATGTGCGATTGTAGTTCCAAAAGGGCCTTTTTTGGCACGTTCCTCATCAATATGTATCCACTGATGATCGAGGGTTGCATCCGCAAACCGGTTGATTTGTTCCTGATTGATTTTGTGCCATTCAGATTCACCCATTACCTGACCAAGGTATTGTCCAAACTCCGCGTGATTGTTGATGATCAGTTTTGCCATTAGATTGTACTGTTGAGATTGCGAATTTAGCCTAAGCAGTTATTCAAGCCAACTCAAACCATGAATACTCCTTTTCAAATGCCGCTTTGATCTGCTCATTGGCAAGATTCCCAATACTTCCCACATGTGTATGTTCAATTCTCCTTGTTGGAATATACTTGCCTGCTTTGACCTTATCGGCCACCTGTCCGTAAGCATCCCGAAATGGGACTCCATCAAATACTAGTTGATTTACCTCTTCGACCGTAAAGATTAAGTCGTATTTCTTTTCCTCAATCAGATTTTCATTAACCTTTAAATCTCCGGTCATAGCAATAGTGACATCAAGGCAGTCTTTCAACCACTGAAATGCTTGCATAAAGCTCTCTTTTAATACTTGCAAGTCTCGATGGTAACCTGTGGGAAGATTAGCTAAGATCAAGCTGATCTCTTGCGGGAGACTTTGGAGTTTATTGCACTTGGCACGGACGAGCTCAAAGCCATCGGGATTATGCTTATGCGGCATAATACTTGATCCTGTGGTATATTTTAAATCCAGTTGAAAGAATCCGAAATCCTGCCCTGCATAAAGGCATATATCTGTGGCAAATTTTGAAAGGGTTGCTGCTAACGAGCTAATTGCAAAAGAAGTAGTTCGTTCATTTTTGCCGCGTGTCATCTGGGCATAAACAACGTTGTGATTCAAACTCTCAAAACCCAGTTGTGTAGTAGTATAACTTCTATCCAGAGGAAAGGAGGAGCCATATCCGGCTCCTGATCCCAAGGGGTTTTTATTAGCCACCTGATAGGCTGCTTTTAAGATGGTTAAGTCATCTATCAGGCTTTCGGCATATGCTCCAAACCAGAGCCCAAAAGAAGAGGGCATGGCTACCTGCATGTGTGTATAACCGGGCATTAGAATGTTTTTAGTTGCTTCACTCTTTTCCTGAAGTAACTCGAAGAGTATTTTAACTCTCACAACAACCTGCCTGAGATTATCCTTGGTGAATAGCTTAAGGGCTGTTAAAACCTGATCATTACGAGAACGTCCCGCATGGACTTTTTTACCAATATCGCCAAGCTTTTCCGTAAGTTGCAACTCTATTTGTGAGTGGCAGTCTTCTACTCCCTTTTTAATTTGAAAAGAACCATTAAGTGTTTGCTTTTTGATGGACTCTAATGCTTTGAGTAATAATTTAGATTCTTCATTGGTAAGTAATGATATCTTATTGAGCATTTTTACATGCCCTATGCTTCCTAAGACATCATAATATGCCAAATCCAAGTCGAGTTCTTTATCTTTTCCAATGGTGAATCGCTCAAATAACTTATCAATTGGTTCGTTTTTATCCCAAAGTTTCATGCTAATTTATAGATTTCGGATTCATTTCGGATTGACTAAAAAGTTGAGTAAGAAGGTTTATATAGCCTTTAATTCCATCTTTTATTTCACTTAGAAAGATGAATTCATCCGGAGTGTGGGATCGTTCGGATTTTCCGGGGCCCATTTTAAAAGTCGGAAAATCCATCACGGCTTGATCAGAGCATGTGGGCGATCCAAATTTTTCAATGCCTAATTGATTGCTGACTTGTACGACTGCCATATCGGATGACAGGCGGGAAGCGTTCAATCGAAAAGACCTTGGCTTTACCTTACTCCTGATATTTTGCTTAATGATTTCGAAGACTTCCTGATTAGAATACGCGTCAGTGGTTCGGACATCTACCACAAAGTGACATTCATCCGGAATGACATTATGCTGATATCCGGCATTAATCATCGTAGTGGTCATTTTTATAGGACCGAGATATTCCGATTCTTTTTCAAAAGAAAAACCTCTTATCCATGCGATATCTTCCAGTGCTTCATGAATGGCATTTTTTCCTACTTCACGAGCGGCGTGGCCGGCAATCCCTTTTGCATAACAATCAAGTACCATCAACCCCTTTTCCGCTACCGCCATTTTCATCTCTGTTGGTTCACCTACCATTGCAAATTCTATTGGTTTAAGTTCGTCTAAAATGGATTCTATACCACCTGTTCCGGAGCTTTCCTCTTCTGCGGTAGCGGCAATTATCAGGTTATAGGGTAATGAATCTCTTTCATAGAAATGGATAAAAGTCATGATCAGTGATACCAGGCATCCACCGGCATCATTGCTTCCCAAACCATATAATTTTTCTTCTTTGATAATGGCTAAAAAGGGATTCAATGAATAACCACTATTGGGTTTGACGGTATCGTGATGCGAGTTTAGGAGGATAGTAGGTTTCTCGGGATCAAATTTTTTATTTTTCGCCCAAATATTATTTCCGAGCCGGTGATTGATGACCTTCTTTTTGGCAAAAAAATCTACGATTATTTCGGCAGTTTTATCCTCTTCCCTGCTCAAACTTGGTGTTTCAATGAGTCCGGACAGCAGGACTAATGCCTCTTCGTAATAGCTATCAATGGATGGTTGTATATTCATTAAAATCCGGATTTTGTGACTGTAATAAAGCGGAGGTATTCAATATTCGAACCTTGCTCACTCCTTCTTCAATCGTCCTGAGAGCATTTTCTATCTTGGGAATCATACCATTTGTAATAGCTTTTTCCTTTTTCAAAACTTCATAGTTGGATTTATCAATTGACCGTAAAAGAGAATCGGGATCATTGATATTCTTCATCACTCCCTTATGGTCAAAAATAAAGTTAAGGCTAACTTCAAATTGTTGAGTCAGGGCTATGGCTATCTCGCTTGCAATGGTATCGGCGTTGGTATTCAGTAGGCGGCCTGTCTCGTTATGGGTAAGGGGTGCCATAACAGGTACGAGGTTTTCAGCGATCAGCATTGATAAAAAATTTGAATTGACCGTTTCAATATCCCCTACCCAGCCAAAGTCCAGTCCATTTTTGATTGGCCTCTTATGTGCTTTTATACTATTCCCATCAGCCCCTGTAAGCCCAATGCTTTTTATACCTTTGGCACTCAATAGTGCTACCAGTTTTTTATTGATCAAACCTGCATACGTCATGACAACCACATCAATCATTTGATCATCCGTAATTCGTCTTCCCTCAACCATTCTGGTCTCAATTCCTAAAGAACTTGCCAGTTGCTTAGCTATTTTCCCTCCTCCGTGCACCAATAGTTTTTTACCATGTAGCTCTACGAAGGCATCCAGAAATCCGGCAAGCCGGGCATCATTCTCTATAATAGCTCCTCCTATTTTTACGATTATCAGTTTCTCTTTCATTGAGTAGCTTCCAGAATTTTCTTTAAAACAGCCTGAGCAGTAAATAACCGATTTTCGGCTTGCCTTATCACAACAGAGTGGCTGCTATTTAATACGTCATCTGCAATCACTACGTTCCTTCGTACAGGCAGGCAGTGCATAAGTCTGGCATTTTTTGTCAATGCCAACTTCTCTTGTGTCACCATCCATTCGGGCATGTTTGCGAATTTTCCGTAATCAGAAAACGAAGACCAATTTTTTACATAGATAAAGTCTGCGTCTTCAAATGCGTTTTCCTGCTGATGCACAATAGGGGCTGCTCCGGTAAATTTGACAGAAAGGTCCATTCCCGGTGGATGTGTTATGGTCAAATCCATTTTTGCAGCGATCATCCACTCGGCAAAGGAGTTGGCTACGGATTGAGGAAGCGGCCTTACATGAGGAGCCCATGATAATACTACTTTGGGTTTGTCTGTTTTTTGCAATTCACGTATTGTCATCAGATCAGCAAGTGACTGCAACGGATGGAGAGTTGCCGATTCCAAATTGATGATCGGGATGCCCGCCAATGCTGCGAAAGAGCGAATTAACCTATCCTTATAATCTTGTTCACGGTCTTTCAAACCCGGGAATGACCGAACAGCCAAAATATCACAATAAGAAGAAATTACCGGAATTGCTTCACGGATGTGTTCTACCGTTCCTTCATTCATTATACTCCCATCTTCCATTTCCAATTGCCATGAATCCTGAGAAACGTTTAAAGCCATGACTTGCATGCCGAGATTATATGCAGCTCTAGTGATACTCATTCGTGTACGTAAACTTGAATTAAAGAAAATCAATCCCAGCACTTTGTTTTTACCGAGATTCTGATGGGCAAACGGATATTGCTTTAGCCGAATGGATTCTTCTACCAATGCATCCGGGTTGGGGACATCTCTGACTGAAATAAAATGGTTCATCAAATTACTTTTTTAAGCGAATGGATAAAATAATCCACCTGATCGGTGGTAATGTTAAGCGGGGGCAGTATTCTTAAGGTATGAGGATCGGATGACGCGCCTGTGAATATATGATGCTTGAGGAGCAATTTGGAGCGGAGAGGTTTTATATTTTCTTTCAGGTCTATGCCTATCATCAACCCTCTGCCCCGAACTTCTTTTAACACATCCATTTCTCTGAGTTTCTCAATAAAGTAAGTGCCTACCATTTTGGCGTTTTCAATTAAGCTCTCTTCTTTGATCACATCAAGCACGGCATTCCCCGCAGCACAGGCGAGGTGATTCCCGCCGAAAGTGGTCCCCAAAAGGCCTGCCTTTACTTCAAATTGAGGAGCAATTAATATGCCTCCAATGGGAAACCCATTGCCCATACCTTTTGCCATGGAGATGATATCAGGTTTTACATCGTTATGCTGATGCGCGAAAAACTTTCCACTTCTACCATATCCGGATTGGATCTCGTCCAGAATCAACACTGCCCCATATCGGTCACAAAGCTGGCGGACTTTTGTCAAGAATTCCTGCGAGGGAATGTGAATGCCTCCAACACCCTGAATCCCTTCTACCATGATAGCTGCAATCAAATCATTCATGGTGTCTTCCAAAATTTCAAGATCATTTAGCGGCAATCGTATTATGTTTCCGGTGATGTTCACAGGAGCTGCTATTTTCGTACTGTCTGTTGCTTCTACCGCCAGAGAAGTCCGCCCGTGAAATCCTTTTTCAAATACAATGACCTTTTTTCTTTTGGTGTGAAAGGAAGCAAGTTTCAACGCATTTTCTGTGGATTCTGCTCCGGAGTTCGTTAGGAAAAGTGAATATTCAGGCAGTCCTGCTAAATCACCAAGCTTTTGAGCTAGCATCTCCTGTAGTGGTATCCGTACCGAATTGGAGTAGAATCCAAGTTTTTCTACCTGATCCCTGATCGCCTGAACATACTTTGGATGCGAATGCCCAATTGAAATGACTGCGTGTCCTCCATAGAGATCAAGATATTTCTTGTTTTCTTTATCCCACACGTAGCACCCTTTCCCTTTGACAGGTTCTATTTCGTATCTGGGATAAACGTTAAAAGTCTGCATGATCTTATTCGTTCCTTCCTTTCTTCATCTGAGTAATCCGTCTGAAAGAGGTCATGACTCCTTTTATCAAGGCAGAACTAAATCCTTGATGCTCCATTTCATTTAACCCTTCAATCGTACAGCCTTGAGGTGTGGTCACTTTATCAATCTCAACTTCCGGATGTGATTCATTCATTTGGACAAGCGATGCTGCTCCTTTTGCTGTCTGCACTGCGATGAGTTGGGATTCGTTGGATTCAAATCCCATTTGAACGCCGGCCTGAGTGGCTGCTCTTAAATAACGCATAAAAAAAGCCGTTCCGCTGGCTCCATGTACGGTAGCAGCCTGCATCAGTTTCTCTTCAATTACCAGTGTCTCTCCCAGCACGTCAAATAGTTTCACTACCTCTGGCAAATAGGCTTTCGAATCTGCTTCAGCGGCGAGGCAGGTCATAGATTGCCCGATGGCTATGGCAGTATTGGGCATGGCTCTGATGATGGGTAATTTCGTTTCTAATATGGAAGAGATGGCTTTAATATCCACTCCTGTAATCATAGAAATCAACACTTGATTCGGTTTGAGCACCGGGTTTACTTCTTCCAGAACATTTGTGATTTGTCCCGGCAGCACGCATAATAAAATAAGTCGGGCATTTGCCACAGCGGCACTATTCTCGTTAGTGACTTGAAAGCCTTCATCCATCAAGTGTTGAAGGCCGTCAGTATTCCTGCGTGTCAAAGTGATTTCATGAGTTTTTGCCTGTTTTTTTTCTACCAGCCCGTTGGCAATAGCAAGTCCCAGATTCCCTGCACCTATAATGGCTATTTTTCTACTTTCCATTTTAAAAAACTATTGATTTTAAATTCAGTCCCATCTTTTCAGGAATTCCGAACTGAAGATTCATGTTTTGTACAGCTTGTCCTGATGCTCCTTTTAATAAGTTATCTATCACCGAAATAATAATGGCTGTCCCATCAATTACCTTGGGATATACTAGGCACTTGTTCGTGCCTATCACCTGCTTCAGATCCGGGTTTTCTTCCACTATATATGTAAATGGGGCTTCTGTATAAAAGCTCTTGTAAGTATCCAACAACTGATTCTCCGATAGTGAAGTTTCAAAATGAACGGTCGTGATAATCCCCCGAGTAAACGCCCCCCGATAAGGAACAAAAAGAAGCTTTGAATCGAAATCCGTATTGATGGACTTGAATGTCTCATTAATTTCAGATAAGTGCTGATGTGTTAAGGCTTTATACACACTTGCATTGTTACTTCTCCAACTAAAATGCGAAGTTGATGAGGGCTTCTGACCCGCACCCGTAGAGCCTGTGATCCCGGAAATGCTGACAGGGCCAGTCATTGAATTTAATTTTATTGCGGGGAGCAGACCCAGCTGAATACTTGTGGCAAAGCATCCGGGATTTGCGATGCGATTTGTACTACGTAGTTTATTACGATTAATCTCAGGCAAACCATAAACAAAATTAAGTGCTGTTTTCAATCGAAAATCCTGACTTAGGTCAATTACTTTTTTCTTTAGTACAAAAGGGTTTTGCTCCACAATTATTTTGGATTCACCATGTCCTTTGCATAAGAAAAATACATCAACTTCATTTTCACTGATTTCTTTTGAGAAGAGTAGATCGGTTTCCCCAATCAAATCCTTGTGCACTTTGGTTACTTTTTTACCTGCATGACTTTCACTTTGTACAAACATGACTTCTGCCTCAGAGTGCCGGATAAGAATCCGGATCAATTCACCGGCAGTGTAGCCCGCTGCTCCTATTATTCCTACTTTAATCATGATGCACTGTATTTAGTATTTTACCCTGATTTGCTAAGATTTTCACAAACCCTTTGGCATCCTCTCCTGTCCATGCGTTGTTCATTTCTCCATATTGACTAAAAGCCGGCTGCATTAAATCATTTGGCGAAATAATGCCCTCAACATAAAATCGGTAAGGGGCTAGAAAGATTTTAACCTTACCTGTAACATTCGTCTGAGATGACTCCAGAAATGCTTCCACGTCCCGCATGGCCGGATCAAGGTATTGTCCTTCATGCATCATCTCTCCATGCCAGGCTGCCAGTTGATCTTTTAGTTTTATCTGAGTTTTGGAAAGCACATGTTTTTCTAAAGCATGATGTGCCTTAATGAGCATAAGTGCTGCCGGTGCTTCAAAACCCACACGTCCTTTTGTCCCAATCATCGTATCCCCTACATGTATATCTCGGCCAACTGCGTACTTAGCGCCTAGTTTATTGAGTTGTTGAATAACTTTAACAGGATTTCCTCTCATGCCATTTAAACGGATGGGTTCTCCTTTTTTGAACTCAATTGTGATAGTTTGGCTTCCTGTGGTCTGAAGTTGACTTGGAAAAGCTTCCTCAGGTAAATATTGATCTGACGTAAGCGTTTCTTTTCCTCCTACTGAAGTGCCCCAAAGCCCTTGATTAATGGAGTACTTTGCCTTTTCCCAATCCCCACTTACCCCATTTTGTCTGAGGAAGTCTATTTCTTCTTCCCTTGAAAGTTGGTTATCCCGAATGGGAGTAATAATTTTCTTCTCTCGGCATAATGTCTGAAATACCAGATCAAATCGAACCTGATCATTCCCTGCTCCCGTACTTCCGTGAGCTATCGCATCGGCTCCAATTTTATTTGCATATTCAGCGATGGCTACCGCCTGAAAAACTCTTTCCGCACTAACCGATAAGGGATATGTATTGTTTTTCAGCACGTTTCCGAAGATCAGGTATTTTACTCCTTTTTGATAAAAATCTTCTGTAACATCAAGAAAATGATATTCTTTAACTCCCAATGAAACGGCCTTTTTTTCCAGTTGAGTTCTTTCATTGTTATCAAATCCTCCGGTATTTACGGTAACGGCGTAAACATTATATCCCAGCTCTTTGGCCAGGTAAATAGCACAATAAGTCGTATCTAATCCTCCACTAAAAGCGAGTACAACCTTCATAATACAGGTTTTTTGTTGGATAACTTTTTTTTCTTCATTTCTACGAATCGTTCGTAGAGCTTGGATTTCTTGACAAAATTCCAATGCTTTTTCTCCTTTACAGCAGGATCGTAAAGCATGGCAGTACAAATACAATTGACTTTATTCTTACTCGTCAGTATTTCGTAATTCACACAGCTTTTGCAGCCGTTCCAGAATTCCTCATCTTGAGTCAACTCACTATAAATGACAGGTATATACCCCAATTCAGAGTTGATTTTCATTACGGGGAGAGAGGTAGTAAGCCCAAATAACTTCGCATTTGGATAGAGTTCCATAGAGTGAGTGAATGCCATACGCTTAATTTTAGTAGCTACTCCGGTTGACCGAAATTCATGTTTTACAATGAGCCCTGAGTTAGCTACATATTTTTTATTGCTCCATGACTCAATATAACAAAAGCCGACCAGCATATTTCCGGTTAAGGCAATAATTGATTTCCCTTCTTCCATTTTCTGACGGATATATTCGGGGGTACGCTTAGCAATACCTGTTCCCCTCTGTTGAGCACTCATCTCAATGAGTTTGCAGATTTCTTCTGCGTAAATTTTGTGATCAGATGAAGCTACTTGAACAATCAGCTTTTTCATTGTTTGGATTCTTTAAAGTACTAAAAAATAAGATGATACGGAGGAGGTTACCACGTAAGTAACACGAAAATATAATATCAGCCCGGCCCCGGCCTGAAAAATCTTGATGCTATTGTATTGTTCCGATTCAATTGACTTTATCTTGGCAAAGTTTCTATAAACATTTTCACTTTTCCAAATAGTCGTTCAAAAAATGGTATTGTTAATTATTTCTTTTTAGCATCAGCATGGTAACCGCTTCTCTCAATCTGTCTGCTTCTTTTTCTAAAGAATAGACACCCCCTTGACAATTAACTATTTTTATACTTACTTTACGTTTTTAACAAAAAAAGTGTTTAATCTTGTAACCGAAACTATTTTTTTAATCTTAATTATGTATCTATTTATTACACCCTCCCTTCTCTTCAAATAGTTAAATCTTTTCTAAAAATTTGTTCTGTTTTTTAGCTTATGTCTAATTTCGGCTGCTTGTGGGAGAGATGATGAGCCGCCGGTAGAAATAACCTTAGCCTTAGCTAAAACTTCTCTTATGATTCCTGCCGATGAGCTGGAGCCGAAAGATATATCGTTCACTTCTAGCGGAGGTGAATGGGCCGCAGCCTTTAATGTAAAGTGGCTGCGTGCAGAGAAGGTCAATAACGAAATGCTTCGCGTGAGTTATGATGCAAATACCGAACCTGAACTCCGTGAAGGCATTGTTACCGCATCTATTGGGGACGTGAGCGGTACGCTGACCGTAACGCAAGCCGGCGCACCTGCTGAAACCGAACCGGAAAACACCGACACAACCGATGACAACATGGAGCCCGAAAACCCTGATACGTCCGATGACAATACAGAGAATAAGCAGGAGGGGGAGGGGGAGAGAAAGGCCTGTGAATACGGCTCCCGAAATAGCTGATCAGGCTTTTATCGTGGCTGAAAATGCGGTGCTGTTCCAAAAAGTATGATTTATAACTTGTTCAAAAAGAACAAGTTAGTGTAAATTTGCGTAAAAATTAATTCTTAAAACGAATGAAAATACAAATCACACTAACCTGCCCTCAGTGTAAGAGTACAAATGTAGTTAAAAACGGAAAGAAAAAAGCTAAAAAGCAAAATTATTTATGTAATGCCTGCTCTCGCCAGTTTATCGGCGACCATGCGCTGAGCTATAAAGGGGCTCATTCTCACACGATTACCCTGATTATGAGGATGTGGGTGAGAGGTTGTGGTATCAGAGCTATAAGCGTTATTTAGAACATTTCGCTTAGCAAAGTGTTAAAAACCTTAGAAAAACAGCAGGTAGTCCTCCAACCCAAGCATAGCTTTTACGATAAATTGGAAGTAGATGAATTTTGGACTTATGTAGGCAAGAAGCGTCATAAACTCCGGTTGATTTATGCTTATCACAGGGAAAGTGGAGAGATCGTTGCATGGGTCTTTGGCAAACGTAATACAAATACTGTCAGAGAGTTATGGTGTAAAATAGAGGCACTAGGCATAAAATGGGGCTGTCTATTGACGGATAATTGGAAAAGTTTTAAGTGGGTATTTAGGGTCACCAATCACCTAATAGGCAAAGAGGACACTAAGGGCATTGAAGGGAACAACTGTCGGTTAAGGCACCGGATCGGGCGAGCCTTTAGGCAAACGTGTTGTTTTTCAAAAAAGATGGAAAATCATATCAAAGCCTTTGAATTAGCTTTTTATTACATCAATTACGGGCATATTTAAGCTATCATACTTTGTGATACACCTTCGCAAATTTATACCCTCTCAATAAGCGTGTCGGACGGGACACTGGCAGGCATGGGAGACATCACGATTTATGTTACGAATGTCATTGATTCGGGTGAGTGGGATAAAGCTAAGGAGATTAACAGCCTTGTATCTGCGGGCAATACAGCCCTAGAGGCCTCTGGTCGGACGGGACGACTATGTGGGTGACAGATGGCGGGAATGCCAAAATCTATGCTTACAGATTGCCGAAGTAGGGGGGTGCATGACGGATATTTCTTCATGGTGATAATAGAAACCTTGAAGGTTTAAATAAACGACTATAGCAAAGCGTAGAAGCAGTCTACGTTTAGATTTGGGGCTGCATAGTTCTTCCCAAAGATAGCTTTGACCTTGAGGTTAGCGGCAAATAATTAACTTTTGGGAAGTTTCAAACTTCCCAAAAGTTTCTTAGCAGGGTGCTGCTCTTCCTCATCGCTTTCACCACTTTACGTTTGAATAAAAATAATTACCATTGCATGGTATTACAAGATATTGTCAGGTAGTACTTTCACTGCTCTAAATAAAAAATCTTCAATGAAAAACAGACATTCCTATGATTATGGTGTAATTGGAAACTGTGCCTACACTGCTCATATTCACACGGATACTAATATATCCTGGATGTGCTGGCCACGGTTTGACAGTAGTTTTATTTTCGGCGGGATGCTGGATGAAGAAAAAGGCGGGGAATTTTCCATTAAGCCGATTGAGGGGATTAAACACTCTTCACAATCTTACATAGAAAATACAAATATTCTAATCACAGAAATTAAAGCCGCTGACGGAGTGTTTCGGGTGACTGATTTTGCACCCAGGTTTTTGCAGTATGATCGGTTTTATAAGCCTCTTATGCTTTTCAGAAAAATTGAATTAGTAGAGGGGAATCCCAAAATCATCGTGAAATGTAACCCAAAAGGAGACTATGGTGAAACAACACCGGATACAAGTTTTGGGAGCAATCATTTAAGGTTTCTTGGGCTAGAGTCAAATGTCAGACTAACAACAAACATTTCATTGTCTTACCTTCTAAATCAGGAGAATTTCGTTCTAAACGAAACAAAATATCTGGTACTCACTTGGGGGCCGCCATTGGAAGCGGGACTAAAAGAAACGGCAGAAATTTTTTTAACTAAAACAATGACCTATTGGAGAAATTGGGTAAAGTCTTCCCGTTTTGGAAATTTCTTCCAGCGGGAAGGAATTAGATCGGCCCTGATTTTGAAAATACATCAATACGAAGATACGGGAGCCATTATCGCAGCGACAACCACCAGTCTTCCGGAGAGCCCGGGAAGTACCCGAAACTGGGATTACCGATTTTGCTGGATGAGGGATACATTTTACACGCTGAATGCCTTCAATACTATCGGCCATTTTGATGAGTTGGAATCCTATTTTCATTACATCTTAAATACCACGATTGAGGAAGAAGATCGATATCAGCCATTGTATGGAATTACGGGTAAAAAGCTGCTGGAAGAAATTGAGATACCGCTCAGAGGCTATGAGGATAATCAGCCTGTAAGGGTTGGAAATGATGCATACACCCATATTCAAAATGATGTTTATGGCCAAGTCTTAATTTCACTCCTTCCGCTCTACAGTGACAGAAGAATCATCTTCAGCGAGCGATTTGATGCTTCGGAACTTATTTTTAAGACACTGAAAATGATAGAGCGAACTTTTGATGAGAAAGATGCGGGTCTGTGGGAATTTAGAAACCTGGCGCAGTACCACTGCTATACCTACTTGTTTCATTGGGCCGGCAGTTGTGCAGGTATTCAGATTGCCCGGGTTTTAGAGAATGAGAAAATAGGAGAACTCGCAATCAAGCTCAAGAAAAGATCAGAGGGGATGATCTCCAGGTGCTTCGTAAAAGCTAAAAAAGGATATGCCCAGGCTGTAGGTGTTGACAGGATGGATGCAAGTACGCTACAGTTGATTATGATGAATTACCTTCCTCATAATTCCGATATCGCCAAAGATCATCTCATAGCACTTGAGAAGGAACTTCACGCCGGAAACGGACTTTTTTACCGATATAAGCATACAGATGATTTTGGCGAACCTGAGACCACTTTTTTGATTTGCGCATTTTGGTATGTGGAAGCACTTGCCTGCGTAGGCAGGCTGGATGACGCAATCAAGTATTTTGAAAACCTCGTGTCCTATAGCAACCATGTGGGATTGCTTAGCGAGGACGTTAAAGCCGAGGATGGAAGTATGTGGGGGAATTTTCCACAAGCCTACAGTCATGTAGGTCTCCTTAATGCCGCCAGTAGGATTTCCAGAAAATTAGATCAGCCTGATTTCTTAATTGATAATTGATTTGAGCAACTTACGAACATCCTCGTGATTTTTAACCCTATAGCTGGCAGCTGATGAAGACGATCCGATCTTGATAGTAAACGCCGACTTCGGCATTACTTTAAAGGTATCCTCATCGGTGCGATCATCACCGCAAGCCATGTAAAAGTCGTACTTATCTTGCTTCATCCATTCGGCAGCTATAGATCCTTTGTTTACATGAGAGTTTTTAATCTCAATCACCTTGTTACCTTCCATTATCTGGATATCCTTTTCGGATGAAATATACTTTAATCGGCTGGTAAGCTCTCGAGTTCTTATCTCTCCCAAGCCTGTCTCAACCTTTCGATAATGCCACACCAAAGAGTAGTCTTTTTTCTCAACAAACGATCCCGGAGTTCGGTCAACATACATTTCCAAAACATTCAAAAACTCCGGATGCCATGAAGTATCCATTTCTCTGAATTGCCGCCATTCTTCATTTGGCCTTTTATACCATACTCCGTGTTCTGCAATGATATTAATATTGTAATTATTCATCCATTCTTCCAAAGTGGCTCTTCCCCTTCCGCTAATGATTACCACTTTATTCTTAGGATCCAAAGTAAGTTTCTTCAAAATTCCTTTTAGCTCTTTATCCGGTCTTGAATCAGCCGGATTAGAATGAAACCCTACAAGTGTTCCATCATAATCAAGAAAAATGATTCGATTGTCTGCTTTCTCATAGTTTGCAAAAAGTCTTTCCTTAACTGAATCATCAAGAGGCTTTGTTTGAAGATGTGTTTGTTCCCTTTTGATAAACTCTAGCCGCTTCATGAATAAACTGACCCACGCATGGATGTTATATCGCTTCAAGGAGTCTTGCATGATTTCCATTCTTCGCTTCTGCTCGGCCTCAGGCATCGTTAATGCCTCCTTTAGTGCTGCTACCATCTGAATAATGTCATGAGGATTAATGAGGATCGCATCCGATAGCTCTTTGGAAGCCCCTGCCATTTCACTGAGTATCAATACCCCCTTCTTGTCTAGTTTACTTGCGATAAATTCTTTACATACCAGATTCATTCCGTCACGCAGGGGAGATACCAAAGCCACATGAGCCATTCGATAGAAAGCACTCAGCGCATTCAATGGGAAACTTCGGTAGAAATAATGTATCGGAGTCCAGCTCATACGACCAAATCGACCATTAATTCTTCCAACCAATAGGTCAATTTCTTGCTTGAGTTGAGCATATTTTGGGACTGTATCCCTTGAGGGTACCACTACCATCAACATGGATAC
The DNA here is from genome assembly GCA_014323825.1 of Ekhidna sp. Taxonomy (GTDB): domain Bacteria; phylum Bacteroidota; class Bacteroidia; order Cytophagales; family Cyclobacteriaceae; genus Ekhidna. Next base: position 30,814 of record JACONI010000084.1, on the reverse strand, counting down.
CTTTCCGAGAAAGTCTTCATTTTCCTCTAAAAATCGCTCAAAAGCTAAAAGTCGCTGAGGTATTCCTTTAGAATAATCTAATCGATCTATCGTTAAAATCAACTTCACATTGCCAAGTGAGGTCCTATATTGCACCTCCCTGTCTAAGGTATCCGATAGTGATGCACATCTTGAATATTTATCGTAATCAATCCCCATTGGAAGAGCATCGGCAAGAACCGGCCGATTGCCTACGGTGATCTGACCGTTGGTGTTACCGATACCCGCCAGCCTATTGACACTTGACAGGAAGTGCCGCATATCATCATAGGTATGAAAGCCAAGAAAATCGGCCCCCATCATTCCGTTAAGTAACTCTCGCCTCCACGGTAATAATCTGAATGATTCGTAGGATGGGAATGGGATATGAAGGAAAAAGCCAATGCTTGTATTTTCCTTGATCTCACGTACCATTTGAGGAAGTAAAAGAAGTTGATAGTCATGAACCCAGAGAGTATCTCCATCTTCCAGTACTTTTTCAATAGCCTTGGCAAACTTCATGTTTACTTTTTGGTAGGCTGCCCAAAGGTTCTCATCGTATACTGTGTATTGATTGAAATAATGAAAATTAGGCCAGAGCGTTTCATTACTAAATCCTTCATAAAAGTCATTAATTTCCTGTGCACTAAGAAAAACCGGACTCATATTCTCCTCTTTCAAATGATGTTTTATGTCATTCTTCTCCTTGGTTTTAGTGACAGCTAATCCGGGCCAGCCAACCCAAACATTATCTCCTTCTTTATAAATAGATCCGAGTCCGGTAGCTAAGCCCCCTTCACTTGGAAGGTAAACCAGCTTATTCCCTTCTTTCCTGATTTTAACAGGTAGTCGATTAGATACTATTATTGTCTTGGCCATAGTTCAAAAATTATTCCTAAAATATAAAAATCATTTTACAGCAGATCAGGGATATGATTTATAAGTTTGTAACACAAAAAATTAGGTCACTGATTAACTGTTAGTATAAGTTATTTATTTGAATTAACTTTTTATTTCTAATTTTTTGTGAAACTAAAAATCCTTTTCTACATTTGCACCATCAAATCAAGTTAAATTGATTTATAAAGAAGCGCCGAGAGACAGGCTCTAGGATGCGCTAGCAACCCTCTGAAAATCAGAAATGGTGCTAATTCCTGAATGATAAATTAATTATTATGAAAAACACATATATCAAAAGTGTTACTTATTCGGATTTTTTAACCCGAAAGTCTTCGTTTATTTATTACGCTAATGCGGGAGAGTGTTGTTGTTTTTAACCCTCATTCGTCCATTAAAGGTTTGAAAGCATCTTAAAGGAGGCGTATTCCGTCCTGATGAAATCTTATCTGTTCCAAGTGTCTTTCACTTGGTTACATGAGGTAAACCTATTTTTTAATATGATAACCGATAAAATTTTTTCTTAATTCCAAATCAAACATTATGTCACAAAAATTAAAATACGAAATACTTGTTGGCGATGGAAAAACGTTGATTATCCAACCATCGGCCACCACTCATCAACAGCTTGCCAATGAAGAGCAGCTAGCTTCCGGTGTTTTAACTAACCTATTACGGGTTTCTGTAGGGATCAGACACGTTGATGATATTAAGGCAGATTTCGGACAAGCTTTCACCAAGGTATATTGCTGATGACACCGCTCAAGTTTAATTCGGTCTGTTATACGGAGGAGGAGCCATTGATCCTGGAGAGCGGTGACACTCTTCGGGATTTTAGAATCCAATACACAACCTATGGTGAATTGAACGATGAAAAGTCAAATGTCATTTGGGTGTTTCATGCCCTGACCGGAAACAGCGACCCCATAGAGTGGTGGGAAGGACTTGTGGGGGGAAGTGGCTTCATTAATCCTGAAAGGCATTTTATCATTTGTGCTAATATGATTGGATCATGCTATGGAAGTACGGAACCAACAAGCTATGAGTTTCCATTGATATCCATTCATGATATTGTTAAAGGCTTTAGAAAACTGAAAAACCACCTGGAAATCGGTCATATTCAGCTGGGTATAGGCGGCTCGATGGGCGGCCAGATACTACTGGAGTGGGCAGTGCAAGAACCGGCCCTTTTTAAAACGATTGTTCCTATTGCAACTAACGCTATCCACTCCCCCTGGGCTATCGCCTTTAATGAAACACAAAGGATGGCACTGCGACTTGATCCAAGAAAAGGGATCGAAACGGCGAGAGCTATTGCAATGCTTTCGTATCGTCACTATGCGACTTATGATAAAACCCAGCGTGATACGGATGGACGCACGGAAAATTTTTCGGCTTCTTCTTATCAGGTGTATCAGGGGGAGAAATTAAATAAACGGTTTTCGGCTTACAGTTACTATGCTTTGTCAAGGACGATGGACAGCCACAATGTAGGAAGGCATTTTCAATCGATCAGCAATGCACTGGAAAGAATAGAGTCAAAAGTCTTTGCCATAGGCGTTGATTCGGATATTCTTTTTCCAAATCAAGAGCAAAAGATGATTGCCGATTCTACACAAAATGGTTCTTACCGCCAGGTAACCAGCCTTTACGGACATGACGGTTTTTTAATTGAGACGGATCAAATCAACGAAATTTTAAAGAATGAATGTGTATGAAAGAATTAAAATGTCCCCGATAGTTTGCTTAGGGGGGAAGGCAGCCGAAGATGAAGATCATTCGGAGTGCCCGGATTTTATTGATGCGGATAGTGCATAGTAAACAAGTGCAGAAACTACTATGCCCAACATATATTTAACGGAAAGGTCCATCACAAACATAATAAGTACTCCGCTGCCCCAACTGACAGTCCCTCTCCAGTTAAAGGCCTTTTCCTCATTATTTTTTCTTTTAACTAGGAAATGGTCAGCAATGATCACCCCTGCAACCGGCGTAACCGTTGTCGTGAGCAGACCAATAAAACCCATAAAATGCTCAAGGATACCTATTGCCGCTAGAATTAAACCTACAATACTGACAATCAGGGTTACTCTAGAGCGAGTAATGCTACGAAGGTCAAACATCATAGTGAACGCTAATCCCGAGGAGTAAATGTTCATAACGTTGGAGGTCCAGGTTGCAAGGATCAAAATGGTCATAGCAAACAGGGGAAACCCAAAGTCTGAAAATATTTTAACGATGTTGTGGGTCTCTTGGGTGATCGCAAGCAGTGCGCCTATGCCTAACAGGGGGAATGCCGAGGGCAATACCCCTAAAAGAGTACCCAGCACAGCATCCCTCTTTGTTGCAGCAAAACGATTGTAGTCCGGGGCTATGACAATTGCAACGGAAATAAAGCCAATGGTAAGCCCGATAGCTTGGATCAGTGTCATCTCCGATTCCGGTACATAAGACAATACTTCAACAAAGTCATGTTCTTGAAACACTAGGAAAAGGCCATAAATTAAAAGAAGGATAATCGCCGGAACAGCAATATAATTCAACCACCTTAACAGCTTAAAACCGAAAACGCCACTCAGGCTCATAATCATCCCCCAAAATACGGAACTGATCCAAACAGGTATTTGAATTTCCCATGTCTCTCTCACAATTTCTGCAAACGATGCTCCAGCTATGTTAGACTGAATACCAAACCAGCCAAGCGTGGACATGCCCACAACAAAACCGACAATGATACGGGCACCTGTTTTGCCAAAACCGGAAGCTGCCAGTGACACGGAAGACTTCCGTTTTTCAACCCCTGCAATGCTAACCAGTGACATAAAAAACACCACTAATGTGAACCCGATAAAGCCGGCTGTAATTGCTGTTTCGAATCGTAAAGAACCTATCAGTGAACTACCAATCAGCAGGGCAGGCACACTGACAATCCCTCCAAAAAAAACAGTTGCAAGACTGTACCATTTAGTATTATAATTATTGTTTTCCATCATATATCTATTAGCTATATTGTTAATTTCTGTTCTGCATAACCCGCCTACTATCCATGAGCAGGGTAATTGCTTTTTGTGTATTCCGTGGAGATCAATTTATCCTTGAGGTCTTTTTTAGCCTTGTTATTCGATCTCAATTCCGGAGAGACATACCCTATTCTTCTTTTTGAAGCCAAACCCCAGTCCCTTTTTGCAAGTAAAGACTTATGGCTTTTCCCCTCTTTTTTCGTCACGTCCGTTTTCAATACCGTACAGCCAGGAGCCGCCTGCCAGGAGTTTCCCCATTATTTTGTTATTGAATTTTGATTGTATTTTTCGAATATCATTTTTGCAATTACAAGATCCTCAAGTGCCATTCCTGTGCTTTTAAAAAGCGTATTTTCCGTTGGGGAACGCCTTTTAGGCTGTTCATCCGAACATAGAAAGAACAGATCGCCTTTGATATCCTCAACGGTCATTTTACTTTCGGAAAAGGCTTTTGCCAATTCTCCTGCATGATTTGGTGTCACATCCAGATTATCTGTAAATACACTGCTTCCTGAGACAACTCCGGTAGAAACTTCCTGCATTTCAGGGGTAAAAGAGCCCGCCAGATCAAAATGCTGTCCGATGCCAATGTCCCGGTGTTCAATCAGAGGTTGCCGGGAAGCTGTAATACAACTGATCACATCTACTTCGGACAAGAAGGGCCTATAATCTTTTATGGGTTTAATAATGATCCCTTCTGTTTTAAGATCTTCCGCCAGTGTAAGTGATTTAGCGTAATTCCTGCCCCATATATGGATATGCTTGTAATTGTGTACTGAAAGATGAGCTTTGGCGAAAAAAGGAGCCAGGTTTCCATTTCCTAAAATCAATAAAGAACCTGCATTCTTGTTGATAAGGTATGATGCTGCAAGAGCAGAAACGGCTGCCGTTCTTAAGGCAGTGGCCAACCTGGCATCCATGCCCATCAATGGAGTACCGTTATTGGCATCAAATAAGATATAAAGCCCTTGAATGTAAGGCTTTCCTATACTTGCATTTGAAGGAGTAGTAGTGATTAGTTTGGAACCCAAAAACTTTTTGTTATCCCATGCCGGCATGAATAAAAAGGCATTTTGGGTCTCATCATCTGCTCCCGAATAGTTATACAAAGATTTTGGCGGACTCTGAATAACAGGATACCTAAAGGCCAGTTTTAATTCTTGTATTAACTCGGGATAATTTATATTTTCCCTGATGAATTTATCAGATATCCATATCATTTTTCAAAACATCGGATTGATTAAGGACGTATATTAGCTTTGTATCTTCCAAAACATTGCCTGCATGAGGTTCGGATGCATTAATGTGAACGACCATTCCTTCCTTTAAATAGCCTTTGACACTATGGTCTTCATTTAGCATTTCAATACACCCTTTTATAATGATAGAAATTTCATTGAAGGGATGCGTTGAAAAGCCCTCGGCCGGAATTCGACTCCCTTTTTTTAAAAAAACGGTACCACAAATGGTTGTAATTCCTTCATTGGTCTGTTTTATCAGTTCTTTATTGTAATAGTCGTTTTCTTTCGGATAAGTTATTGTCTTTATTTCCATGGTTTAATTTTGTTTTTTTCAAAACATCACAAAAATCAGTTTGGTATTCCTGTATAATGACTCTTCATGCGCCTCTAATAATGAAAGTCTCCCTCCGATAGTATTCTAATCTCTCCTTTGACCAATACAACAATTTTTTTGTATAAAAAAGAACAACCTTAAACAAAGGGATGGATGTTTGCTTTAAAACTTCCGAATAAATCCATATTTCCGGGTAGTAAAATCATTCCTTTTCCGATCTTCCTTATCAGTCGCTGCCTTCTTGAAAGATATATTTCCATATCAAAAATCACATTATGTATTTAACTGTAATCATAAAATTCCCTAGCTTGATCCGAGGTGATATAACCATTTTTTATATCCAGTTCAATTTTAGAATTCGGTCTTTTCAATGGGCTCCCGTATCCGCCACCTGTAGCTGTGACGCACCGGACAATATCTCCTTTCTCAAGGTATATATTTGTTGCCAGGCTATGACGTTCTTCTTTGCCGTCTTTCCGGATGATCTTAAAATAGTTAAATGACCCGTCATGCCCCTCTTTCATTCCCCATGTTTTGGTTTGAGCACCTAAAAAAGCCGCTGTAATGTGTGCACCGTCGGATACGATTTTAAAATCCAGATACTGCCCGTTTCCACCCTGAAATTCTCCGTATCCACCTCCTTCATTATGAAAAGCATATTGCTCTACCTGAATGCCGTAACGCATTTCACGTATTTCAATGGGAATATTATACGATTCTCCACTTCCACATGATAATTGTCCCCGGTTCCCGTCATGTACCGATGAGGCCCCCCATCCCCCTGCAAGCGGTTCAGCCTGAATGTAGAACTGATTCGTTTCCGGATGGATACCGGAGATAAATGTGGCGCAAACGGATCTTAGGTGGCCCGCCGGAAGTTTATCAGGGATAAGTGGTGCCAGGATTTTCCATATCAGGTCAATGGAAGATATCAGTACTTCATAATAAACCGAGACTGCTGTGGGGTTTTCTGCACTGACAATTGTTCCGGGATCACAGATAACCCTCATCGGTCTGAATGCACCTCCGTTAGCATTCATTCCCGGAGTGGTAATGGCTTTGAACAAACTCCTACACCCGGTGACCAGTCCGCTAAATGATAAGTTAGTCGCACCCCTTACCTGCGGATGTGAGCCATTGAAATCAACAATAAACTCCGAGTTTGTGACAGTGACCTTTGCTTTTAAAGGGAAGGGCCCTTCGCCAAATCCATTGTCCTCAATAGCTGATTCTCCCTCATAAACTCCGCTGGGGATAGATCTCAGGGCTTCCAGGCACATCTTTTCGCCATAATGTAAAAAATCTTCTTTTGCTTTTTTATAAGTAGAAAGTCCGTATTTATCTATAATGGAAAGTACCCTTTTTGCTCCCACTTCTGCGGCTGCCACGCCGGCAAAAAGGTCGCCTAACGTACTCTCCGGAAGTCGGACGTTCCCCTTGATAATATCCAGAATCGCTTCGTTGATAACTCCTCCGGACTTCAGCTTGATAAACGGGAAGTGCAGACCTTCCTGAAATATCTCGGTGGCTACTGTTGAAACGGACCCTGGGTAAGTCCCGCCTAATTCCGTCCAGTGTGCTTTGTTGACTGTAAAAGCTACTATATGACTGTCAAAAAACACAGGGTATATGATAGATACATCAGAGAGGTGTGTGCCTCCTCCTGCATAGGGAGTATTGGCTATTACTACGTCTCCTTCTTTCAAAGGATTGTTTTTGCCATACTTTTCCAAAGTGGATCGTACCACAGAATCCAATGCGGCCAAAAATGCGGTTACCCCATTTCCCTGTGCCAGCAATTCCCCCTTTTCATCCGTTATTCCCACGGCATAGTCAAGCGATTCATATATAATGGGACTCATGCTGGTTCTTTCCAGCGTTTTGAACATCTCGTCTCCCGCAGCTACGAGTGCATCCTGTATCACTTCTAAAGTAAACCTTTCCATTTATGCCTTTTTCTTGGTTAAAATCAGATTTCCATACGAGTCCACTTTTACTTTAAATAAAGGACTAACAACCGTTGTTGTGGCCTCTTCCGCTATGATGGCTGGCCCGTCTATCGTCATGTGTGGTGCAAGCAAATCTCTATGATAAAAAGGTGTTTTATGTTTCCCTAATTCATCAAAATCAACCTCTCTCACATCAAATTCCGCATCTTTCACTTGTTTTTTCCCTGTAACTTCCAGTTGAGGGAATTCGGGCTTTTCCACTGTTATTTTTGCTACAAGATGAAAGTTGACCAGTTCAACGGGTGCGTCCAGTTCAAAAGAATAGTTCCTTTTATGTTCTTTATGAAAATATTGTTTGATTTGCTCCAGAGGGGTTTCATCTGAGAAGTCGGAAAGCAATACTTTGACATAATGCTCCTGACCCGCATATCTAAGGTCTGCATAGTGAGTAAATATGACCTCTTTCCCGGGATACCCCTCCTGTTCATAATTACTCAAAGCCTGACTTTCTATCTCAGTAAAAGTTTTTTGGATCCGTTCCTTGTTTTCTTCTTTCAGGGTCAATACAGAGGTACGGATATAGTCCCGCCTGATATCGGACATAAGCATACCAAGTGCAGAGAAGACACCTGCATGGGGAGGTACCAGTAACTCTGAAATTTGCAATTCATGGGCCAGATCGGCTCCATGCATGGCCCCACCCCCTCCAATAACAACCAGGGTGAAATCTCTGGGATCGTATCCTTTGTTGACCGAAATCAACTTCAAGGCATTGATCATGTTGGAGTTGGCAATACGTATAACACCCCTTGCCAGTTCTCCTATGGAAATTTTCATTTCATTACATAAAAGAGCTGCTGCCTCATTGATGTGCGCATAATCGGGGGGCATGGCTCCTCCCAAAAAGTAGTCCGGATGAATTCGTCCGGTGACGATATTGGCATCTGTGGTCGTGAAGTGTTTCCCTCCTTTTCCGTATGCTGCCGGCCCGGGAACTGCCCCTGCGCTCTGTGGACCTACGTGCATCTTTCCACCAATGTCTTTCCAGGCAATGCTTCCCCCTCCATTGCCAATCTCAACGATATCAATAACGGGAGTCTGAATAGGGTAACCGGCCTTTGTTCTTGAGTGCTGAATTTTGTAATTGGTGGTGATTTGAACCTGCCCGTTTTCTATAAGAGCACATTTTGCTGTGGTTCCTCCAATGTCCAGGACTATCAGGTTCTTCTTTCCAATCACTTTTCCGAGAGCCAGTGCCCCAAATACTCCGCTGGAGGGCCCTGATTCGACCATTGTAATGGGATTTATCAGCACATCATTCATAGAGGTAATCCCACCGTTTGACTGCATGATATAGGGGGGATCCAAAAGGCCCTTTTCCTTTAACTTACCGTCAAGGTTATTCAAATATTTCTTGGCTATGGGTAAAACATAGCCGGACAATACGGTAGAACTGGTGCGTTCATATTCCCTCCACTCACGGGTGACCTGATGAGAGGCTATGATTTCAACTTCAGGGAATAATTTTTTCACTTCTTCTGTAAGTATTTTTTCGTGGTCGGGATTTTTGTAGGCATGCAAAAGGCAAATAGCGATTGCTTCCACTCCTTCTTTTTTGCAATAGTCGATGGTCTGACCTAGCGAGGAGCAGTCAATCCCCGTCAATATATCCCCTTTATAGGTTATCCTCTCTTCAATTTCAAATCGAAGGTGTCTGGGGACGAAGGGTGGTTGTTTTTCAAAATTAAAATTAAAAAGATCCGGCCGGTTACATCGGGCAATTTCCAGCACGTCCCTGAATCCTTTAGTGGTGATAAGGGCAGTTTTTGATCCCTTCTTTTCCGTTAGTGCGTTTATAACAACTGTGGTACCGTGAGCAAAAAAATTCACCTCCTCAAGTACGATATTTGATTTGAGCAAGGTGTTCATAATGCCTTGTTCAAAGTTAGAAGGGGTAGTGTCTGATTTAGATACTTTTATTTTTTTGGAGGGATTTTTCTCATCCAAATCTATACAGACCAAGTCGGTAAAGGTCCCTCCTATATCAGTGGCTACCCTTATGTTTCTACTCATCAATGAACTTTGTTTTATGGTTTTACTCTTTCGATATTAATGGTTAAAATTTGCTTTTCTGCACATGTATCGGAATGTCTATAAATCAGTTAAATGTTTATAAAAAAATTATCAGAAACGTTGAATATAGGCAAACTGCTGTCTCACCTATTTTGTATACACATTGTTGTAATCTGTTCACTTTTCCCATCAGAGTGTATGTTTACTTTACAACAGAATTTAAGAGATAAACCGCTTCGGCAAATTTTTCTCCCAAATCAATATATCCATCACTATCGTAATGCCAAGGGTCAGAGTAACTGTAATATCTTGTACTTCTTACAATAGCAGCATTCTTGTCAGTTTTTGCATATTTCTCCTGTGCATGTTGTATCAATTCGCTATGTTCCCAGACTTTTCCATCTTCATCATTCCCTGAATCTGAGATTTTGCCTATTACAACAGGTATATCATCAACGCGTAAACTAGCCCTTATCAAATCCATTAATCTTTTTAAATTGAAGTAATAACGGTTGGCAATTTCTTCTGTATAAGCTGCATCCTGCTCTCCTTGCATCCATATAATTCCAATGGGGATAAAATAGTCTTCTTTTCCGTCACCATCCATATCATTGGTATTTAATGCTCTTTCAAGTGAAGCTAAAAAATGATCGTATTGGTTGACACCATTTGAACCTTTATAGTCTGCTTCCCATGAGCCAAATTCACCGGCAGCAAGGCTGTCAATTGAAGTGCCGCCCCGTGAATACTTTATTATTGCAATTTTCTCATTTGGATATAACTCCTGCAACTTTTTTGCAAATGATAATTCGACTCCAAATCGATTAGAAAGATTGTCATTAATACCATCTGAAGAAAAGCCTACTCCATGCCCGGGACTTAAAATATTCCATCTTCCCAAGCCTCCATTTTTGTCTTCATCCGGGGCGGGGTTCCCGTGATATATCCACACATTTTGAAACTCTGTTTTTAAAGATTCAGGTAAATCAGAATTGTATCCGTATCCATCCATGTTTGACTGACCTCCCAAATAAAAGACTTTTACTGTGTCTTTTCCTATTTGTTGGCAGACTCCAATTGACAGGAGGAGAATCAAAATCATTAATGCTAATAACTGTCGCCTCATTACTTTTTTCATTAATTTGGTTACAACCCGCAATTATTCAGCAGGAACCACGATAGAGTTCCCAAATTTGTAATTGTCCTGTAGGATATCAAACGCCTTTAATTCGCTTTCAGGAGGAGCTTCCATACCGTATGCCCTGCTCGTGACCCATCCATATTTGGTCTGTATTGCTGCATTTTCGGCTGCTTTCAGCCCTGCTATTGAAGCATCTATTACCGGAACAATCAGCCCCTCGTGCCTTAAATCTCCTCCCCCTCTCTCCCGAATAATTTCCTGCAAGTCGGCATAAAACCCGACTTCGAGTGTGCAACCAAGTATGATCACTTCAGCACCATGTTCCGTGATTGCTTCCATTGCTGCTTCAACCAGTCTTTCTTTGGTTAACTCCGGATCTTTATGGAAGTCCACGACCCTCAGACCTACTGACTGGAAAGATGCCAGGTAGTCCTTGTAACCATATTGATACACAGTTTCCCTCATCTGATCTTCCCATTTATCCTCTCCTATGATAATGGAAAACCTGTTTCCTAAATTTGCTGCAATCTGCAATGATGCCTGACACGGAGCAGTTATCACTGAGAGTCCCGATATTTCGCGCGATTCCTGTAAAGCAGGATCATAAAAACAGCCAATAACCATCGAATCATAGTTATTTTTGGCACAGTATCTTGCTGCTTCTACTGTATCTCTTATAATAAAAGCCTCATAAGTTCGATATTCCAGGTTGTCCATTTTTGGAGGGACAGTTGCCGGATTGAGTGAGGTAACAACTACCTCCGTGAACGGATATTTGTATAACTTAGCCATGTCTGCAAAGACTTGGTCGTAAGCAGATGTACCTATCGGATTACAATACATTACTCTAATTCCCGGATCAATTGGTTCATTCATAAGTGAAAATTATTTGAGTTAAAAATCATTACTTGTTATTTATAGTCATTAAAACATACAAAATCTGATTGTTTAATAATTATCTTTAAAATCGGTAGGCAATATCAAAACCGTATGTTCGCGGCTGGTTAGGCACACGAATGTCTCCAAGGCCAAAACCACTAAGCGGCCACCATTCAATATTATACTTGGTATCAGCCAGATTCCTTCCCCATACGCCAAAAGTCATGTTCTTAAAGTCCACCATAAGCCGGGCATGAATGAGCGTGTACGGGTCCTGGAAAACATTTTCCTGGGGAAGCAGGTAATTCTCTGCAAACCAGTATTTTTTTCCTTTATTTTCAAAATTCAGGTTAGCGCGAATCTTTGCATTATTGCTAACAGGGATTCTGGAAAGCAGGCCAATATTCCAACTGCTCTCAAGTGTGAAGGGTGTTTTGTTTCCATTATTAGCCTTTTCGTCAAAGCCTCCTATCACACCTGCTTCGGTAATTTCCGAGTCAATGGCTGAGTATCCTCCAATGATATCCAGGAACTTAAAGGGCCTCAACTTCACATCAATCTCAAAGCCTGTCAGTTTTGTTTCTTTGAGGTTCACTGTGCCCAAGAACGACTCATTTCCAAAATCATCTCCTGTTGACGGATCGCCATCAACATTTCCGTATCCGAACCGGTAAGCCTGCTGGTCATTATAAATGGTATTGAACCAAGCAAAATTGAAGATGACTCGATCACTGACAAAACTGCTCTTCAGACCCGCTTCAATACTTTCTGATGTCTCATGCCGAATCTCTTTTTCAATCCCGCCACCGTTATCTCCACTTTCTATAGCTGCTGCATTGTAACCTCCGCTTCTGAAACCCCCGCTATAGCTTCCATAGATCATCACCTTTTTTGTAACGTTGTATGAAGCCGAAACTTTGGGTTGGAAAACGCTGTAGGATCTGCTGTTGGATGAGCCGGCAAGTTTTGTCGTGTTTTCTATTTGCTCGAATTCATTTCTTGCCCCTGCGGAAACTTTCAACTCGTTGGTAATGCTGTATTCAAGAAAAGCAAATGGAGCGAACGATGTCAGCTTATTTTCATCATCTGTCAGGGCTACTTCAGTAGTATTTTTGTATTCAAAATCTTCCGAGACCAAAGGATCACTAAGGTTGTTATTTACCTGATTGGTTATCCAGGGGCTATTGATATGTTGGAAAAAGACACCGGTGTTCCATTGTAATTTGCTGTTTGAAATGGATACCAGTCGAAATTCCTGATTAAATGTTTCGGATCCCCTGATCATGTTCTGGGCACCGTCGGGCACAGGTCCGTAGGAAAAGTAATCTCCGTCATAAAAAAGGTCAACATCAGTGAAAGAGGTCACGGAGCTAAGCCTGAAACTCCTGAAATTTTTTTCAAAATTGATACTGGCAAAATAGGTATCAATGGTTCCCGATCCGAGGTAGTCCGCTCGCGGGCTTCCCGAATAATTGTTAGGGGAATTTATGTCCCCGTCAATATCAGGCTGAAGGGGGGTTTCGAAAATACCTGTAAAATCATCGTTGTGATTGCTGCTTATAAAGGTGATGGCTCCTCCCCTCGAATAACTTCGCTGGCCGGTCAGCGTTAAATCTGTTGATTCGTTTAATTCAAATTTTAATGTACCTCTGACTCCTTGTTCGGTCTTGAAATCTGTAAATTCGTTCAGAAAAGTATTTTCAATGAGGCCGTCTGTATTGAAATAATTGCCTGCAAGCCTGAAATAAATTTTGTCTTTTTTAAGGGGCCCCGAAATGGCAAAATTGCCAACCGAAGAGTTCCCGTTGCCTTGCCCTACTTTAACATTGCCTTTAAAATCATTAGTGATGGCCTTGGTCGTAATATTGACGGCACCGCCAATGGCATTTTTCCCGTAGAAAATGCCTTGCGAACCTTTTACCACTTCAATCTGCTCTATATCAAACAAAGACTGGACGTTGAGGTTGGCATCCGCCAGATACACACCGTCAACCACCAATGCAATGGGCGAGTGTCCGTACCGTATCTGCGGAATGCCCCGCACATTGATAAGGACTGTCCCCGGGTCTTGTGACTCCCCGTAAGATATTCCCGGTACCTGTGTAAGGAAACTCCCTATATCGTCCACTCCTGTCATTTCTATCTGTTCATCATCAAAAGCGATAACAGCCTCAGGTATTTCCTGTATGGATTCCAGCCTCCTCCTGGATCTTGCTTTTATACCTGAAAATCCGGTAACAGTCACCTCACTCAGAGCCAAGCTGGACTCTTTCATGTACACGTTGAGGGTCAATTGACCGTCAATAGGAATTTCTTGAGTCTCAAAACCCGTATAACTGAAAACCAATATGTTTGTCTCCGAGGGTACCTCAATTTCAAACCTTCCGTTGTAATCACTGACAGTACCTTTTGTATCCCCCTTAATGATCACATTGACCCCAATCAGCGGCTCCCTGTTATCATCAAGTATTCTTCCTTTTAGTGTTTTTGTCTGAGACATTACCGGACTAATGCCCAGCATGAGAAGACACAGAAAACTCATTAAGTTTATAATTATTTTCATTTTGTTCATTTATTAAACCATAAACATTTTGCTAATAAAGGAGAGGGATTCCACATACGGAATTATTCCTATTATTTTTGAATTACTATTTTTCCCCAATAATTATTAGGAATTTTAGGATTATATGTTATCATTAAATAATTAAATACGTATATGGATTTACTGCCCACGGTTTTTGAAATATTGCACAAAAAGCTTATCGAAAGTTTCTACGAGGAGTACGGTATAGAAACTAACCTGCTGCTGGACTATCAGCTTTATGGCTTTGACTTGTACGACGAATCCAGCCCCAACATCAAAACCTACATTCATGAAAAAACCGGCATCCACATCAATGGCAAGTATCTATATAATAAACAGCGTGATTATTGCAAGGGCAAAAAGGAAATTACATTTACTAATCCATATACCTACGTTTATTTCAAAGCTTTAGGCTATGAGAATCTCCTCGAATTTCTCAACAATATCAACCTAAACGATGAGGATTTTCTGGCACAGCAAAGGCTATCGGGAGTAGGTATGAAAAACGAGCTGCCTGACGAATATTATGTGGGTTATTACTATGGAGAGGATTATGAAATTATCAAGACTAAATTGACTATCTACAATAATTACCAGAATGTGGACTGGACACTTGTGTACTGGGAAAATGAAGAAGAGCCGTCCCAATATGTTTATAGGGGGATCGTTGCCGAGTTAAGAGGAACGACTACCTTTTATTTTGCTAAAGAAGATGCCTACACGGATCGGAATGTGATGATCTCTGTTTTTATGGGCAATAAACACATTGTGAACAGGCCCTTCATCATGGGGGTGTATTCCGGTTTTGACCGAAATAATTGCCCGGTAGGAGGTCGGATAATCTTTGAGAGGTATCCTTCGGAAAAAGAGCAGGAGGCCTCTGCCTTATCAAGAGATGTTGATATTACGATTGGGAACGAAGTTGTCAATGAGCGAATCAGGGTAGACCCTATTCTCCCTCAAACTAAATCTGAGTTGTCCAAAGAAAGTAAGGATGCAGTTAACCTTCTCAGATATGAAGGGCGATATGAGGGTTATTTGATTGACCCCAGAAATGGTGATTTGAAAAAGGCACACATGACCATCAGGAAGAATAGTAATCATGCTTCTTTGATATTTACCGACAGGAAGATTT
The DNA here is from genome assembly GCA_014323825.1 of Ekhidna sp. Taxonomy (GTDB): domain Bacteria; phylum Bacteroidota; class Bacteroidia; order Cytophagales; family Cyclobacteriaceae; genus Ekhidna. Next base: position 15,543 of record JACONI010000084.1, on the reverse strand, counting down.
ATTCAGGCTATTTCAAACTGTTTGGCAACGGGAGTGTCCTGTATGGTTTCTTTGGCATACGCAGGTCCTACTACAAGATCATTCTGATACTTGATTCTGATTTCCTGGAAGACAAATACCTAACAGGGATTTACACAGGAACAGCATCAAAAAATCAACCTAATGGCGGAAGGATATGTTTTATCAGGGACGTGGGGGTTCCCGATGATGACCGGCAAGCGAAATTGCTTTATGCTAAGAATGTACCAAAACCTGACAGTTTCCTGTATGATTTTTTCCTGGGCAAAAAAGATTTGTATGCTCCTTCATTTAGCACGTTAAAAAAATTAAACAGTCAATTTGGTGAGCACTTAAATAACGAAGACCTCCGATCCTGGTCAGGAACCTACCTGGTGTACTATCGGGACGAAGACATCAGGTTTGTGAATAAAGAAGTATTGAATATTATGGAGATAGGAAACATTTTTTTGAAATCCACAACTTCCGTATATACAGGCAATGCAAGAATATTTGGCAGCGGCTTCCTTGCACTAAATATTACCAAACATAACAATGCTGACTTTTATGCACAGCTTCTAATCTTTATTGGCAGGTTTGAAGCCCATGAAATTACGCAGTTGACTGGCACTTTCAACACACTGGGAAAAGACATGTCCCCCACAGCATACAGGGTGGTACTCAGGAAAAGTGAGGAACCATATCAAAAGGTCAAACCGCAAAGACTGCCATCAAAAGGCAAACAGATTTCTTCTCTATTCAAACCTGCGGAATTAAGTGAATTGCTCATCACTCCCATTCATTCCCTCAAACCGGGTACTGAACTTCCGTCAAAAGCTGCCACAACACGTCTTCCTGAGTCTGAAACAATAAAACCTGATTGGTAAACTTCTTTGGAATCATATCTACAATGTAAGTAGAGGACTGATGCCAATCGGATTTCCTTTCCCTCAATGTAGCTTTCCTTTTTCTTTCATTCACAAATGAATGACTTCATCGTAAGCTGCTGACATTCTAGCTGGAAATGTTCCCGTTGAGGGAGGATTCGTAAAACATATGCTTTGAAGCATATTTTATAGCAGGGTGTAGTTATAAACTACACTTGGAGTAAGATATTTAGGCACACGCTTTGATAAGTATTGTTCAGATGTTGCTTTCTTGTTGAGAGATGAAAGTTGAGCCGTTGGGAAGGTCAGAATTCAGTCTATTTTTTAACTCCGGAAGAAGTTTGAACACATGCGGATAGGTGAGGAGTTTTACGTTTAGCATTAGAACCGGAACGGGATATTTGTTAAAATTTTGTTGATTTTCCAGGTTCTTGTCAGTAGTAATTAGTACTTGAAATCCATCGTTGAGCATCAATGCTAAGAGTTCACCTTTCTTCTTTCCATTCCAATTCATCTCTTGAACGGTAAACACTTCAAACTCCGGAAGATCATTCTTAATTTTTCTCGGAACGTTTTCGTCAAGAAGCAATTTCACAGATTTGCTTAAAGAACGCACATCAGCGTAATAAAATAAATAGCCCCAAAAACTGCCGAAGAGTCTGAGCACGAAAAGCTCATGCACATTTACGGCCTTCCTTTTTTGCTCCGACCCGCCCGCTGACCCTTTGACTGTCGCCCTCTTTGCTGCAACCCCCGACCCCACATCAGGCATAGTTTGTAACTACAGCCGGAGGGGATTTTTAAGGGACAAGTGAGTAGGTATATTTAAAACCTTACCCAAGAATCCAAGGTACCCAACGGGCTTTTTGTGAAGGGCCGATATATGAAGGGCAGCACAAGCTATGCTTTCATATACAATGCGTTCTTTCGTATGTTACTCCCGGAAATTTTGAATATAAATTTTTCTACCCTTTATTAGAATTGGTTCGTTGTATTTGACCGCTTTCTTAGCAGATTCGTTTTTCTCAAATTCAACAAATGCAAATCCGCGGGATTTTCCTGTAGATCTGTTTTTGGGAATGAGAATCTCAGCTATTTCTCCAAATCTTGAGAGTTCGTTTTCAATGTCACCTTCATCTGCATACCAACTTAAATTAGCAATAAATATTTTAGCATAATCCGATTCATCTTTCTCTCCTAGTAGGGGGATTTGAACTAATATCTTTTTGTTGAGGCACAACTATCTCGTAAATCCCTACACTCTTCTTTGATACTCTACGCTTTTTTGCCAAAGAATGAGCTCCATTTTGTGAAATTTTGCGTTTTAGAATTCCTAACTCAACCAAACTTTCCACAAGCAATCTATATTTTTCCGTATCGACTATTCCAACATTTTCAAAAATCTCTTTTGGAGATATTAATCTGCCATTGATTCCAAGTTTTACTACCGTTTTTTGTTCTCGGGATAGATCAAGTATTTTGAAATGATCTAACCACAGCTTTTCTTCTTTTGAATAAATAAACTTGTAGAAAAGCGTTACGATAAATGATTTATTAGGTGATTCGATTTGGGGTTCGACTAATTCATTTGATTTCATAAGTTCAAACATTCTTCGCATTCCTTCACCTAATTCTCTTATATATCCATACTCCCTCAGCACTCTTGCCGTATATGGATTTCTTGTTTCGTGGGCTCCTTTCAGTTCCTTTAAATCTTCAATGGTCAATTTTGACAGGAGTTTTCCGGGACTCAAGACTTCTAATCGGTCATCAAATATTCTTATTTCAATACCACGCCCCTCAAGACTGTAATCCCTATGAGTGATGGCATTTATCAGGGCTTCTCGGCAAGCCGGTTCAGGATAAATTACCTGTGTCTTGAACAATCCATCCCCAGAATACCGTGTTTCGCTTAAGGCAGGTCGTAAAGCTTCCCAGCCTTTCTCTGCCAGCTCAAATATATTTCCCGAGATGTCTGCTACTTCAGTAACATTGTAATCCGGGGCGGGCTTTTCTTCCGTACCATTCACTCGAAGGATCCTAACTCTTGAGCGCGGGTGCCACTTGCTCGGATTTTTAGCAAACAACAGTAGTGCTGCTTTCCGTAACCTTAGTCTGTCACCGTCAAACTCTGCAAGTTCAACATATTGTAAAAACTTCTCAGCTGATATACCTTTTATTTTGGTTGATTCTTTTCCTATGGATTTAACCAAGGCTGTGTCTAAATCAGCAATAGTCGCAAGTTCTTCAAACCGTCGGTCATACTCCCTGGAATTTGCTTCATCTCTTACCAGTCTAATGGTGTCAGCGGAGGTAGGAAGAGATTCTCTATCTTCTCTTTTAAAGCATTCTCCTTTGCTGGTTTGGTGTATAAACTTACTCCCTTTGTCTACTGAAAAATAAATTACTTTCTTCCCATTGTAGTCTATAATATTTCTTCTTTTTATGGGTAAAGGCGTATCTTTAAGAACGTAATCGGTGGAAGCATCAAGAACAGCCGATAGTTTTTCATCTGTATGCGGCAATCCGGTTACTTTATTATCATCTTCAATGCCAATAAATAATTCACCACCATCTGCATTTGCAAAGGCAACGAGTTCCTTAGCCACATGGTAACAAATATCCTTAAAATTCCTTGGTTTTTTATCTTTTGGAGGGCCCTCATATCCACTCTTAAATTCTCGATAATAGCTTTCACCAAGTTCTATGGCAATTTCAACCCTTTCTTTTAATTTGAGCAAAGATTCCATCAGACCATAAAATTCCTTACAAAGTTAGTCTTTTAGTTGATGTTACTGCATACAATAACTAATAATCATCTTATGAGTCGGGCTTTTTAAATTTTCATAAAATATCGGATTTCACTAAAGCCTTTCTTTTCCCTATTTTTCTCCTTTCCATTGCTCATTCACTTCTCCGTTCGGTATCTGAGGGTCAGAAAGACTCCGGATGCCGTAAATTTATGACTCAGCCATGAGTCTTAATCTCATTTACATAGTTTATTAGATGGTGTCTAATGTAGCTTTCCTTTTTCTTTCATTCACAAATGAATGACTTCATCGTAAGCTGCTGCTGCCGCTTCCATCACCGCCTCACTCATGGTTGGGTGCGGATGCACTGACTTAATGATTTCATGTCCGGTTGTTTCCAGCTTTCTGGCTGCCACCGCTTCGGCGATCATTTCCGTTACATTCGCTCCGATCATGTGGGCACCAAGCCACTCGCCATATTTGGCATCAAAGATCACTTTTACAAATCCTTCGGAAGCACCGGCAGCCTTTGCTTTACCGGCAGCAGAGAAAGGAAACTTTCCAACCTTCACTTCGTAGCCGGCCTCTTTTGCTGCCTTCTCCGTATAGCCAACGGAAGCAACTTCAGGAGAACAATAGGTACAACCCGGAATGTTGTTGTAGTTCAGTGGCTCTACATCCATTCCTTTGATTTTCTCCACACAAATAATTCCCTCCGCAGAGGCAACGTGTGCCAGTGCAGGCCCGTGTACAATATCTCCGATGGCATAAATACTATCTATATTGGTCTTGTAATAATCATCAACCACCACCTTTCCCTTCTCGGTTTTCACACCCACCTCCTCCAGACCAATGTGCGCTAAGTTAGTAGTTACTCCAACAGCAGAAAGGACGACATCACATGTCAGTTGCTCTTCTCCTTTTTTCGTTTTTACCGTCACTTTACATCCGGCACCCGAAGTATCCACTTTAGTAACCTCAGCACTTGTCATGATCTTCATTCCTGCTTTTTTATAAATTCTTTCCAACTGCTTACTCACTTCCTCATCCTCCACCGGTAAGATTCGATCCATAAACTCCACAATAGTCACCTCAGTGCCTATTGAATTATAGAAGTACGCAAACTCAACACCTATCGCTCCGGATCCTACCACTACCAGTTGCTTAGGCTGCTTTTCAAGCACCATCGCCTTTCGATATTCTATAACTTTTTTGCCGTCGATTGGGAGGTTAGGAAGCTCTTTTGCTCTACCTCCGGTTGCTAAGATGATGTGATCAGCATCGTAAGTCGTTACTTTTCCTGCTTCATTTTTCACTTCCACTTTCTTCCCTTTCTTCAGCGTGCCATGCCCTGCGAGTTGCTCAATCTTATTTTTTTTGAATAGAAACTGAACTCCTTTGCTCATTCCTTCGGCAACTCCTCTGGATCGTTTTACCATGCCGGTAAAGTCAGCTTTCGCATCTTTTACCTGAATCCCATAATTTTCCGAGTGGTTGATATATTCAAAAACCTGAGCACTTTTTAATAAGGCTTTTGTGGGAATACAACCCCAGTTTAAACAAACACCTCCGAGTTCGGCTTTCTCCACTACTCCTACCTTCATTCCCAGTTGAGATGCCCTGATTGCTGCTACATATCCACCCGGCCCGCTGCCGATTACCATAAGATCATATTTTGATGCCATTTGCCATTTGAATTTTAATTCGGATAGCAAAATTAAACCTTAAAAAGGTCAGAGTAAATTAGAAACCGGTTATAATTCGCAACTTGTATATTTGGATACATTTGCAGCAAAAAGATTTATGAAACTACTGGAAGGAAAAGTAACACTGATTACAGGTGCATCTAAAGGAATAGGTAAGGCCATCGCTGAGAAATTTGCAGAACAGGGAGCAAATGTTGCTTTTACTTATTTGTCAAGTGTAAAAAAGGGGGAAGGACTGGAAAGAGAATTGGCTGAGACAGGAGTAAAAGCAAAAGGTTTTCGTTCCGATGCATCTGATTATCAGGCCGCACAGAACTTAATCGCAGGGGTAGTGGAAGAATTTGGCAGAATGGATGTGCTCATCAATAATGCCGGGGTCACAAAAGACAACTTATTAATGAGAATGAGCGAGGAAGATTGGGATGCAATCCAAAATATCAACTTAAAGTCTTGTTTTAATACGGTAAAAGCCTCGGCCCGAAATTTTATGAAACAACGCAGTGGTTCCATCATAAATATGTCTTCTGTCGTAGGGGTAAAAGGAAATGCGGGGCAGGCTAACTATGCCGCCTCAAAAGCGGGAATTATCGGATTCACAAAATCAGTAGCACTGGAGCTTGGCTCCAGAAACATTCGATGCAATGCAATTGCACCGGGATTTATAGAAACAGAAATGACCGATGCTTTAGATGAAAAAACGGTTCAGAGTTGGAGAGATGCGATCCCGTTAAAGAGAGGGGGTTCTCCCGAGGATGTAGCCAATGCTTGTGTCTTTTTAGCTTCGGATATGTCTGCATACGTTACCGGGCAAACGATGCAGGTAGACGGAGGTATGTTAACCTAGAAAGTGGATCAAATTGCCCTCTACCGGTCTTAACAATTAATACTATTTGATGCTTCGTTCATTAAGCGTTTTTTTGTCTCCATCAATTAAAATTCAGACAAACGCTCTTCCAGCGTCCTGATCTTTGCTTCCGCATCAGCAAGTTTTTTGTGTTCCGTTTCTACTACTTGTTCAGGGGCATTGTTTACAAATTGTTTGTTTGAGAGCTTCTTCTCTACAGAGGTTTTGAAGCCTTTGGCGTAGTTCAGTTCTTCCTCCAGCTTTCTGCGTTCTGCCTCCAAATCAATACGCTCAGGTACAGGAATAAAAAACTCAGCGGATCCAACCATAAAACTGAAAGCATTGGAGGGCTTTTCTGCATTCGATTTTGCCGAAACGTTGGCCAGTATATTTGTGGACGAATCCATTACACTCATTACATCCATTGCTCCGGAGGTGGTTATCAACTCCAGTGTTTCTTTCTGTGAGATTCCTTTATTGTTGCGAATATTGCGAATATTTGAGGTAATTTCAAAACGAAGATCGGCCTTTTTGATTATTTCATTATCAATCGCCCCGGCCTTTGGCCACGCAGCTACGACGATGGCTTCTTTCTCATCCCGCTTTTTTAGCTCATGCCAAATCTCCTCCGTGATGAAGGGCATAAACGGGTGTAACACTTTCAATACCTGTTCAAAAAGTTCTACGGTTGAGTCATAAGTAGCGCGATCGATCGGCTTTCCGTATTCCGGTTTTATCCACTCCAAATACCAGCTACAGAAGTCGTCCCGAATGAGCTTGTACACCGTCATCAAGGCATCTGATATTCGGAATCCGGAGAAATGATCTTCCAGTTCGGTCAGTGCTTTGTTGAACTTGTTTGTAAACCATTCAACGGCCTCCCGATTGATATCCGGCTGTGCATCACCGGTCGTTTTCCATCCTTTTATCAGTCGGAATGCGTTCCATATTTTATTGGAGAAATTTCTTCCCTGTTCAGCAAGCTTCTCATCAAAGAGCAGGTCATTTCCGGCCGGCGAACTGAATAACATACCGGTCCGAACACCATCTGCCCCGTATTGCCTGATCAGATCCAGAGGATCAGGAGAATTGCCCAGCGACTTGGACATCTTTCTTCGCTGCTTATCACGAACGATACCTGTCAGGTACACATTCTCAAACGGCTTCTCGTCCAAATACTCATATCCTGCGATAATCATTCTGGCTACCCAGAAAAACAGGATCTCGGGGGCAGTAACCAAAGTCCGGGAAGGGTAGAAGAAGTTCAGGTCTTCATTTTTGCTTTTATCAATCTTACCTTTTTCAGGGTCAAAGCAATCGTCATTGAATCCGTCAAAAATAGCAATCGGCCACAGGTTGGAAGAAGCCCAGGTATCAAGAACATCCTCATCCTGTTTTAAATCAGCGGCAGTAAGGTCGTGGTTTCCGGTTGCTTTTTTAGCTTCCTCTACTGCAAGTTCCTGCGTCTCCGCTACTACAAAATCATTTTCTCCCTCACCATAGTAATAAGCCGGGATTTGCTGCCCCCACCAAAGCTGTCTGGAGATATTCCAATCTCTTACCTTCTCCATCCAGTGGTTATAGGTATTCTTAAACTTAGAAGGGAATAACCGGATTTCGTCATCCATTACCGCCTGATGCGCACGACGAGAAATCTCCTTCATCCTGATGAACCACTGTAGTGAAAGCTTAGGCTCAACTACCGAGTTGGTTCGTTCGGATCGACCGATCCTGGTGATGACTTCTTCTTCTTTTATCAGGATTTCAGCCGCTTTCAGATCTTTGACAATCATCTTACGTACTTTGAAACGATCCTTTCCGATATACTTTTCGATCTCGCACTTATCGTTGAGTGTGCCATCAGGGTTGATGGTGTCTATAATCCTGAGGTTATGTCTCAAGCCGATTTCATAGTCGTTAGGATCATGTGCGGGTGTCACCTTTAGGCAGCCTGTTCCAAAGTCAGTATCTACATAATCATCCCCGATGACCGGTATCTCACGGTTGATGAACGGAACCAAAGCCTTTTTCCCAATCCGGTGCCTGAGTCGTTTATCATTTGGATTTATCGCAATGGCTGTATCACCCATGATGGTCTCCGGCCGCTGAGTAGCAATCGTCACAAACTCAGCCGAGTCCTTGATTCGGTATTTTAAATGGTAAAGAACGGCCTTCTCACCATCCTCATTGTAAATTACCTCCTCATTTGAGATAGTGGTCATGGCTTCACAGTCCCAGTTTACCATGTGCAAGCCACGATAGATATATCCTTTTTTGTAGAGGTCTACAAACTGTCGGATCACCGCTCTGTGGTAGCTCTCATCCATGGTGAAAGCGGTACGGCTCCAGTCGCACGAGGCACCCAGCTTGCGAAGCTGTTGTAGGATGATGCCTCCGTATTTTTCTTTCCATTTCCATGCATGCTTCAGAAATTCTTCCCTGGAGAGGTCACGCTTTTTGATCCCTTGCTCACGAAGCATTTTTACTACTTTGGCTTCTGTGGCAATAGAAGCGTGATCTGTTCCGGGGACCCAGCAAGCTTCTTTGCCTTCCATCCGTGCCTTTCTTATCAAGATATCCTGAATGGTATTGTTGAGCATGTGTCCCATGTGCAGGACTCCTGTTACATTCGGCGGCGGGATGACGATCGTATAAGCTTCTTTTCCCTCTTGTGGTGTGGCATGGAAAAAGTGGTGCTCCATCCAATATTGATACCATTTATCTTCCACTTTGGTCGGGTCGTACTGTGTCGAAATGCTCATTTAGGTTTCTTCCATTTTATTTTGAGGTACAAATTTAACAGGAGTCGAAACTCTGTCATTAATTCACGGGTACTAACTATTCAAATGTTACTTTGTGACTAAACTTGCTTTATGATTGAAATAGCAGCAAATAATTCTACCCTAAGATCATGGGTATTCGTACCCGAAAACTCAGATTTCCCTATACAAAATCTACCCTTTGGCATCTTTGAGCAAAAGGGGTATAAAAGTGCGGGAGTAGCCATCGGCGAGATGGTACTTGATCTGGGCGGTTTACAAAGTTATGGCTTTCTGGACGGAATAGGCTTACCGGATAAAGTATTTGAAAAAGAGACCTTAAACGCATTTTTAGCTTTGGGCCGTAAAATGGGGAGGAGAGTAAGGAACAAAATTTCCGAACTACTCGCAGAAGGAAATATAGAACTAAAAAATCATTACGATATCAAGTCCCTCTTAATTCCTCAGAAGGAGGTGAAGATGTGCATGCCCATTCAGGTGGGGGACTACACCGATTTTTACTCGAGTGAACAACACGCATACAATGTGGGATGTATGTTTCGTGATCCGGACAATGCGCTACTGCCTAACTGGAAATACCTTCCGGTTGGGTACCATGGCAGAGCATCTTCCATTATAGCGTCGGGCGTACCGATTCATCGTCCAAAAGGGCAGCAGCGACCTAATGATGATGAACCTCCTGTTTTTGGTCCATGTAAGCTGCTTGACTTTGAGTTGGAGATGGCCTTCATCACCTGTGGTGAAAACCTATTAGGAGAATCCATTTCGACGGAGAAGGCCGAAGACTACATTTTTGGAATGGTATTGTTCAATGACTGGTCAGCCCGAGACATTCAGAAGTGGGAGTATGTACCTTTAGGACCTTTCTTAGCGAAGAGTTTTGCTTCGTCTGTTTCTCCCTGGATTGTGACGATGGATGCTTTGGAACCCTTCAGAATACCCGGACCTCAACAGGACCCAAAAGTGCTGCCTTATCTGGAATTTGAAGGTGATAAACACTTCGATATCAACCTTGAAGCGGCAATCCGACCCGAAGGATCAGGGGAGAGAGTGGTGACCAACTCTAATTTCAAATATATGTATTGGAGCATGGCACAACAGCTGGCTCACCACACTGTGAACGGGTGCAATATCAAAACGGGAGATCTTTATGGTAGTGGAACCCTATCGGGACCCGATCCAAGTCAGTTTGGATCTATGCTGGAAATCTCATGGCGCGGAACCAAGCCGGTACCTATGTCTGACGGGAGTGAACGGAAGTTCATTCTGGATGGTGATACGGTGATCATGAGGGGATATGCAAAACAAGAGGGTATCCGAATCGGTTTTGGAGAAGTTTCAACAAAAGTATTGCCTGCGTTATGATTATTAACCCAAAAGGCATTTCCACTTCGGAACTTCACGGATATTTATTAGGAGCAGTTACCCCCCGCCCGATTGCCTTTGCAAGTACGGTAGATAAAGCGGGAAACGTAAACCTTAGTCCGTTCAGTTTTTTTAATGTATTCAGTGCCAATCCGCCCATCCTGATCTTTTCGCCCTCCAGAAGAGGACGAGACAACACGACGAAACATACCCTTGATAATGTACTGGAGCATCCGGAGACTGTCGTTAGCATCGTATCTAACGAAATGGTGCAGCAGATGTCTTTAAGCAGCACGGAGTATGAAAAAGGTATCAATGAATTTACAAAAGCCGGATTTAATCAGGAGCCTTCGGACAGGGTGAAACCACCAAGAGTGTTGGAGGCACCTGTGTCTTTTGAGTGTAAAGTACAAGAAGTGAAATCGCTTGGTAAAGAGGGCGGAGCCGGTCAGTTGGTAATCTGTGAAGTTCTGCTTATCCATCTGGATGAGAAGATCTTAGATGAGAATGGCAGGATCAATCCGAATAAGTTAAATGCGGTAGGAAGAATGGGAGGAGATTGGTATGTCAAGGCATTTGGAGATGCTATATTTGAGGTGGCCAAACCTCTGAAAACCAAGGGTATGGGAGTCGACCGGATACCTGACCGAATTAGAATAAGTACGGTGCTCACCGGAAATCATCTGGGCATGTTAGGAAATGTGGAACAACTGCCCTCTCGGAAAGATGTGCAGGACTTTGCCAATGAACCCGAAGTAAGCACAATTCTGGACTCCTTTGATGACGAGGAAAATATCCGGCTGGAACTCCACAAACTTGCAGCTAAGCTGTTGAATGAAGGAGAAGTGGACACTGCCTGGAAGGTATTAATGATAAGATGACCCTCCACTTTCATTGCTCTTCTAACTGCACTTTGATCGGGCCTTACATTATTATTGATTTTTCAGGAGTTGTGCCGCTTCCTTGGCGAAGTAGGTAAATATCATATCAGCTCCGGATCGCTTGATAGAAAGCAAAGATTCCATCATGGTTTTTTCAGAATCCAGCCAGCCTTTTTCTCCTGCCGCCTTGATCATGGAATACTCGCCTGAGACATTGTAAGCTGCTACGGGAATATTGAACGCTCCTTTTAATCGCTGAATAATATCCAGGTAAGCAAGTGCCGGTTTCACCATCAACACGTCTGCCCCTTCATTGAAGTCAAGTTCAGCTTCAAGCATGGCCTCATCGGAATTAGCAGGGTTCATCTGGTAGGTTTTTTTATCGCCAAACTTTGGGATTGAATCAAGGGCCTCCCGAAAAGGGCCATAGAACGCACTGGCATACTTTGCAGTGTATGACATGATTCCTGTGTCAGAGAACCCGTTTTCATCCAGAATATTTCTGATATAGCCGACTCTAAAGTCCATCATGTCAGAGGGACCAATCATATCCACTCCCGTTCCTGCCTGTGCTAAAGCCATCTGCCCTAAGATGTTCAGTGTCTCATCATTGAGAATTTTCCCACCCTCTACGATTCCGTCGTGCCCATCGGAACTGTACGGATCCATTGCCGTATCTGTGATGACCAATGCTTCCGGGAACTCTTTTTTAATCCGTTTTAAAGACTTTAAATAAAAGAATTCCGGATCATAACTCTCGGAGGCATACTTGTCCTTGTAAGCTGCTGCAACCACCGGGAAAATGGCAAAGCCTTTGATACCGAGCTTTAAGCATGCTTCTATTTCCTTAAGTATCAAATCTTCCGAAAGACGGAAGATGCCGGGCATGGATGCGGGCTCGGATTTTCTATGGATCCCCTCAATCAGGAAAAGAGGGAAGATGAAGTCATTCGTAGTTAGTGTTGTTTCCTCAGCCAAATCCCGAATAGCTGCTGAGGCTCTGTTTCTTCTCGGTCGTCGCATTATTGTAAAGATACTTTATGAAAGTTTACGGGATGGGCAATATGATGATTTAGAAAATATTAACAACTACAATTGAAATAAAATTTACAGATAATACCCGTTGTACATTTTAAACTAAAAATAGAATTAAGTAAAAAGCTGTCTGTTTATTTTAGGACGGGACAAACAACCCCGGATCAAAAAAATAACCGCTCGGAAGTCAACAATGCCTCCTAAACGCTTAACAAGAAGGTGATTTATCTATTCTTCTTCCGCTGATTGCGCAGCGTCTCCGGGGTGTTGTTTTTTATTGAAAAGCGAATGGAATTTTAGTCCTGCCATTTATGGTTAGCTAAAAACCTTTATCAGCGTGGTGATCAGTGCGGTTTGACCAATGAGCATAGCGGCCACCCACTTAATCGTCGCATTTGATGTTTGTCTTAATTCTTTTTGAAGATTAGCTTCTATTGTTTTTACCTCTACTTTCACTGCGTTTATTTCTTTTTGAAGATTGGCTTCTATTGTTTTTAAGTTTTCTTTGGAGGCGAGTGAGCTTTCGGTGAGTGCTCTCATCTGATGAGCGACTGCGGTTGCTTGTGACCTCGTTAGCCCTGCTTCTTCCAGTTCCGTAGCTATGGTAAGTGTGTCAATCATCCGTCAAATATAACCCTGATTGACATTAATCAGAAATATTAAATGATATGCATTGTTGACTGGTCTGGGGTTACAATTAGAACTTTTGAGCAACCTTAAAGGTTTTGAAAACCTTGAAGGTTTAAATAAAAACAACCCCTAAACGCTTAACAAGAAGGTGATTTATCTATTCTTCTTCCGCTGATTGCGCAGCATCTCCGGGGTGTTGTTTTTTATTGAAAAGCGAATGGCATTTTAGTCCTGCCATTTACGGTTAGCTAAAAACCTTTATCAGCGTGGTTATTAGTGCGGTTTGACCAATGAGCATAGCGGCCACCCACTTAATCGTCGCATTTGACGTTTGTCTTAATTCTTTTTGAAGATTGGCTTCTATTGTTTTTACTTCTACTTTCACTGCGTTTATTTCTTTTTGAAGATTGGCTTCTATTGTTTTTACCTCTACTTTCACTGCGTTTATTTCTTTCTGAAGATTGGCTTCTATTGTTTTTAGGTTTTCTTTGGAGGCGAGTGAGCTTTCGGTGAGTGCTCTCATCTGATGAGCGACTGCGGTTGCTTGTGACCTCGTTAGCCCCGCTTCTTCAAGTTCCGTAGCTATGGTAAGTGTGTCTATCATCTGTCAAATATAACTCTGATTGACATTAATCAGAAATATCAAATCATATCCACTCCCGTTCCTGCCTGTGTTAAAGCCATCTGCCCTAAGATGTCCGGCATCTCATCATTGAGAATTTTCCCATCTTCTACGATTCTGTCCTGTCCATCGGAACTGTACAAGTCCATTGCCGTATCTGTGATGACCAATGCTTCTGGGAACTCTTTTTTAATCCGTTTTAAAGACTTTAAGTAAAAAACTGTCTATTTATTTTAGGACGGGACAAACAACCCCGGATCGAAAAAAAATAACCGCTCGGAGGTCAAAAATGACCCCTAAACGCTTAACAAGAAGGTAAATTTATCTATTCTTCTCCCGCTGATTGTGCAGCGTCTCACAGGGTGTTGTTTTTTATTGAAAAGCGAATGGCATTTTAGCCATGCCATTTATGGTTAGCTAAAAACCTTTATCAGCGTGGTTATTAGTGCGGTTTGACCAATGAGCATAGCGGCCACCCACTTAATCGTTGCATTTGATGTTTGTCTTAATTCTTTTTGAAGATTGGCCTCTATTGTTTTTACCTCTACTTTCACTGCGTTTATTTCTTTCTGAAGATTGTTTTCCATTGTTTTTAGGTTTTCTTTGGAGGCGAGTGAGCTTTCAGTGAGTGCTTTCATCTGATGAGCGACTGCGGTTGCTTGTGACCTCGTTAGCCCCGCTTCTTCAAGTTCCGTAGCTATGGTAAGTGTGTCTATCATCTGTCAAATATAACTCTGATTGACATTAATCGGAAGTATCAAATCATATCCACTCCCGTTCCTGCCTGTGCTAATGAGGCTCTGTTTCTTCTCGGTCGTCGCATTACTGTAAAGATACTTTATGAAAGTTTACGGGATGGGCAATATGATTATTTAGAAAATACTAACAACTGCAATTGAAGTAAGATTTACAGATAATACCCGTTGTGTATTTTAAACAATTATCTCTTTTTAGCCTCAGCATGATAACCGTTTCTCTTAAGCTGTCTACATTTTTTAATAGAAAATGGAAGACCCCTTGATAATTAAATATTTTTGTACTTACTTTACATTTTTAATAGAAAAGTGTTTAACCTTGTAGTCAAATTTATTTTTATAAACTTAAAATAAAGAGTTATGATCGCATTCAATAAAAAAAGACCAAAAAACATCATGAACACAGAGAACACGTCACACACGCTGCCGAAAGGGCTGTACGGGCTTAATTTAATGCCCCCCCCCCCCTATAGTCTAATACTATCTCCAAAAAATACCTTTCTTGTTATTTTTGCAATTCTACTCGCTTTCTACGGGCAGGCACAGGATGATACAAAACCCTTCATCACCACATGGCAGATAACCTCTGACAACAGAACCATTACCATTCCTACTACAGGGAGCGGCTACAGTTATTCTGTAAAATGGGGGGACCGGATGGAGGATAATAACACCTACACCGGAAATGCTTCTCATACCTATTCCCAACCAGGCACTTACACCATTACCATCAGCGGTACCTTTCCACGTATCTTCTTCAGAAAAAACTTCACTGCGGCGGGGCAGATACGCTCCATCGAAAAGTGGGGTGATAACCCATGGACTTCCATGGATGGGGCTTTTCGGAATTGCAGCAACCTCTCCATTGATGAGGAGGCAGGCATACCGAATCTTTCAGGGGTGACGGATATGTTCGGCATGTTCCAGAGTGCTACTTTCACCGGAGACCTCAGCAAGTGGGACGTGAGCAAGGTGACAAATATGGCCGCTATGTTTCAGAACTCTTCCTTCAACCAAGACCTCAGCAAGTGGGACGTGAGAAAGGTGACAAATATGACCGCTATGTTTCAGAACTCTTCCTTCAACCAAGACCTCAGCGAATGGGACGTGAGCAACGTGACAGATATGGAAGGCATGTTCTCAGGTTCCTCCATGTCTTCCGAAAACTACGATAAGCTCCTCATCGGATGGAGCACCTTAGATGAAGCAGCGGACGAAACCCGAATCCCCTCCGGCATCACTTTCGGCGCACCGGATAAGTACTCCTGTAGAGGCAAAGCGGGAAGGGACG
>JACONI010000083.1 GCA_014323825.1 Ekhidna sp. | reverse complement strand
TTTGCTCCAGTAAGAATTGATAACGGTTTTGCTTCTCCAGATCACTCCCCGAACCCTTCTTGATGTGAGCACCATAGACATTGTTATAAGTGTGGCCTCCCCACCAACTGATAGACACAGGGTGTTTGGCTATATAATGCCAGCCGCCAGGGAGATACGGTAAATACTGCCTTGTTGTTCGATCCCGCCTTCCGCTTCCTGCCCACAAGCCTCGTTCGTCCAGGAGCATACCACCATACACATCATAAGAACTCCTTCCGAAGCCTTCGGCAGTTGCTACCGAATTCCTCAGTCTTGAATCGGACCAGCTATAACTCAGAAAGATACCATTCATTACGGTGCCTCCTTTATCAAACCATTTATCATTAGTCGCGTCCAATTGAAGCTGTCTAAAACTCAGCTGCCCCTCGTTGCTTTGTGCGTCATACCAGAAAGTAAGAATGTCCATGCCCCTGTTTTTTGCTTTTTTATGCAGTTCCACAAAAAAGTCCTGTATATCAGCAGCCCAGCCAGGGTGTTTATTCATGTCTTTTCCTTCCATATTAAAGGCCATCCCATCATATCCGTAATGTTGAAAAAAATCCAGCATGTGATCTACGTAGAGAAACTCACCTTTATCATTTTTTTCAGCAAGCCGCGTCCAGAAGATGCTGGAATAATTATTTTCTTCCCCTCTCTTCAACGGGACATCCCAATTCGTAAAATGATTGGCCAGTACTTTTACTCCGTGACGGTGGGCCTGGTCAATCGCAGCACCGGCGAAAGTCCCCTGAACGGCGGCAGCGGCACCGTGGGCTTCCAGGTATTGCCACATGCTGAAGGCATCAATCTCAAAGGTGGGGCGGGGGAGGGAATAGGTGGTTCTGACACTTCCTTTGACATCGCCGGCTCTGTCCCCCATGGGGCACCACCACACCAATCGCCGATCATCATTGGCCGTAGAGTGGCTGTTGGCACGCACCGAACTGCTGATTCGGGGCTGTAAAGGAACACGACTCCTGTAAAACTCATCGTCTTCACCAAGGTTATCCGGATTCCAGTCAAAAATATTCCCCACGGCAGGGCGGGTTACGGGCACAAAGGGCGTTTGTACTCTTTGGCCTTCAACCTGAAGAATAGTAAAGAGTAGGAGCAGCAATAAATAGCCTCGCTGCCGACTGAATAATCGGATTTTTTTATCCAGTAACATCATAAAACAGGGCATTGTGAAATCATAGGGACACCTGCGCAAAGGAAGGCAACGGTTACACTTCCGAATGAAAGTGTTTTGTTTTTTAAACTTTCCATAGTAATTTATGTATAAAGTTGTTGAACTGATTTGTAAATAGAATACTTTGCAAAAATAAGTGATAAAATTGGTTTATTATAAATGCAATGAACTGATTTTTTTCCTGTTCTCAGATAA
The DNA here is from genome assembly GCA_014323825.1 of Ekhidna sp. GTDB lineage: Bacteria > Bacteroidota > Bacteroidia > Cytophagales > Cyclobacteriaceae > Ekhidna. Next base: position 3,323 of record JACONI010000083.1, on the reverse strand, counting down.
AAAACAGCTATGAAACAGCTGACTTTCTTCGATTTGGAACTTACATTCAATCGCTCAAAAAAGAAACAAAGTGAAACTCAACCAAATAGTTGATGGGTAAAAAGTATAAGCACTCAAAGCAAAAACGAATAAAACAACTTCAAGAGGAGTCCGAAAGCCTATCTGTCAAGCTGAAAAGCGGGCCGCCAGCAGTAAATTATCAAAAATCTAAAGGAAAGATTATTTCCTACTATAGTTAGGAGCTTCCCTCGTGATATGAATATCATGTGGATGGCTTTCTATGTAACCTGCTGCCGATATTTTCACAAACTTAGCATTCTGCAATTCATCAATGGTGCCGGCCCCGCAGTAACCCATTCCCGCTTTTAGGCCTCCTACCATTTGATATAATACCTCTTGCACTAATCCTTTGAAAGGCACTCGTCCTACAATTCCCTCCGGAACTAATTTCTTAATATTATCCTCCGCATCCTGGAAGTACCTGTCTTTTGAACCTTCCTCCATAGCTTCTACGGATCCCATACCTCGATAAGATTTAAACTTTCTTCCTTCGTACAAGATTACCTCTCCCGGAGCCTCGTCAGTTCCGGCCAGAAGTGATCCTATCATTACAGTATTGGCACCAACGGCAATTGCTTTGACTACGTCACCCGAGAATCGAATACCTCCATCCGCTATGATTGGTACACCTGTTCCTTTTACTGCTCTTGCTGACTCATACACGGCAGAAACCTGCGGCACACCTACTCCGGCTATGACTCTTGTAGTACAAATACTTCCGGGACCTACCCCTACTTTGATCGCATCTGCCCCGGTCTCCGCTAATGCCTTGGCTGCTTCAGCGGTTGCGATATTTCCCACCATCATTTCCAGATCAGGAAATACTTTTTTAATCCGTTTCGCTGTGTCAATTACTCCTTTCGAGTGGCCGTGGGCTGTATCAATTGATACCAGATCAACTCCGGCATTTACCAATGCAGATATTCTGTCTTCAATATCAGCGGTAACACCAACTGCGGCTCCAACTCTCAATCGACCGTATTCATCTTTACATGCATTGGGTCTGTCTTTGTTCTTCAAAATATCTTTATAAGTGATAAGCCCCGTCAGCTTGTAATCCTGATCTACGATCGGCAGTTTTTCAATTTTGTATTTTTGAAGGATGGCTTCTGCCTCATTTAACCCGACCTCCGTAGTGGCAGTGATCAGGTTCTCTTTTGTCATAATTTCCCTGACGGGGCGCGATAATCTCTTCTCAAATCGTAAATCTCTGTTGGTAACGATACCAATTAGTTTCTTTTCCTTGTCGACCACCGGAATTCCTCCGATTTTGTACTCGCGCATGATGGCTTCTGCGTAGCGTACTTTAGCATCAACATTCAGGGTCACCGGGTCTAAAATCATTCCACTTTGGGATCTCTTCACTTTTCTTACCTGAACCGCTTGATCCTCAATGGTCATGTTCTTATGGATGATTCCAATACCACCCTCCAATGCCATGGCAATCGCAAGTTTTTCTTCGGTTACCGTGTCCATGGCAGCAGAAACCAAAGGAATGTTTAATCGGATATTTCTTGTTATCAGAGTGGATGTATCCGCATCTCTTGGGAGTACTTCAGAATAACTTGGGAGAAGAAGTACATCATCATAAGTGAGTGCCTCAAAAAGGAGTTTATCTTTGTTGATCATAGCAAATAATGTCAAACAATAACATTTATTTGCGTTACAAAGTTATCATAAACTGACAATCTTATACTATTTGGGTTCATTTTTATTTATTCTTTTTTCAGGTTTTTAAATAATTTCCATGTCTACACTGAAAAGAATAGCTGTCATTGGCCCTGAATCTACCGGTAAGAGTGAATTATGCCGACATCTTGCCTTTCATTATCAAACAGAATGGGTTTCGGAGTTTGCAAGGCTTTACCTGAACCGACTGGGTCGCCCTTATGAACAACACGATTTGAAAGCCATTGCGGAAAAGCAGCTTCAGTGGGAAGATGAAAAAGCAAAGTGTTCAAAAGACTACTTATTTTGTGATACCAACTTAATCGTTATCAAGATCTGGAGTGATCATAAGTACGGTAATACGGATCGTTGGATTGAAGAACAATTGGCAGAAAGGAAGTATGATTACTACTTATTGAATAACATTGACATCCCATGGACACCGGACACGCAACGAGAGCATCCCGCTTTGAGGAAACACTTTTTTAAAATTTACGAAAAATATCTAAAAAGCCATAATCACCCGTATTCCATTGTTTCCGGTATTGCAGACAATAGAAAAAAGTCTGCTCTCAATGCTTTGGAAACTCATTTTAATTGAACTTATGAGCAATTATGCATCATGCTATTTAACCGGTTCACAATTAATAACTAATAAAACCATCATTAATACTTTTAAGGAAAAGTAAAAATTAACATTAAGATCCTTGGAGGTGTTATAAAAAGTATGAAATCTTAAATATGCCCATAATTGATGTGATTTTCCATCTTTTTTGAAAAACAACACGTCCGTCTAAAGGCTCTCCTGATCCGGTGATGGGTATCTCTAAATACCCGTTTAAAACTTTTCCAATTATCCGTCAATAAACTGCCCTATTTTATCCCGTAACGCCCTGACGGTCTTTTCATTGCGTTTGCCCAAGACCCATGCGACAGGCTCTCTACTCTTTCGCAGATTGGCGCAGACGTGTTTTAATGAAGAAAAGGAGCCCTTGTTGATGAATGATATTAAAGCAACCTTCAAGGGTTTGAAAACCTTGAAGGTTTAACTAAAAACAATGATTAGGACAGGAGGCCATATACGTATGATTAATTAACATTCCCGCCACGGGACTCTCCCCTGCCGAAAAAAAAATCAAAAAAAAATTAAGCTTTATACAACAAGTTAAAATGTTTGTATATGTTTGCATTTCATACCAACTAAAATAATGAGCTATGAGCACGTTAGATAAAAAAAGACCAAAAAACATCATGAACACAGAGAACACGTCACACACGCTGCCGAAAGGGCTGTACGGGCTTAATTTAATGCCCCCCCCCCCCCTATAGTCTAATACTATCTTCAAAAAGTACCTTTCTAGTAATCTCTATACTCTTCCTCGCGCTCTTCGGGCAAGCACAGACCGACCCGAAACCCTTCATCACCACATGGCAGACAACCTCTGACAACGAATCCATTACCATCCCTACCGTTGATGGGGAAACCTACAACTACACCGTAAACTGGGGGGACGGATCGGATATCACCACACATACCAATGCGACACCTCCCTCTCACACCTATGATGAAGCAAATACTTACACCATCACCATCA
>JACONI010000082.1 GCA_014323825.1 Ekhidna sp. | reverse complement strand
CCTTTACCATCACTTCGGGAAATACCGGCGATGTGTTTGATATAAATCGAACTACCGGAGTCATTACAAAGGCAGCGTCGCTGGACTTTGGGACTACTCCGAATTATACCCTTGTGATAAAAGTATCTGACGGGAAGCTGTCAGGTACAGCCAACATAACTATCTATCCGGCAGCCGATTTTACGGTCAGCAGTACAAATAATACGATAAATGTGCCGGGCTATGCAAATGTTTATACAGTAGATGTGGAGACGACGCTTACGAATTGGACGATTACCTCGTCTAATAATGCCATTATCCCTGATGCCGAAATACAAAAATTGAGCAATACGCGCTTTTTGATGGTGGTGAATAGATATTTTATAATTACTGGGAGCAATAGCCGCGCGATTAGGCTGACGGTTTCGGGTATGGGCGGAGATGACTTGACGATTACTGTCAATCAAACAAGAAATACGGTTACAGCCACGTTTCCTAATATTGTTGAACCCTTTGTAGGGGTGATTGCTAATGATAGCTACTTCGTAATTGAATATCAGCAATCCAGTACTCAATATTCTGTTGAGAGAAGCATTTTTGACACCCGTGTACAAGACTTTGTGGGTGGCAGTGGCATTCACAATACTACTATTTCCGTAAGCCCGGCAAGTAATATTCGCTTGCGCGATAATAATCCAAGGACAGCTTCTCAGGTATTTTTCCATCTGACACCACCAAGCGGAAGCACAAGCACTTATGCTATCATTACTTTTACCAGCGAAACCGATCCTAAACTAAAAGAAAACTTCGTCATTATCCTTCGGCCGCCAAGCGGGGGATAAAAAGGCGTGCAGAAAAGCAAAAGAGAAACCTTCAAGGTTTAACCAACGAAACGACAGCACCACAAAAACCTCCAAGGTTTCCAAAACCTTGGAGGTTTAAATGACCACGGTGTTACAGAAAATTGTCAGGTTACAAGGTCTGATAGGTTAAGAAGGAAAGCACGAGAAAAATCAGAATTCCTGCGAGCAAAGGGACAAGGATTTTTAACCACTCAACGGGCTGGTTTCTACCTTCATAAAAAGCAGGGTTGAATTGTTCCCAGTCTATCTCAACAGTTGTGGCTTGTGAGAATATTTTTGGGTAAAAAAATAGCCGTATGTTTTCGTGAAAGTTACTGATATATTGAAGAAAATGTATATGATTGGATAGGCTTGATCCCGCCAGGTCATTGAAGACAAGCAATGAATGCATAGAAGGGAAGAACTTTGCTAACTGCTTGCTCATTTTTTGTCTTTGTAACACTTTATCTCGCATGGAGTTACTTTCTTTCCGTGATTCTTCATCCCCTAAATGTTGCATCGTATAATACCAGAGCCAGTTAAATCCCTCTTCGGGAGGATACCCATATTTTGCAAACTGAGGATAGTTTTTATAAAACTTCTCTATCGTTTCTTTTTTATTAGTATCCCACTTTTGATGGTATCCGTCACGTTGTTTGATGACGGTGGTCAATGCTTCAGGTACGGGATACTTGTTGGTTATTGCATTATTGATGACGGCAGGCAGCAACATTACCAGTATCAGCCAAAAAGAAAGTAAAACAACCGCATTGAAACTGGAATTTCGTTTTAACAAGGTGATCCAAAAACTCAACGAGAACCAGAATAATTGATAAAGCAGACCCACTATAAAAAAGGCAAAAAATGCTTCCTCCCATGCGATACCTAATACCCAGGCAGCTATTAAGTAGAGTATGCTCATCAAAACCACGAGGAGAAACAGCCTCAGTGACAGTTTCATCAAAAGAAATTTCACTTGTGACTTTACTGTAACCCTTACCATTTTCCAAGTACCGGTCTCTTCCTCCTCCGACAGCAAATTATAAGTGAAGGCAATAATCAAAAGAGGAAATATATATACCAGTATAAAACTTAAATCCAGGTTGCCGTAAAGTAGCCTGGTCGGATTGACTAAATCCATGTCATATTTCTGTCCTTCCAGGGTTAAGATTTTAACTTGTTGAATGCTTGGGTTGAGGTCATCTTGTCCGATAGATAGTCCCGTAAGCGGGTTGTGTGCTTTGACTATGGAAAACTTTAAATAGTATAGCAATAATCCCAGATCATCTCCATGAAACTTAATGTTCCGTGCTATATGTTCTTCTTGCTTCTCAACAGTCTGTGCTACCCTCTTTTCCTTGTCATTCAAAAACTGCTTTCCTATGACAATACCGGTTAAACCCAAAGCCAGGATAAGAATAAGACCTAGTTGGCATGTCTTTGTCCTCAAAAACTGTCTGATCATTAACTGATACATGGCTAAACGACTGTTGATTTTTGAGAGATGTACAGGATGAACCACAGAAAAAGTAAAACCCAGATCACAAGTGGAACAATAGATATTACCTCACTTCTGAGCGTAGAGCCGATATTTGAAAATTCATGCTTAAAATCCGGGAATGCTGCCCATTCGGATCGGTTTACTACATGAACCTTCCCTTCCGAACCACTTACCCGCTTTGAACTGATGAATTTCATTTGAAGTTCATTCATTCTTTGGGCTAATTTGTATCTATATTCTTCTGCCTGGTTCTGGAAAATTGCATACGAAGCAAAGTCCGTACCACATAAAGCCATTGACAGGTTTTTTACTGCCAGGTAAGGATTTACTACTGCCATCCACCGGCTCAGTTTATTTTGATTTCTGTAGATATTGAGGAGCCTCTCATGATGTTTATTGTAAATTTCGGTACTTATTCGCTCTCCCTCACTCATGATAAGCCCTCCATAGTTAAAGGGTAGTTTGCTTACGGAATCTACATTGTTTGCTTTCAATACCGAATCCCTCAACGCAGCAAAATGCGGGTCATTGGGATTGTGGCTATCTCCATATTCAATCACTTCCTCCTCAATTGCCGCTCTAAATGCTAATTTATCCGGCGAAGGGTGAAAATAAGCTCCTAATGATTGAGCCGTTCTTGGAAGCAAGACGACCATGACCAACCAAAACCCTAAAAGCTTGACTAGAGCAACTTTTGACGATTGGCTTTTAGCGGAAACTGAAACCGTAATTAAACTCAAAACAATGATGAATATAATATATGTAACCGTTAGTAAACCAAGTCTTATCCATTGATCTCCTGTAGGGTGGCTCTCAGATATGAGTAAAAAAGCGGTAATAATCATAAAGGGAAAAACAAACAAGAGGGCTATTAAGCAAAGTCCGATGGATCTGCCAAATAGTATCTCTTTCCAGCCGGCACCCTGTGTCAATAATATTTTCAGTGTGCCATTTTCCCGATCAGCGGCAACAGATGTATAACCTATAAAGAAAATGATCAGAGGTAAGATCACCTGAAGGATCATTCCCATACTCAACTCTCCAAATCGTAGAAGACCTGTTGAAAAACCGGCTTCAGGGAAATTGACCATGTTTTGTCTATGTGCCTCCAAAAAGACCGCATTACCGGTATAACTCTCAATTCCGAAATCAAAAATACTTAGCGGGTGTTTGAGCCTAAAAGCAAAAGTTCCGAAATGTGCCATCCGATGAGGGTGTTTATCCGGATTACCCTCCCAGCTTTCACGGGCTTTTTCCTGGTGATCTGTCCGAAAATGATTCTGATCATGATAGCTTACCCCGCTATATACGGCATAGATAAGAAGTACTCCCATTAATCCAATAAGGAAGAATATCTCCCCGAATTTAAAAGTGGTCTTCCAAAACTGCCTGATAATTAATAGAAGTACTTCTTTACTCATAAATCAGAATTTATAAGTGGCCGTTAGCAACACGTTTCTAGGTGCTCCGGGTGCCAGTCTAAACTGGTTCAGTGCCCCTGACCAATAGGTTTTATTGGTAATATTGTTCACTTTTAATATCAACTGAAGATCAGAATTCGCAGGTTTATAATATACTGCTCCATCCAAAACAGTGTATTCCGGCAGCAGCAACCGGTCAGCCGCCATATTGGAATACCACGAGTACTTGTCCCCACTGTACTGCGCTCCAAAACCGATGCCTATTCCTTTGAACACATCACTCATGAAATCATACCTCCCCCAAAAGTTGGCACTATGCTGCGGTGCTCCTCCTATTCGTTCTCCTATGAGATCTTCATCACCATGCTCTACAACTTCAGTGTCTGCATAAGCGTAAGAAGCAATTACCTGTAAATTGGGTAAAACGTATCCCGAAACATCCCATTCAAACCCTTTGCTTTGCTGTTCTCCCGTTTCGGTCAAATTTTCCAAATCATAAGGATCTCCTACCAGTACATTTTTCTGAGTGATAGAATACACAGCAAGGTTTCCCTGAAATTTTCCATTGAAGAATGAGCCTTTCAGTCCTAACTCTTTCAAATCACTTTCCAGCGGATCAAAATTTCCCGGGGAAGCCGCCCAAAAATGACCTTCTGCGGCAGGTGATAAGGTGACCGTATTTGTTTGCGGTTGAAATCCTTCCAAGTAGGTTGCATAGGCACTCAAGTTATCCGTCAATCCGTAAGTTATACCAATCCTGGGAATAAAAGATTCATTCTTGAATTCTTGCTCATCATCACCCTCGTAATCAAAAATATCCGTAAACCATTCGTACCTGAGATTTAGCAAAGCTGAAAATTTTCCTATTTTGAATTGATTTTGAATATAAACGCCATCAGTAGTTGTCAGGTTAGCGGGAATTGCAAATTCTCCAAACACATAATCTTTCGTCACTCGTATGCCATTGGATGGATCGGCCAGGTCAAAATGTGGGACATTAGGGAGGGGCATCACAACACCATCTACTGTCATTGTTTCGAAGTCCTCTTTATTTTCAGGATTAAAATTGCCCACGGAACCATCCTTTTTCAGGTAGCGTCGGGCTGTATTTTGTCCGCTCCCTAGTGTCCGCTCCCACCGGCTCCCGTCATAACCAACCAATACTTTGTTCGTTAGGCGGCCACTTTCAAGATCAATATTAAAAAAAGCATTCATGTTGTCCGTATCCCAAAACTGCTGTCGTTCCACATACCGCATAGCAGCCAATGTAGATATTTCATTCCCTTCAATATCTACAGCGGCCCTGTTCTCTGTACGGTGCTCCGCCAAATCCTCATTCCAGGTCTGCTTCATGTAAGACGCATTAAATCCAATATTATCAGTGAAGGATTTGGTGAAACGGGTCATAACCATCAGTTCCTGTGATTTATAGAAGTCATTAGAAGCACCTACATTCGTTGATGTAGCGGTGCTGTTCAAATCAAATTCACCGTTGATTTTTCCAAAAATGGGTTGTCCGCGATCTAAATTCCCCACACCGCTGCTGTAAATAACTTCTGCGTTTAACGCTGTGGAGCTATTGGGCAGATAACTGATGGAAGGGGTGATCAGAAATGCGTTATTCTGAACCAGGTCACGAAAAGATTGTGCTTCCTGAAAAGCCGTATTAAGTCGATAAAGCAATGTTTTTTCTTCATTCAACGGGCCTGTAAAATCTGCTGCCCCTCTTATTGTTGAAAAACTTCCGGTGGTCAAAGACACCTCATTTCTTGATACGGCGAGAGGCTTTTTGGTTACCATATTTACCGTACCTCCCGGATCAGCACTGGAAAATGTTACGGATGAAGGGCCTTTGATCACTTCTACACGTTCAATATGTGAGGTAATGGGTTGAAGGAAGTAGTACTGCCGGGTACGCATCCCGTTGATTGACTGTCCATCTTCTGCTTGCGTAATACCGCGAATATTGAAGTGATTGTAATCTCCTGTTGAGGTCACACTACTTACTGCCTTCACTGCATCTGCCAATTGAAAAGCCTGTCTGTCACTTATAAATTCTTTGGTAACCGTTGAAATAGCTTGCGGCAGTTCTTTGTTCTTGATAGCTACTTTGGATGCGGAGAAGGAATAGTCACTGTTATAATCCGTTCTGGCACGACCAATTACCTCTACTGACTGCAATTGGATTTCATCTTCTTTCAGAAGAATTTCCCCCAAGTCATAGATAGTGTCATCACTTATTTGCAGCGGCCGGATATAGGTCTTGAAGCCAACAAATCTTAACTCCACTTTATAATCGCCTTTTTCGGGAATGGATATTTCAAAACTTCCGTCCGAGCCGGTGATTGCTCCTTCAGCCCGTGATTGGTTAGCTATGGAAACGGTTACTCCGGGCAGTTCTTTCCTACTTTGGTCTAAAACCTTACCCTTTACCTGAAATTGTGCAAAAGAGCAGGTCATGAAACCCATAAAGAGTGACAGTAGTAAAAATTTAATTTTCATGTTTGTTATTATTAATTGTTTGATAATTTTTAAATTGTTTTAAGATATAGTGCTTGCATTTCGTCAGCACTTATATTACTTGTTTCGGTAGAATAGACGAGACATCCTTCTTTCATGATCCCTATTCGATTTCCGACATTTACAGCATTGAAAATGTCATGGGTAGCCATAAATATGGATTTGCCTTCATGAGCCAGTTCCTTACATGTTGAAGTAAATTCATTTGTGGCATGTGGATCCAGTCCTGAAGTAGGCTCATCCATAAATATGATTTGTGCCCCCTTGGAAAGAGCGATTGCAATCCCTACCTTCTGACGCATTCCTTTGGAATAGGAAGAGAGCTTTTTTTTGTGATTCTCTTCTTTTAATCCTGCTTTGTTAAGTAATGCGGCCAACTCATTTTTAGTATGTTGGTGTCCGGAGAGCTGACTGAAAAATTTAAGGTTTTCAAGCCCGCTCATATTTCCGTAAAGCTGAACGACCTCAGGGATATAAGCGATCATTTGATGAGTTGTCCCCCTCGGATTCACTTCCACACCGTTTATGATTGCTTTGCCGCTTGTCGGGCGAATAAAACCAAGGAACAGGTTGATTGTGGTTGTTTTACCGGCACCATTTGCACCTAAAAGACAAAAAATCTCGCCGGGCAATACCGATAGGTTCAAATTGATAAGTGCTTCATGTCTGCCATATTTTTTTGACAGGTTTACAGCTTCCAGCATTTGGGAAAAAGTTAATGTAAAAGATAAAATGAGAATGAACCGATTCTAACTTAACTGTTAATCGAATTAATTAAATCGGATAAGTATTAATGGATTTCGAGGTTAAGATACCGGAGGTCCTCGTTGGAAATTGAGATGCTCAGAAGCCTTAACAAGATCTTTAGTAAATAGTGACCGAAAAGAACCCGAATGAAGGACAGTTACATAGGAGCAGGATGTTTCTATTATTGCGGTCTGACTATAATATACATCACACAGCGTACAGTCAGAAGTGAACTGAGCACACTCCAAACCATCACTACGGTTTTTAGTGTCATCATTTTGATGGTGAATGGCATGATATACAAATTGTAATGGCAGTATAATAAAATACACCATTAACAACTTTGCTAATATGTAATTTTTAGAATTCACAATTGCTGATATGCATGTACATGCTAATTTTTATGCAATATTGTTGCATTAATTATGTGAGCGAAATTTAATTATATAAATGATTAATTTCTATTATTAGTGGTTTTATCTTGTGAAGTTCGGTTTCGGCAGCATATAATATTTTGACTCAATTACATACGGAACCCTCCGGATTCTTTTATTACACATTTAGCTATTTCTTCAGTCTCCTTTACGACTCCATCTGCTTTCACAGCGCAAGACCCGCACTTCCTAAAAAAAATTAGTATAAAAGCACTCAGGCAGTTATGATTTTTCTCCGACCGGAAGCAGCATGGCAAAAAAGAGTTTGCAATAAAAATGCTGACGATCCGTTAATTTTTAAATCCTGTTCAAGATAAAATCAAAAAACTTATATACCTTTGCATTTTTAACACATAAATATATTTCATTATGAGCACTTTAAATAAAAAAAGACCAAAAAACATCATGAATATGAAGAACACGTCACACACGCTGTCAAAAGGGCTGTACAGGCTTAATTTAATGCCCCCCCCCCCTATAGTCTAATCTTATCTTCAAAAAGTACCTTTCTTGTTATTTTTGCAATCCTCTTCGTATTCTTCGGACAGGCGCAAGACGACCCGAAACCCTTCATCACCACTTGGCAGACAACCTCTGATGATGAAACCGTTACCATCCCTACCACAGGAAGCGGTTATAGCTACACCGTAAACTGGGGGGACGGCAATACGGATAACAACGTCACCGGAGATGCCTCTCATGACTACACGACCCCCGGCACCCACACCGTGACCATCAGCGGTACGTTTCCACGTATCTACTTTTTCGGGAACAGCACCTCCGCAGAGCAGATGCGATCCATCCAAAAGTGGGGGGATAACCCATGGACTTCCATGAACAGTGCCTTCAGGAATTGTAACAACCTCACCATTGACGAGGAGGCAGGCATCCCGAACCTTTCAAAAGTGACGGATATGTCCTATATGTTTGCTGCTTCTGCCCTCAACGAAGACATCAGCGAATGGGATGTAAGCAACGTGACAAATATGGAAGGCATGTTTGCTGGTACTGGCTTCAACAGAGACCTCAGCAAATGGGACATCAGCAGCGTGAAGAATATGGAATTAATGTTTTGGAGTAATTCAGCCATGTCTTCCGAAAACTATGATAAGCTCCTCATCGGATGGAGCACTTTAGACACAGATGCAGGCGAGACTAAAATCCCCTCCGGCATCACTTTCGGCGCACCGGACAAGTACTCCTGTAGAGGAAAAGCGGGAAGGGACATACTCACCGGCGCAACGCCTCCCTGGACTATCACAGGTGATGAGTTAATCCCCATACGAACGGACGCAGCCGCCCTCTCGGCAGTGACGGCACAGTGTGAAGTCACTGCCAATGACCTCACCGCTCCCACGGCTAAAAACAAGTGCGACGGCACGGGAACAAAGGTTACGGCCATGCACAATATTCCCAACGATGCGTTCCCTATTACCGAAAGCTCCCTCATTACATGGACGTATACCGATAATGGTAAGAGCATTGTACAAACACAAGCAGTAACCATAGCCGACACCGAAGCTCCGAGAGTTATAGGGAACTTAGCTCCGGTTACCGCACAATGTCCGATCAATGCGGAAAATGAACTGACCGAACCTCATGCACCCGCAGACAACTGTGGAGGAACCGTCACCGTGGCACTCAAATCCGGCACCTCCTTCCCCATTCAGGCCGCCACCAATACCATCACGTGGGTATACACCGACGAGGACGGCAATTC
>JACONI010000081.1 GCA_014323825.1 Ekhidna sp. | reverse complement strand
ATTGTCGTTATTTTAAACCTTGAAGGTTTCTCTAATATCATTATCAACAATGGCTCCTTTTTTCTTCATCAAAACACGTTTGCGTCCGTCAGCGAAAGCCGCGGGAGAGTGGAGAACCTGTCGCAAGGTATCCCGTCCTCAAAAAAACAAAAGTGAATGCTTCGTCAAAGCAGAGAGAACTGCTACGATGCTATCGTCGTTATTTTAAACCTTCAAGGTTTTTAAAACCTTGAAGGTTGCTCTAATATCATTCATCCACAATGGCTCCTTTTCCTCATCAAAACACGTCTGCGTCTGTCAGCGAAAGTTGCGGGAGAGTGGAGAGCCTTTCGCAAGGAGTCCCGTCCTCAAAAAAACAAAAGTGAATGCTTCGTCAAAGTAGAAAGGATTGCTGCAATGCTATCGTCGTTATTTTAAACCTTCAAGGTTTTCAAAACCTTGAAGGTTTCTCTAATATCATTATCAACAATGGCTCCTTTTCTTCATCAAAACACGTCTGTGTCCGTCAGCGAAAGAGTGGAGAACCTGTCGCAAGGTATCCCGTCCTCAAAAAAACAAAAGTGAATGCTTCGTCAAAGCAGAGAGAACTGCTACGATGCTATCGTCGTTATTTTAAACCTTCAAGGTTTTTAAAACCTTGAAGGTTGCTCTAATATCATTCATCCACAATGGCTCCTTTTCCTCATCAAAACACGTCTGCGTCTGTCAGCGAAATCTGCGGGAGAGTGGAGAGCCTTTCGCAAGGTGTCCCGTCCTCAAAAAATAAAAGGGTAACCCGAAGGAACGCAAGTGTAACCGGAAGTAATAGATTTTTGTGTCTACCTATTTCAGGACGGGACCTTATTTTTGGATTTTACTACAAAGGTTTATAGTTACCTTAAAAAAATTGTAGCAAAAGAGCAAAATATATAAGTTTGCATTAAACTTGTCGTATTGTTTAATTCAAATGTTATGATTATTAAAAAAATGATCTTAAAATCCTCACTCATACTGCCAACAGCACTCTTCGCAGAAGTTGTTGCACAGGCACAAAATCCACACACACGAAAAACTGCTCATTGCCGGATAAAAACAAAAAATAACTTCCTCATACTTCCGGTACTGATCATCGCACTGTCCGTACAGGCACAGGATGGTCCAAAACCATTTGTCACCACATGGGAAACAACCGAGGTCAACGAAACCATTACCATTCCTACCGTTAGTGAGGAAACCTACAGTTACACCGTAAACTGGGGTGACGGCAATACGGATAATAATATCACTGGGAATGCCTCCCATGACTACGCTGATGCAGGTACTCACACCATCACCATCAGCGGCACTTTCCCACGTATCCGATTCGAGGAAGTTGACAATTCCGGGCGTTTCATAGCGTCCACTGCGGCGAGGCAGATACGCACCATCGAAAAGTGGGGAACTATTGAGTGGACTTCCATGCAGAGAGCTTTTGCGAGATGTCGTAACTTGACCATTGCCGATGATGCGGGGGTCCCGGACCTTTCAAACGTGACGGATATGTCATACATGTTTTGGGGTTCTTCCTTCAACGAAGACCTCAGTGAGTGGGATGTAAGCAATGTAAAGAACATGGAGGGCATGTTTGAAATCTCAAACTTCAACGGTGACATCAGCGAATGGGATGTAAGCAAGGTAACAAATATGAGTGGAATGTTTTTTGATGCTCTCTTCAACGGCGACATCAGCAACTGGAATACAAGCAAAGTGACAGATATGTCAGAAATGTTTAATTCCGCTGACTTCAACCAAGATATCAGCGACTGGAACGTAAGCAGTGTGACGGACATGTCTTACATGTTTTCCGGATTGATTACAAAAGCATTTTTTAACAGAGACATCAGCGACTGGGACGTAAGCAAAGTGACAAACATGGAAGGCATGTTTTATCTGTCTCCCTTCACCGGAGACCTCAGCAGGTGGGATGTAAGCAGTGTGACGGATATGTCATACATGTTTGCCGGAGAGAGTGCAATAGCAACATCATTTTTCAACGGAGACCTCGGCAAATGGGACATCAGCAGCGTGACGGATATGGAATACATGTTTACTGACAATACTTCCATGTCTTCCGAAAACTACGATAAGCTCCTCATCGGATGGAGCACCTTAGATGCGGGCGAGACCCGAATCCCCTCTAACATCACTTTCCACGCACCGAATAAGTACTCCTGTAGAGGAAAAGCGGGAAGGGATGTACTCACCGGCGCAACGCATTCCTGGACTATCACAGATGATGAGTTAATCCCTATACGGACAGACGCAGCCGCCCTGCCGGCAGTGAGCTCACAATGTGAAGTCACTGCCAATGACCTCACCTCTCCCACGGCTAAGAGCAGTTGCACGATGGGAGGAGGAACAACGGTCACGGCTGCGCATGATATCAGTACGTTCCCCATTACCGAAAGTACCCTCATTACGTGGACCTATACCCATAACAGTAAAAGCATTGTACAAACACAGACCGTGACCATAACAGAAGACACCACACCCCCGAAAGTTACAGGCACCCTGAACGCCATTACCGCAGAATGCAAGCTGGAGCTATCTAACGTGAACGCTCCCAAAGCCAATGACGTTTGCGACGGGGAAATCACAGCCACCACAGACACATCCTTCCCGATCACAACGAACACCTCCATCACATGGACCTATACCGATAATGCAGGCAACACTGCTACACAAACGCAGTTGGTGACGATAACAGACTGTCCGCCGGAAGAGAGCGGGCCTCTAGGCGTAGCGGATGATGCAGTGGAAGCGGTAGTGGTCTTCCCCAATCCTTCGGGTCGTTACGTGGAAGTACGATCTCCCGTGGAAGGCCTGGTACGCATACTGAGCGTGGGCGGAGAGATCGTGCTGGAAAGTACCACAAACACAAGGGTAGATGCAGCCTCCCTGCACAGCGGTCTGTACCTGATACAACTGCCGGACGGGCGTTTGCTGAAGTTTATAAAGCGATAAAAATCTTACTGTGGCATCCTCTTATGGGGGTGCTGCTTTTTCTCATCGCTGTAAGAATCCTCTCCGAGTGTATATTATTATTCTTACAAAATACTTTATCATTACACTAAACTTAGGTTAAATGAATAATTTTATTATTTATGTTTGAAACCAAGGTTCAAATTTTATGGTTAAATTGAATCATAAGCATGAAAAAGTTGATAAAAATATTAATCGGGGTTGCTTTCTTGTTCATAACAATTTCCACTTTTTCTCAAGAGGAAAATGAAAGACTTGATGAGAAGATCGATGAGCTTACATACGGCTGGGATTTAGAAGCGGATAAACTTTCATCTTATGAGGGTCTTACCAATTTATGCTCAGACGGAAATTACCGAAATGAGATTTTTCAGTTGCTAAAAGATATCCACCACTACGATACGATTCTTTATAATGTTCTTACAGACCTTTCTAAGCGAAGCAGTGATAAGGAAATTGCCAAGACATTAAGAGATATAAAAAAATTTGAGGAGGACTATGGTATGAAAAACTTCATTCATTTCATGAGTGAAGAATGTAAAGCGATGATCAATATTGAAAGGGACGCTGACGATACAAGAAACGAGGTAGGTTTTACTTCTTATTCCGGACAAGTTTACATATTGGAAACGGAGTTGGTTAAATATGTAAATCATGTCACGGATAGAGTCGATAAGATCAGGGAACATGTACACCATTTAAGCAAAAACTATTAAAACTGACCATCGCTCTGATTTATTAATATTACCTGATTTTACAAAAGCCAATGAATGATTTATTTTAGAGGCTAACTTGACAGTATGGAGTATTACATCATCATTGCTGCCTCAATCATCATCATCCTGTCTTATTTGTTCAACATAGTTTCGAATAAATCAAATATTCCATCCGTTTTATTGCTTATCGTTCTGGGTATCGGAGCCCGGGAGTTAATAGGTCTTTTCGGAGTAGAGAGGTCTTCTGTTCAGGTAATTTTCACTCAAATCAGCATACTGGAAGTACTAGGGACTTTAGGGCTTATTCTAATTGTTCTGGAGGCCGCATTAGAATTAAAGATTGCAAAAGAGAAGTTGAGGAAAATCTCAAGGTCATTTTTGATTGCGCTTCTGGGACTTTTGATATGTATTTTCGGAATTGGAACCATTCTATATTATTCATTCCAAATGGAATGGGTCACTGCCTTCATCTATGCCACTCCTCTATCTATTCTAAGCAGTGCAATCGTTATTCCTTCCGTCACTAACCTTAATGAAGAAGATGAGGAATTTCATATTTATGAAAGTACCTTTTCAGACATCCTGGGGATAATGGGATTCTATTTTTTAGTTGAGCTGGCTGAGCCAAAAAGTAATGTCTTAGTATTAGGTGACTTCACATTCAATCTTGTTATCACAATCACCACCTCGGTAATACTCAGTTATTTACTCATCTATGTTTTTCAGAATCTGGAAACTAAAATCAAACTCTTCCTAATGATTGCAGTATTATTCCTGCTTTTTGCAGTGGGAAAATTAATGCATTTATCTTCTTTACTCGTAATTCTGGTTTTTGGATTGGTGCTTAACAATTATAAACTGTTTTTTATAGGAAAACTTAAAAAATATCTTAAACCTGTAGCTATTGAAAATATTCATGAAACCTTTTTGATGATCACCGTCGAATCTGCCTTTGTCATCCGGACATTCTTCTTTGTGATCTTTGGGTTTTCAGTTTCATTATCCACTCTCCTAGATATGAAAGTAGCTCTTGTAAGTGCGGTGATCCTTATTCTTATTTATGCTTCCAGGTATTTGGTTTTTCTTCCCTTTAAATACAGAAATATCAGGCAGGCGGTTACGATTGCCCCGAGAGGTTTGATTACATTACTCCTTTTTTATTCAATTCCCGAAAAATTTTTAACCCCGGAATTCAAATCAGGGATACTCCTTTTCGTCATTATCATTACCAGTTTAGTAATGACTTCCGGCCTGATCAATAACAAGTCAAAAAAGGAAGAAGAAGCGGCGGAAGATGAATAAATCTAATACAGATTCAACGTAATATCAAGAACCGAAGAGGCAAAATATAGCAGTATATAAAATTAAAGCCATCTATTTTTGGAGTATGTAAACGAATTGTACCTCATGTTATGGAAGTCGTCATCCATATTAAAAAACTTAACTTTGTTTAATAAAAGCATTGAAAAAGGAAATAAGAGATTTAGCAGAAAAATACTCCACCGGTTTAAAGGCTTTGAAGTTGCTATAGCATCCGGATTATTTAGTTTTCCCTCTAATCATTTTCCTCAGAACATCGTAGTAAACGGCTATGAATAACACCAAAGTCATTGACCAGATAACAAGTATATTGAAGATTTTAGTATCAATATAAAATCCTGCAAAATGCTTTTCAGGGGAGTAAAAATTTGTCCTGAAATCCAGGGTATGATCAGGGTTTTTATTTCGTGAGTAGATAGGATAGATTTTCTGAACAAGTTCATTTCCTGATACCATTATTCTTTTCTTAGTGCTGATATTTTTCAGCATGTAGCTAATGCGCTCATTTTCGTAATCGTATCGGTTCTGTAGATATTTTTCTTCTTTTTCAGGGGTATTGGTATTTTCCTCAATGAGATGTTTCAGTTCATCTTTTGCTTCCTTCCTTCTTATATTGTAAACGGTTTGAATGGCAGATAAGAACTCTTTTATTTCTTCATAAAGTGCTTTATCAAGGCCTTCAACTGTAAGTTTATTTAAATTTGGAAGTCTGTATTCTCCAAAAATTTGCAGCTGCTTACCAATCTCATTTCGAATAAGTGCCAATTCACTTTTAATGGATTGCTTCTCCGGGTGCTTATATGAATATTCAAGATGATCTTGCAGAAATTTTGTGTAGTAGGCTGACATGTATGTGTTCTCTGCTACTCGTCTATCCAGTTCGTAATAGTCTTTGTTAAAAGGGTTATCTCGAAATTGTGTAACAGTAAGTGCCTCATGAGCCCATCTGGAGGCCATCAGTTCTCCGATTAAAGGAACTTTAGATTTATTGGCAAATGATTGATTTAATTTATCAAAATTCACTACTACACCACTTAATACTAACTGTGGGATTATCAATAAGGGAATGAGAATATAAACGGTGATAACAGAGTTAAATCCGGCTGAGATATTCAGACCCAGGATGTTTGCAAAACATGAAACCGAAAATAAGATAATCCAGTACCAAAGTGTCATTCCCCGAATTTCAAGAATCCAGTTTCCTACCAGCACAAACAGAAGTGTTTGAATTGCAGATAAAACAAAAAGAATTAACGCCTTCGAAGAGATATAACTGAATTTACTAAGGTGAAGAAATGCTTCCCTTTTAAGTATTTTCCTATCCTTGATTATTTCTTCGGCACTCACGGTAAGGCCCATGAATAATGCTACGATGATACTCATAAAGAAGAACACGGGTATATTCTCGTTACTGTAGAAGGTGTAGGAATTACCTGTCGGTGCATATTTTGTAATCAGGGCAAGAAGTAATGCAAGTGCAGGGGCTTCCAAAAGGTTGATAAGAACATACTGGCGGTTACTGATCTTTGCCAAGATATCCCTCTGCGAAAAAATCAGGGCCTGCTTCAGTTTATTGGGAATGTTCAGCGTTTTTTCAGGAACTTTTTCCTGCTCGTCCACAGACCCGACTTCAATACGATTCTGAAAATGTTCATGCCATTGCCTCGCTGAGTATTTTCTTTTGTTCGTGAATTTTCCGTACTCATTAACGACCTTCATCTCAATGATATTGAAAATCTGTTCAGGGTTTACATTACCACATTCAATACACACACTCTGATCCTTGTCGATCATGTCAACAATGTTTTTGAAGTAGGTGACTGCTTTTATCGGGCTGCCATAGTAAATTTGATATCCTCCTGAATCAAGGATCAATAGCTTATCAAACATTTTAAAAATGTCTGATGAAGGCTGATGGATCACTACAAATACCATCTTTCCTCTAAGTGAAAGTTGTTTAAGAAGTTCCATGATATTTTCCGAATCATGTGAACTTAGACCGCTGGTTGGCTCATCAACAAAAAGTACCGAAGGTTCTCTAAGGAGTTCCAAGCCGATATTCAATCGCTTTCTCTGCCCTCCGCTGATGGTCTTTTGAAGTGGGTTTCCAACCTTGGAGTCTTTTACTTCCACTAAACCTAATGACGCTAAAGTTTGCATCACCAAAGCCTCTATTTCGTCTTTGGATGCACCGTCGAAACAGAGTTGAGCGGCGTAGAAAAGATTTTGATAAACCGTTAAATCCTCAATCAAGAAGTCATTTTGAGGTACAAAACCTATTATTCCCTCTACTTCTTTTGGCCGCTCATAAATATCAATGCCATTGATCCTTACAGAACCTCTGCATGGCTTTGCAGTACCACTTAAGACGTTAAAAAGTGTAGATTTTCCGGCTCCGCTACCTCCCATTATAGCAAAGAGTTGTTCCCCTGCCGGTTCTGATATGTTAATATTGATGAGTCCGGTATCACCATCTTTGAATTTGTATGAGACGTTTTCTGCAACAAAAGAGACACTTGTTTCGGTAGTGTCATCCCTGAAAACATTGATTACATCGCTGTAGAATAACCGATCCGTTTTACTACCTTTCAGTGAGCTTCCATTCGTAAAGACTCTAATCTTGTTCGGGGAAACCCTAAGACTATTGGGTGTAAGGATGTCTCCTCCGTAACATTTAAAGAAGCACATGTCAATATCCGGCAGTTTGAAGAATACAATGTGCCCTTTTAGTCCTTCTAAATAAATAAATCTTGACTTCTCCGGTTCCTTAACTCCGGAGACGACAACTGAATAAATAGCGGAGTATTTATAGGGGTCTTCGTTGATTACGAATTGCTTGATCGCATCAACGGTATCATCGTTGAAGCGAAGTTCTTCTCCTATGAAATAGAGTAACCCGGCTTCACGTTCTGTTATTTTCTCATCTGCAATAATCAGTTCCATTAACTTGACCATAACAACAAGTTTTTGCTGTTGGGTCAGTTCATTATTTATGCTCGCCGTTATCTTTTTAATGTTGACCTTATCATCTTTTCCGATGCCTGTGTTGATCTCGGAAATATATCGGTCTAAGATTTTCAGATAGTGCTTCGTATCTTCACGACTTACGTTTTCGTATAGAAATTGCCTAACACTTTCTTTCTCAGTTTCAGCAACTTCACCTTCCTCTTTTGCTACAATAACAAGGAGCCGGATGATTGCTTTTAATAACTCTTCACTCATTTACTTCACGTATTAGGATTTTAAATGCCCTTTAAAGATAGGTCAAAATCGGGCGGACAAAAAAATACCGCCATGTGAAAGCATGACGGCATGGCACATAATTTTCACAATCACTACTCAATAATTGATGTTCTTAATCTTTTTACTTCTGCGGCCAACTTTTCTAACGTACTCGTCTCCAGCACAAATCGGCCGGTATTCTCAGCAATTTGAGTTGTTACCTCTGTAAGTTCTTCATCATAAATTACTTTAATTTTTTCAAGTTCAGTTATCATAGCACTTACATCTTCACTGTGTGAAGCGTTGCTCATCACTTTGATTAGGTCATTTAAAGATTTCTTCTGATCAATAATAACTTTTACCAATTCAGCTAAAACCAGATTTCTGGCCGCTTCAGGTAAATCAACAGGGTACGTGTCCACTATTTGTGTAGAGATATAGATTCCTTCTATCCAGCTTCCGGCTAAAAGGAGCGCA
Organism: Ekhidna sp.; assembly: GCA_014323825.1. Lineage (GTDB taxonomy): Bacteria > Bacteroidota > Bacteroidia > Cytophagales > Cyclobacteriaceae > Ekhidna. Next base: position 2,260 of record JACONI010000081.1, on the reverse strand, counting down.
GCATTGTTAAACTCATCAAGTTCACTTAATCTTTCTCCCGACTTAGCCATCGTTTCATTCACAATAGCTGATAATGAGTCTTTATTTTCCATGTTAGACTCAAAGCGGGCTACAATGCCGTAATCAATGGCATCGGCGATTCCCACCGGTGCTGCCAGTTTTTGACATTCTCCTATGTAGTTCAAAGCTATTTCAGACTTTTCATAAGAAGCCAGGTAACAAATATCCGTTGCATAAACACCCAAATTAAGTGCGGCTTTACTCTCATCGGGTTGATATGATGCAATTTTTTCGGCTGATATATCATTGATTACAGCCGGGTTAAAATCTACCCCTGCCTGTAAGAGTAAATAGGGAATTTCCGAAGGAGGAGGTAGATCCTCCAAAACTTTTGCTACATTAACGGCCACTTGCTTTTTAGCTGATTCGAATTCGGAGCCGGCATCAGAAGATATCTCTTGCTCTCCGGAAGCACCCGCTACACAGGAACTCAGTATTACAATTTCCAAAAGAGCCAAAGCAGATAGATTCAGTAGGTTCAATTTCATTTTATGGTTATTTAAAATAATCCCGCAAATTACTCATTTTTAAATATTTTGATAATATTCTTTTTGATCTTTATATTGTAGCATATCATTTAATCTTTCATCAATCATCGTGCAGCCATCTTCGGAAAAAATCTCTGCTGTCAAACTCCTCTGATGCATGCACCAAAACCTCTCTAATGCATGCACTAGAACTTCTCCATTACTTACACTACTGTAAGAGGTTTGCTAAAGATACCTGTGCGAGGTGTTCTTACATGGGCACTTCCCGTATATTGAGTGGTCACCTGTAGGGTATATTCTCCTGCGGTGAGCTTGGGGAGTATGACAAAAAGCCTTGCGGGTTTTCAATGACGACTATAGCAAATCGTAGAAGCAATTTCCGCTTTGGTGAATCATTAACTTTTGGGAAATTTGAAACTTGCCAAAAGTTCCTAAGTATGTTTTGCTATTAAAATGATCGGTTTTCCTGCTCAATATTTGGATTTTTAAATAGTGATAAGTTACTTTGAATTCAATAATTTAATTTTACCGTATGTATGTAATCCTTTTTGACTTAGACACCAGCTGTTTAGAAGAAAGCTACAAAGGCAACACTTACCATGGTGCTTATTCGGAAGTTAAAAAATTTTTGCTCAGTAAAGGGTTTGAATGGAAGCAGGGAAGTGTCTATTTTGCAAAATCCAGCATGAATGCTGTTGACTGCGTTTTAGTAGTTCAAGACTTGGCAAGAACATACCCTTGGTTTGCTGCGTGTGTGAAGGATGTTAGAATGCTTCGTATTGAAGAAAATAACGATTTAATGCCTGCCATTGACCCCTCATAATAAGCCCGTCAGCTTATATTCCTCCGTCAGGTGTAATTACAAACTACACCTAGCTGAAGTTCGTATTAAACCTTGCGGGTTTTCAATGACGACTACAGCAAATCATAGAAGCAATTTCCGCTTTGGCGAATCCTTCACTTTTGGAAAGTTTCCAACCTTTCCAAAAGTTCCCTGTCCATCCTAAAATCAAGTAAATCCTGTTCAAGACAACCACCGCAGCAACCTCCAAGGTTTCCCAACACCTTGGGGGTTTAACTAACGAGACGACAGCACTGCAACAACCTTCAAGGTTTTTCAACACCTTGAAGGTTTAACTAACGAGACGACAGCACCACAAAAAAAACCTCCAAGGTTTCCCAACACCTTGGAGGTTTAACTAACGAGACGACAGCACTACAGCAACCTCCAAGGTTTCCCAACACCTTGGGGGTTTAACTAACGAGACAATATCACCACAGCAACCTCCAAGGTTTCCCAAAACCTTGAAGGTTTAACTAACGAGACGACAGCACCACAAAAAAAACCTCCAAGGTTTCTCAACACCTTGAAGGTTTAAACAACGAGACAATATCACCACAAAAAAACCTCCAAGGTTTCCCAACACCTTGAAGGTTTAACTAACGAGACGACAGCACCGCAGCAACCTCCAAGGTTTCTCAACACCTTGGAGGTTTAACTAACGAGACGACAGCACTGCAACAACCTTCAAGGTTTCTCAACACCTTGAAGGTTTAAACAACGAGACAATATCACCACAAAAAAAACCTCCAAGGTTTCCCAACACCTTGAAGGTTTAAACAACGAGACAATATCACCACAAAAAAACCTCCAAGGTTTCCCAACACCTTGAAGGTTTAACTAACGAAACCACAGCACCACAAAAAAAACC
>JACONI010000080.1 GCA_014323825.1 Ekhidna sp. | reverse complement strand
CTTCCCGATTACAACGAACACTACCATCACATGGACCTACACCAACGGCAGCAATACCGCTACGCAAACGCAGGAAGTGACCATCGCCGATACCGAGGCACCGACAGTTACAGGCTCCTTGGATGCCATTACCGCACGGTGCTCGCTTGAGGAAAATGACCTGACCATCCCCAAAGCCAATGACGTTTGCGACGGACAGATTACTGCTACTACAAATGCCACGTTCCCCATTACGTCCAAAACCACGATCACGTGGACCTACACCGATAAGACAGGCAACACGACCACGCAAACGCAGGCGGTAACGATTACTCCCTGTGTGCTAAGTGCAGCGGATGATGCATCGGAAGCAGTAGTCTTCCCCAATCCTTCGGGGCGTTACGTGGAAGTGCGGTCTCCCGTGGAAAGCCCGGTACGCATCCTGAGTGTGGGCGGGGAGCTAATGATGGAAAGTACCACAAACGTAAAGGTAGATGCCGCCTCCCTCCACAGCGGTCTGTACCTGATACAACTGCCGGAAGGCCGTTTACTGAAGTTTGTGAAGCAATAGAAAACTTCCTCGGAGACCCGGAGTGACTTCGAGACGAATAAAAATAACCCCGGAATGGTAGATAAAGCAGAAAATCTTTCTTCATTAGATCGAATTCGGGTTAAATTATGCAGATATTTGGGGTTAAATGGAAAGTCAGAGACAGGCAAAATATGGAAAACAAATCCAAAAAGACCTGGCAGAGATCTTTCAGAAGGATGCTGCTTATTTTTTCAAAACTTCTTTGGGAACCATCACCCACGTTTCCATGTCACCTGATCTGGGGCTTGCCAGGATATTTATAAGCATTTTACCAATATCAAAAGCAGAAGTCATTTTTAATCATCTCAACGAGATTAAAAGTGAAATTAGAAATAAGTTAGGCCAAAAGATTAGAAACAGGACACGAATAATTCCGGAATTGGCTTTTTTCCATGATGATACAGAAGAAAAAGCATCAAAGATGAACAGGCTGATAGATAATCTGAACATTCCTCCCAATAAAGAAGCGTGAACCTTTCCCTGCTCATAGCCCGAAGATACTTCCTGTCCGGCAAAAAGAAGAATTTTATAAATGTTATTTCAATGATATCAATGGCGGTTGTAAGTATCGGAACTGCAAGCCTGATCATTGCTCTCTCTGTATTTAACGGCCTTGAAGGATTATTGAAAAGTATGTATGGTAATTTTGACCCTGATATAGTAATTGGCCCTTCGGAAGGCAAATCTTTTGTCTACCAGGAAAAGGATTTTGAAAAAATAGAATCCATTAAGGGCATCAAAGGAGTTTCAAAGGTCATTGAAGATAATGTCTTGCTGAAATATAAAGACGCACAGCGTGTGGTAAGAATGAAAGGTGTAGATCGTGCCTTTGATGAGTTCAGTGGTATACAGCATGTAATGGTCACCGGAGACTTCGGACTTGTAAAAGATAGTGTGGGGTATGCGCTTATTGGAAGGGGAGTGCAATATGATCTTTCGATCAATCTTTCCAATGATCTTTACGCACTTCGGATTTACTACCCCGGAAATATTGGCCCGGGTATCGTAAATCCTGAAAGAACATACAATGTGCTAGACATCCTGCCGGGAGGAGTTTTCGCAATTGAAAAATACTATGATGAAAACTACATTTTTGTACCTATTGAGTTAGCTGAAGATTTATTTAATTACAACGGAAAGTTGACAGCTTATGAGCTTTACCTTGAAGAAGGCGCAAACCCCGAACAAGTAAAAGCGGATCTTATGCAGCATTTCGGTAGTGATTTTTTCATCCTTAAAGGTGATGAACTACATAGTGACTTATACAAAATTCTTAAAATAGAAAAGCTATTTGTTTTTTTGATCCTTATTGCAATAATTGGCATCGCTTCAATTAACATTTACTTCTCGCTTGCTATGCTTGTAATCGAAAAACAAAAAGACCTGACCATCTTGTTTGTACAGGGAGCAGGTAAAAAACTTATCCGGAACATCTTTATTCTTGAAGGTTGTATCATTGCATTTTCGGGTGCGGTTGTTGGCTTGATACTTGGACTTGGCATAAGCCTTATTCAGCAGGAATATGGTGTTATAGGAATGGGCATTCATTCGGCAGTTATGAATAGCTATCCGGTAAAAATTCATGCCGGAGATATAGTTGTAACCGTACTGGCCATTGTTATAATAACTTTAATCGCGTCATTACAGCCCGCAGTTAAAGCAGGTAATACCTACTCAGCCTCAGTATTGCAATAAACTAGCCTGGGTTCTATGCGATATGAAGCACTAAACCGGGGCATTTTTTGTCTTATTAAAGGGAAAGTGGAGACATCCTTGCATGGGTCTTGGGCAAACGCAATGAAAAGACCGTCAGGGCGATCCGGTGTAAAATAAAGGCACCAGGTATAAAATGTGGCAGTTTATTGACGGATAATTGGAAAAGTTTTAAGCGAGGATTTAGTAGCACCAATCACCTAAATAAGCAAAGAGGGCACTAAGGGGTATTGAAGGCAACAACTGTTGATTAGGACACCGGATAAGGCGAGCCTTTAGGCGAACGTGTTGTTTTTCAAAAAAGATGGAAAATCCCATCAAAGCCTTTGAATTGGCTTTTTATTATATCAATTATGGGCATGGTTAAACTATCATAATTTGTAGTACACCTCCCTATTCACTTCTGTGTTATTCACGAATAGAAGCCTCAGCTTTTACTTCTTCAATTTCAGTTATTTCCTCAACACTGAGTTGGATTTCCTTCCCCTCCATTGCATCAGACGTGTGGCTTCCGGAGCCGTATACCTCGCCTAAGATTGGGGCGATCACCAAACCGACCAGACAGGTTAGTTTAATCAGAATGTTCATTGAAGGGCCGGAGGTATCTTTGAATGGATCCCCTACTGTATCTCCCGTCACTGCGGCTTTGTGAGCTTCAGACCCTTTGTAAGTCATTTCACCATCTATCTCTATTCCGGCCTCAAAAGACTTTTTTGCATTATCCCAGGCACCACCGGCATTATTCTGAAAGATGGCCCAAAGTACACCTGATACCGCTACGCCTGCCATATAACTTCCCAATGCTTCAGGCCCCATTAAAAAACCAATAAGAATCGGAGCGATGATTGTAATCGCACCCGGGAGCATCATTTCTCTCAATGCAGCTTTCGTAGAGATATCAACACATTTACCGTATTCAGGTGTTCCGGTACCTTCCATAATTCCCGGTATCTCTTTGAATTGTCTTCTTACTTCTTTCACCATCTCCATAGCAGCCTTGCCCACAGATCTCATAGCCAGTGCGGAGAATACCACAGGTACCATTCCTCCAATGAACAATGCAGCGAGTACGTCGGCCTTAAAAATGTTGATTCCGTCAATCCCCGTAAATGTCACGTATGCAGCAAAAAGTGCCAATGCTGTCAGAGCTGCCGATGCAATCGCAAATCCTTTACCGATAGCTGCTGTCGTATTTCCTACGGAATCCAAAATATCTGTTTTTTCTCTTACATCATTCGGAAGCTCACTCATCTCCGCAATACCACCCGCATTATCCGCAATGGGTCCAAACGCATCAATTGCTAATTGCATTGCAGTAGTTGCCATCATTGCGGAAGCCGCAATACCTACACCATAAAAACCGGCCAACTCGTAAGCACCCCAAATTGCACCTGCAAAAAGAAGAATCGGAGCAAATGTTGAGATCATACCTGTCGAAAGACCGGCGATGATGTTGGTTGCTGCACCGGTAGCCGAGTTCTGAACGATATCAACGACCGGTTTTTTACCGAGACCGGTATAATATTCGGTAAAGTAAGAAATCAAACCTCCTACTGCCAGACCTACCAATACCGCACAGAAAACATATATTGAAGAGAACGTGCGGATACCTTCACCAAAGAAATTCACTGAGATGGATTCAGGCAATAACAGTTTGATCACTAACCAACAGGCAGCAGCTGTTAGTATGATTGATCCCCAGTTTCCTCTATTAAGTGCTGCCTGGACCCGGGCTTCCCTAGCATCATCTTCGGAGATCCTGATGAAGAACGTTCCAATGATTGAGAATACAATTCCAAGGCCTGCAATTACCAACGGAAGAAGAATGGGACCGATACCATTAAAAGTATCATTAATTGAACCTCCCATATCTCGGATCACATAATTTCCCAATACCATCGAAGCAAGCACTGTCGCTACGTATGAGCCAAAAAGGTCGGCTCCCATACCCGCTACATCACCTACATTATCACCTACATTATCCGCAATAGTTGCCGGATTTCTTGGGTCGTCTTCAGGGATTCCTGCTTCGACTTTTCCTACAAGATCGGCACCTACATCAGCTGCTTTGGTGTAAATACCTCCACCTACTCTTGCGAAAAGTGCTATTGATTCAGCACCTAATGAGAATCCGGCTAGTGTTTCCAAAACGATGGTCATATCACCTGTAGATGTCCAGGTGCCGTTCATGAAATATTGAAACAGGAGAATAAACAAAAATGAAAGACCAAATACTGCTAGTCCGGCAACACCCAGGCCCATTACCGTACCTCCGGTAAATGATATTTTTAAAGCCTGTGGCAAACCGGTTCTTGCAGCCTGTGTAGTTCTTACATTTGCTGCGGTTGCGATTCGCATCCCGATATTTCCTGCCCAGGCGGAGAAAAATGCTCCGGTCACAAAAGCAACGGTGATAAACCAGTGGGTGGTTTCCACCATTGATGAAATAATGCCTAAGAGTACACCGGCAATTACTACGAAAATTGCCAGTATTCGATATTCTGCACTTAAAAATGCCAGTGCTCCTTCTCTGATGTATGAGGCCAGCTCTTGCATCTTTGGCTCTCCTGCATCCTGATTATTTACCCATCGTGATTTAACGATCATAACCAATAACCCAAGGATTGCTAAGACAGGCACCAAATAGATTAATTTATCCATGATTAAATTCGGTTTTCAAAAATAAACCGCAAAGATAGGACAACTCCTATTTTATGAAAATCCGGTATAGTGATTATTAACTATCTTAATTTCGTGTCTGAATTGATGTAATTCAGGAACTCATTCTTAAAGTTCTGATCCAGGAACTTTCCGTTGAAGAAGGCTGTCCCTGTGGTGCTGTTGGTATCATTTACTCCTCTTGATGAAACACACATGTGGGATGCGTCAAGAACTACGGCAATATGCTCCGTATGAAGGATTTTTTTTAATTCCTTTCCTATTTGGACAGTCAATCGCTCCTGAACCTGTGGTCTCTTTGCATAATACTGCACAATCCTGTTAATCTTGGATAAGCCGATTACTTTTCCATTTGGAAAATAAGCCACGTGGGCCTTCCCGTATATGGGTACGAAATGATGCTCACAATGAGAATAAAAAGTAATATCCTTTTCCACAAGCATTTGATCATACTTATACTTATTCTCAAATAGCGTTACTTCAGGCTTATTTTCAGGATTAAGGCCTGAGAACACTTCCTGAACATACATCTTAGCTACTCGGTTCGGAGTTCCTGCGAGTGAGTCGTCTGTGAGGTCAAGCCCCAATATCTGCATGATCTCTCTGAAGTGCTTTGAGATCATTTCAATCTTGAGTTCGTCGTCCTGCTCAAACGCATCAGGTCTTAACGGAGTATCAAATGAAGAAAACGGATGGCCGTCGGCGTAATCGTCTCTTTCCTCAGACGGGGTATTCAACGAAGTTTCTTTCTGTTTCATAAAGGGTTATTTTAATCTCGTACTCGTCTTCTATCCTTTCTCGTAACAGGTTATAAATCACGATTGCGATGTTTTCAGTTGATGGATTGAGGTCTTTAAATTCTTCTGCATCTAAATTTAGGTTTTTGTGATCAAAACGATTGATCACCAACTCTTTCATTAGATCACTTAGTTTTTTCATATCATAGACATAACCTGTGTTTGTATCTACTTCTCCTGTAAGTTTTACAATCACTTCGTAATTATGTCCGTGCCAGTTCGGATTATTGCATTTACCAAAAACCTCCTCGTTCTTTTGACCACTCCATTCAGGATTGTGAAGACGGTGGGCTGCATTAAAATGTTCTTTTCTGAAGACGGAAACTCTAGACATGTTGCAAGATTGCAAATATAACATGGACGTATTCAAAGATGTTTCAAATCGCTGTGAATTTATTTAAGTGTGACATTGCCTTGTCCGGAAATCTTCTTAAATGGAAGCAATGAAGTGTACGAATATGTATTTTGCGTTTATATCTGCTAATATTAATTCACTGTGCATTTTAAACAATGATTTCTAATTTTAGCATCCGCACTGTAACCATTCCTTTTTAATATGTTTACATTTTTAGTAAAAAATGGAAGACCCCTTGACAATTAAATATTTTTTATACTTATTTTGTATTTCAATAAAAAGGGTTTAACCTTGTAATCAAAACTTTTTTTGGCATCGATAAAATGGTATAGCTATATGATTAAATAAGAGATTCAGTGAATAAACGATCATTTCTTGAGACTTTGAATAACATTTGGTCTTCCTCCTGAAACGAGCTAAATAATGGCTTATCCTACTGTTTAGTCCCTCAATAGTATAAGTTTCGGTCTTACTTTGCAGATGTTTCGCTGCGGGGAGAATACTTTCATAAGCTTTCCAATGATCAGTATAAAATGAGCGTATCTGCATTTTTCTTCAACTTGAGCACAAGCATTCTCCGGTCATTTCACTTCTGTCCCCGATGGTAAAACCCAACACCCTTTTACGTGCTCTTTCCACAGCAAGCCAGACCCATACACTGCTTTTTTGGTCTTAAAACAACTATGGAGTTCATCCACTTCTACTGCTTTTATCGGTTTTTCTTCGCCCGTATGCAAGGGCTTTAAATCCTTTCCATACTTTTTTACCCCATTTATCACACTTACATGACTCACCCCCACCACACGTTCAATCCCTCTAAAACTCATACCCTCCAAATAGAGCCTTAGAGATAATCGTATATAATAATTATCAACACCTTTACCTAATTTAGACACCGTAAAGTTATAGTTGCATGCTTTACAGGGGGATAGCGTTGTTTACCTTGAACTTTACCGTTTTTAATGTATTGATGAGAACTACACTTGGGACAGGCTGATATTTTCATAATCATTTTTATTACATGTCTATACCATTTTAGCAATGCCAAATATGCAGTGCATTTGAATAGCGAATTATTTTCTGATTGATATAATTAATGAGGTCTTACTGCTTGATAAGAGAAAAATTAAGCTATATTTGCATTCTAATTTTAAAATTTTGATGGACGAGTTCCATAAACAAAAAGACACATGTCAGTAAAAATCAGATTAGCGCGTCGTGGACGCAAAAAACAAGCCATTTACGATGTGGTGGTGGCTGACAGCAGGGCACCACGAGATGGTCGCTTTATTGAAAAGATTGGCACTTACAACCCCAATACAGATCCGGCTTCAATTGATGTTAATAGCGACAGGGCATTTGACTGGGTGATGAAAGGAGCACAACCTACCGATACTGTAAGAGCAATGCTCTCTTACAAAGGAGTAATGTATAAAAAACACCTTCAAATTGGGGTTAGTAAAGGTGCTGGCTCACAGGAAGAGGCAGATAGGAAATTAGAAGCTTGGTTGGAAGACAAAAAAGCTAAGATACAAGGAAAAGTAGATACACTTGTAAAAGCTAAAGCAGATAGGAAAAAAGCTGCATTTGAAGCGGAGAAGAAAGTAAGCGATGCAAGAGCCGAAGATTTGAAGAGGAAGGCACAAGAAGCAGAAGCTGCTTTGGTTGAGGAGGTTAAAGAAGGATCTGCCGAAGCAGATGAGGACGTAGCTGAGGATGTTGCAGAAATAGAAGAAAATCAAGCTAAGGAAGTTCATGTAAAAGCAACTAAAACCCCCGCTGAAAATCCAAAACCCGAAGCAACACAGGAAACCTCAACTGAAGAACCTAAAACCGAGAAAGTAAAAGAAGAAGAAAAAAAGGGTTAATCTGCTATGAGGCAGGATAATTGCTACCGGCTGGGGAAAGTAATTAAAACCCATGGGCTTAAAGGAGAGGTCAGCATTTTACTGGAAGTTGACTATCCGGATGAATACCAAAATTTGGAATCGGTTTTTCTTCAGCAAAATGGAAAATTGGTTCCTTTTTTCATTGAATCCATTCAAACCAATTCCAACAAAGCAATTACGAAGTTTGAAGAGGTTGATTCGGTTGAAGCTGCTGCCGGATTGGTCAAATCAGAAATCTATCTACCGATATCCTTATTGCCAAAACTGCCGGAAGGTAAATACTATTTCCATGATTTGGGGGGCTGTGAAGTATTTGAAAATAACCGGAAAATTGGATCGGTCAAAGAAGTCATCGGCTTAAACGGAAATGAGTTTTTGAACGTAGATCATGATGGCAAAGAAGTGCTTATCCCAATAAAGGATGAGATTTTGACTAAGGTCTTAGTAAAAGAAAAACGTCTTGAGGTGGCACTCCCGGAAGGTCTTTTGGAACTTTAATCTTTATGAGAATTGATATCATTACATGCCTGCCTAATCTCTTCGAAGGGCCGCTGACCCAAAGCATCGTCAGGCGATCTATGGATAAAGGGCTGGTTCAACTAGAGATTCATAACTTACGGGATTATGCTGATAATAAACACAAGCATGTAGATGATTACGCATTTGGCGGCGGCGCAGGAATGGTCCTCATGCTCAAGCCAATTGATAAATGTATTGCAGACCTTAAATCAAAAAGAACCTATGATGAAGTCATCTACTTAACGCCGGACGGCACCACTTACAATCAATCCATCGCAAATCAGTTTTCCTTGAAAAAAAACCTCATACTTCTATGCGGCCACTACAAAGGGGTAGACCAGCGGGTGCGTGAACATCTTGTAACAAAAGAAATAAGCATCGGTGACTATGTGCTTTCAGGAGGTGAACTCGCCGCTATGGTACTGGCAGACTCACTCATAAGGTTGGTGCCCGGAGTGCTCAATGATGAAACTTCAGCACTGTCAGACTCCTTTCAGAATAACCTCTTAGCTCCTCCGGTCTACACCCGACCTTCGGAATATAAGGGATGGAAAGTACCGGAAGTACTTACTTCGGGACATGGAGTTAAAATTGAAGCTTGGAAAAACGAACAGGCACTCAGGAGAACGGAAGAGAGAAGACCTGATTTACTGGAATAATCAGATGAGATGCTTTTATTATCAACCATATTCTCTATATTTGTATTTCCTTTTTGAAAACACTCAATTAAAAGTAAAAAGATGAGTACGGAATTACTTAGAATAGTAGAAGAAGAATACAGTGGAATAAAAGCAAAACACCCTCTTTTTTCTCCGGGTGATACGATCAATGTTCACTACAAAATCAAAGAAGGAAATAAAGAGCGTGTTCAGCAGTTTCAAGGAACCGTACTTACAATAAATAATAAAAACACGAACGGAGAGTCCTTCACCGTAAGAAAGGTCTCGGGAGACATCGCAGTAGAGAGAATATTCCCAATCCTTACACCAAATATCGAAAAGATAGAAGTACTAAGAAGAGGTAAAGTAAGACGAGCAAAGCTTTACTACCTAAGAGGACGAAAAGGAAAAGCTGCAAGAATCAAAGAGAAACTTAGCAGATAATTGCATAAAGCCCCCCACCGGCAAGGTTGCTTGTTGCTGTCCCGGGTAACTTTGAACGATGAAGTTGTATTTCCATAAATATCAGGGAACCGGCAATGACTTTATCCTCATTGATGATCAAACACTTGAATTTCCTGTTTCAGCAGCATTAATTGAAAGGCTCTGCGATAGAAAATTTGGTATTGGAGCGGATGGATTAATATTAATTCAAGATCATGAAGAGTTAGATTATAAAATGATATATTTCAACTCAGATGGCTCTCAAAGCCTCTGCGGGAATGGATCAAGATGCGGCTTTACTTTTGCACGAGACCTTAATTTAGTTGATAAAAAAGCCACATTTGAAACTACGGATGGAGTTCATCAAATAAAATTGGAAAAAGGACTCATACACTTTCAGTTATTTGATGTTTCCAACTCAAAAAAACTGTCGGAAAAAGAGTGGTACCTGAATACAGGCTCTCCTCACCACATTGTACTTTCAGAAAGCTTAAATGAATTAGACCTTAGGCAGGCAGGCAGGCAAATCCGCTATGCCAAATCATATTCCGGTCAAAATGGCACCAATGTAAACTTCGCACAACTTTTGCCAGACAGAGTCAAAATCAGAACCTATGAAAGAGGCGTGGAGGATGAAACATTAAGTTGTGGTACCGGGGCGACAGCTGTTGGACTACTTGCCGGAAATTTAGGCTACAAAAGCCCTGTTATCGTTGAAACCAAGGGAGGTGAATTAAAAATCTTCTTTGAGAAGGGTAATGATAAATTCACCAACATCTGGTTAGCAGGCCCTGCCGAAAAAGTATTTTCAGGAAGTATAACCATCTGAGTAATCTTAGAATAAACCATTATAAATTTAAGGTTGCATTAGGCAATATAGTTTAATTCAGAACATTAACATAAATCAATGCTAAACGCGTTTACGAATGGAGTTGCCAGGTTGTTTGGTGGAACCAAGACCGAAAAAGATCTTAAAGGAATTGCCCCATACGTTGGTAAAATCAATGACGAATTTGAAAAACTCAAAAGTATTTCTGACAACGATCTCAGAGAGAAAACACAAGAGTTTAAAAGTATCATTAAAAAACAGCTAAAACTGACTGATGAGCAAATAGCAGCACTACATAAGCAAATAGAAGAAAAACCCGAGTTAGATGTACACCAAAAAGAGGATATCTTCTCACAAATTGATAAACGGGAAGGAGAAAGAGATACTGAATTAGAAAAAGTGCTGCTTGAAATTTTACCCCAAGCTTTTGCGGTAATGAAAGAAACCTCAAGGAGACTCGCTGAAAACGAAAAATTAGTGGTCAGAGCTTCGGATTACGACAGGGAAATTGCAGCAAAAAAATCCAATGTTGAAATAAAGGGATCAAATGCAATCTGGCACAATAAATGGCAGGCGGCAGGAAATGATGTGATATGGAACATGGTGCACTATGATGTCCAACTAATAGGTGGAGTGGTCTTACATCAAGGTAAGATTGCGGAAATGGCTACCGGAGAGGGTAAAACTCTGGTAGCAACGCTTCCTGCATATTTGAATGCTTTGGCTGAGCGCGGCGTACACGTTGTGACCGTAAATGACTATTTGGCACGAAGAGACGCAGAATGGAATGCCCCACTATTTGAGTTCCACGGACTAAGAATTGATTGTATTGATAATCACCAGCCAAACTCCGTAGAAAGAAGAAACGCCTACCGGGCAGACATCACCTACGGAACTAACAATGAATTTGGGTTTGACTACTTAAGAGACAACATGTCAAGGAGCCCGGAGGAATTAGTACAGAAAAAACACCATTACGCAATGGTGGATGAGGTAGACTCAGTACTTATTGATGATGCCAGAACTCCATTGATCATCTCCGGGCCTGTCCCAAAAGGAGATGAACATGAATTCAACGACCTGAAACCAAGAGTGCAGCGTTTAGTAGATACGCAAAGAAAATTGGTTGGAGATTATCTCAACGAAGCAAAAAAACTCATAAAAGAAGGTAATGAAGCTGATGCAGGGCTTCCGCTTTTTAGGGCATTTCGTGGCCTTCCCAAGTATAAGCCGTTGATAAAGTTTCAGAGTGAGACCGGAATAAAACAAATCCTGCAAAAGACAGAAAACATTTATCTGGCAGACAATCAAAAGAAAATGCCGGAAGCGGACGAACCTCTCTTCTTTACAATTGATGAAAAACTCAACAGCATTGATCTTACTGAAAAAGGAATTGACCTCATCACTAAAGAAGGTGAAGATAAGAACTTCTTCATCCTCCCGGATATAGGTACCGAAATTGCTCAATTGGAAAAGGAGAATTCCTTAGCAGAGAAGGAAATACTGGAAAAAAAAGAGCAAATCATAAGAGACTATAATGTGAAGGGGCAGCGAATACACGCTGTCAATCAACTGCTTAAAGCATACTGTATGTATGAAAAAGATACGGAATATGTAGTGATGGACGGCAAAGTGAAGATCGTTGATGAGCAAACCGGTCGCATCATGGAAGGCCGAAGGTATTCGGATGGGCTACATCAGGCCATTGAGGCCAAAGAGAATGTAAAAGTAGAAGATGCCACACAGACCTACGCTACCATTACACTTCAGAATTACTTCCGCATGTACCACAAACTTGCAGGTATGACAGGTACCGCAGAAACGGAGGCAGGAGAATTCTGGGACATCTATAAACTGGATGTGGTTGTAATTCCGACTAATCGGCCAATAACACGAAAGGATGAGCATGATAAGGTTTACAAAACCATGCGGGAAAAGTTCAATGCAGTAGCTGAGGAGGTAGTAGCATTAACCAAAAAGGGAAGACCCGTGCTGGTGGGAACTACTTCTGTTGAAATTTCCGAAGTTTTAAGTCGAATGCTCAAAATCCGGAACATAAAGCACCAGGTACTCAATGCAAAACAACACGCCAAAGAAGCAGACGTTGTGGCAGAAGCCGGAAAGCCCGGCACGGTAACCATTGCCACCAACATGGCGGGACGTGGAACGGACATTAAACTTACCCACGAGGTAAAAGAAGCCGGAGGATTAGCAATTATCGGTACCGAGAGACATGAGTCGAGAAGAGTTGACAGACAGTTAAGGGGTCGATCCGGAAGACAGGGAGATCCCGGATCTTCACAGTTCTATGTATCTCTGGAGGATAACCTGATGCGTCTTTTTATGTCGGAGCGTGTAGCTAAGATCATGGACAGACTGGGGCTTCAGGAAGGGGAAGTAATTCAGCACTCCATGATTACCAAATCAATAGAACGAGCGCAAAAGAAAGTAGAAGAGAACAACTTTGCCATTCGCAAAAATCTTCTCGAATATGACGACGTAATGAATAGTCAGCGAGAGGTAATATACAAAAGAAGAAAAAATGCATTGTATGGAGACCGCCTCAAACTAGATATTCTAAACATGCTTTATGAGACATGTGAGGACATTTTCTTCAATGCAAAAGGAGTAGACGATCTGGACAGTTTCAAGTTAAATACTATTTCAATCCTCGGACTGGATTATCATGTCACGCAGGAACAACTTGAAAAAACCGATGAAGCCAAACTTGTAGATGACCTCTATGATGAAGCCTTGAAGAGTTATGATCAAAAGAACCAACTGATAAAAGACAAAGTACTTCCCATTTTAAAGCAGCTTGATCTTACAAGAGGTACAACACTCGAAAATATCCTTGTCCCTTTCACAGATGGCAAAAAGCAAATCGGGACTTCTGTTAACCTTAAAAAGGCCGTCTCCGGCGAAGGCAGGGAAGTCATCACAGAGATGGAGAAGATGATAGCCCTGGCTATCATTGATATGCTTTGGAAAGAACATCTGCGAGACATGGATGATTTAAGGCAAAGTGTTAGAAATGCACAGTACGAACAAAAAAATCCCCTGCTGATATATAAATTCGAAGGCTTTGAGATGTTTAAACGATTTATTGGGCGGGTAAATGAAGAGACCATCTCCTTTCTGATGAAAGCTGAAATACCTGTTGATCAGGCCGAAGACGTTCAGGCCGCTCAAAGACAAAGAACTGCAAGAAATTACAGGGAGCAGAAAGAAGAGAGCAGATCTGCATTAGCAGATAATCAGATGCAAAGCAGCAGGCCGCCGGTTCAGCAGCAGACACAGCCGGTGCAATCACAAAAAATAGCCGGTAGAAACCAACGGGTAAATGTACAATATGCGGATGGATCGGTAAAAAAGGAGGTCAAGTATAAAATGGTTGAAGACGACATCAAGAATAACAAATGCGTATTGATCGATTAATTGTATTAGGTCTTTTAGTCAGCTGCAAAGCCGTTCCGATCACACAGCGCACTTATTCGGAGGACCTGAGTATTCACAGACTCGTTACGGCAGCTGAGGAAGAACCGATTGATACACTTGGAATGGTCGTACACAATGAACCTTACAAGCCGCTGAAAGGTCATATCAAAGCAGAGATGGATAGTATATCTAAAATTGCATACGCTCGGAATAAAGAAGGCCGGTTTGTGGATGGTTTCGTAATCCAGATCTACTCGGGGACCAACCGGGAAAAAGCAAAGGAAGTCAGCTATAGGACGAATCAATTGTTTCCTGATTTAAAATCAAAACTGTCCTATCACCAGCCAAATTTTAGGGTAAAAGGAGGAAGGTTTACTGACCGGCTTAATGCACATCGGGTATACAGACGAGTAAAAAAACAATTTCCCGGAGCTTTATTAATTCCCGAGAGATTGCTACTTTCTTATGAGTGAGTTAATTGCTGAAATAAAAAAACTTTCGGAAGATTACTTCCATGAAGTCCTGAAGATAAGAAGGCATATTCATGCACACCCGGAACTTTCATTTAAAGAATTCAATACGGCCTCATTCATAGAAAATAAACTCAGAGCGTTCGGCATTTCCGGTGTAGAACGAATCGCCAAAACAGGTGTTACCTTCTGCCTGAAAGGAAAAGAACCCGGAAATGTCATTGCTCTGCGGGCTGACATAGATGCACTCCCTGTTTTAGAAGAGAATAAAGTAGCGTACAAATCAAAAAACGAAGGTGTAATGCACGCCTGTGGTCATGACGTACATACTTCCAGTCTGCTGGGAGCCGCAAAGATACTTTCACAACTCACCGGTCATTTCAAGGGCACCATAAAGTTTATTTTTCAACCCGGTGAAGAAAAATCCCCGGGAGGAGCTTCAAGGCTGATCAAAGAAGGCATACTTCAAAACCCTGCTCCCAATACCATCTTAGGTCAGCATGTCATGCCCTTAATCCCGGAGGGCAAAGTAGGTTTTAGAAAAGGAAAGTATATGGCCAGTGCAGACGAAATCTACCTGACGGTAAAGGGAAAAGGAGGCCACGCAGCAATGCCGGAGCACTTCATTGATCCTATTGCAATAGCCGGACAGACCATTGTTGCTCTTCAGCAGATCGTTAGCAGAATGGCAAATCCAAAAATTCCCTCCGTCCTTTCATTTGGTAAAATAACAGGAGGAAGCGTAAATAATGTGATCCCTGATGAAGTAAAGATTGAAGGTACTTTCAGAACTTTTGACGAAGAATGGAGAAAATCAGCCCTTCAAAGCATTAAAGATGTATCCCGATCCGTTGCCGGTGCTATGCGAGCCCAATGCGAGGTGGAGATTGCTCCGGGATATCCTTACTTAGTCAATGACGAGGCTTACACTGAGCGAAATATGCTGGCAGCAAAAGAATACATGGGGAAAGAAAATGTACTGGAGATAGACCTTTGGATGGCCGCCGAGGACTTTGCATTCTACACGCATGAAATCCCGGGATGCTTCTACCGGCTGGGAACAGGAAATGAAGAGAAAGGCATTACGTCAGGCGTGCACACGCCCACCTTTAATATTGATGAAAAAGCACTTAAAACCGGAATGGGACTTTTAGCTTACCTGGCCATCAGTGAACTTCAACAGCACTGAATAAACCCGTTCTGCTCATTAGCGCCCCGTAAATCCATGAACCTAAAAACACAACTCCACTCTCAATTTTCTAACCAACGTGAGTCTGATGTAATGATTAGGGATTTTCTGCCTTATTAACTGATCCGCAGGGATTTTTGACCGTTCCGGGGTCATTGTTATTCACCGAGCAGTTATTGTTGTTCACCGAGCGGTCATTGTTGTTCGGGACGGGGTTGTTGCAGAGCGATCCGCAGGCATTTTTATCTGATCGGTGTCCCGTCCCTGTTGCAAAAAAATTCTTTTTTGAATACCCAACGTGCCGCTTTACCGAAAAAAGGGCATTGTTAATGAATGATATTAGAGCAGCCTTGAAGGTTTAAATCTGATACTCCAGCCAGGTGTAGCTATAAACGACACTTGGAGGTAGGGTAAGGACATAAAAAAAGGAAAGACCCGTAACTTGGATTTTTCCTCTATTTTTTCAACCTTAAATTTCAATAAAATGAACTTATTTGTGCAAATATACAAACAAATTCAAATGTTACGGTACGAATTAAAAAAATATTGAAAAATTAAATTTGAACTCAAAAATAGTTCCGGCAAAGAAACCTTCGAGGTTTTCAAAACCTCGAA
>JACONI010000079.1 GCA_014323825.1 Ekhidna sp. | reverse complement strand
TCTATATAGACCCCCCTTTTGGGACAGGTCAGGATTTTAATTCAATTGAAGATCAAACCGCTTATTCGGATAAGCTGGTTGATAGTGAATTTCTCGAATTTTTGAGGAGGAGACTATTTCTCTTAAGAAATCTGATGTCAGACAAAGGAAGCATTTATCTACACATTGATAAGAAAATCGGGCACTATGTGAAGATCATTATGGATGAGGTATTTGGTTATCAAAATTTTATAAATGATATAACGAGGATTAAATGTAATCCGAAAAATTTTTCAAGAAATGCGTATGGTAATTACTCAGATATGATTTTATACTATGCTAAAAACAGGGATAAACAAATTTGGAATGACATTACCGAGCCAATGTCTCAGGAAAAGCGCAAGGAATTATTTCAAAAAAAGCATCCGAAGTTTGGGTATTACACCACAAATCCCTTACATGCTCCCGGCAAAACGATGGATGGCGATACCGGCCTTGAGTGGAAGGGGCTAATGCCTCCGAAAGGAAGACATTGGAGGTACAGCAGAGAGGTGCTGGATGATTTGGATAGCAAAGGTTTAATTGAATGGTCAAAAAATGGAAATCCAAGAAAAATAGTACTGGCCAAAGATCATAATGGGTTCAAAATTCAGGATGTCTGGGAGTTCAAAGATAAGGGACTGTCATATATTGATTATCCGACTCAGAAAAATCATGAGATGTTAAAAAGGATTATATTAAACTCTTCCAATGAAGAATCAACAGTTTTGGATTGTTTTGCAGGGTCCGGCAGCACACTTAAAGTCTCGGATCAACTTGGCAGAAAATGGATTGGAATAGATAACTCCACCCATTCGCTTGAGGTAATCAGGCGCACGTTTAAGGAAGAAAATATTAGTTGTAATTTTTATGAATATGTTCCTTTTGATTAGGTAAATGAACTTAAATAATCCGACAGTAATAAGGTGCTGATAATATCATATTCGCATTCCTGTACCTGCACACATGTTTTGTCATTGATAATACTTCCATCTGACTTATATACAGCCCATGGGAAACCATCTATTATACCTACCCGAATTACGTTCCCTCTTTGGTTTCTACAGAGGTTAATAACCTCTACGACTTGCTTATTCTGATTTCCACTGGGAGAACCAATCCATTTGGCTTCTCCAACAATGTAAGTGTCGTTGACTTTGGCAACTAAATCGGGTCTTTTATCTAAATTCTGATGTAGTTCGTCATTGATGAATGATTTCCCCACTTCCTCACTAGAGTTTAAGACAAAGATTCCTTCTGTTGAATCTCTAAATTTGTCAATTTCAAGGAGATTAAAGTTTTCTCTTAACCAATTAGTAAACATTGGACCCATCTGAGTATTTAGTTTGGGAGCCGACTCTAGTCTGATTACAGTTTCTTCTGCTGTCATTGCATATAAGGATTCTGCAATCCGCAATATTTGTTGAGGGTTGTTATTTAAACAGCCCTGTATATTTTTTATTAAATACCAGATTGGTTCATCATACGGGAATTTTACTTCATTTTGTAAAATTTCAATCAATTCTCCGGTTCGTCTGCCTTGATGTGCTGAGATGATACGCCTTCTTAGCCGGTCATCAAATCGTTCAGGTCTGGCTGTTTGTAAAGGGTATACCTCAAGAATGTTGTCAAGATAGGGAGTACTTTCAAAGAGTTCCAGGCTTCTTCTTACCCATGCGTTTAAGTCTTCTCTC
Source organism: Ekhidna sp. (assembly GCA_014323825.1). Classification (GTDB taxonomy): domain Bacteria; phylum Bacteroidota; class Bacteroidia; order Cytophagales; family Cyclobacteriaceae; genus Ekhidna. The sequence goes on along the minus strand of JACONI010000079.1, from coordinate 7,346 downwards.
CGCGACTCAATATCAATAGTTCTTTCCATAAAATAAAATTATTGAATTTATCTCTTTGAAGAAATAAAAAACGGCGGCCTGCATCTCACTAAAAAACCGTCAGGAGCTTAGGGTATAAGGAAAAGAGTCTTGATAGATGCTTTTGTGACGTACCTATCCTTATGGGCTTAGCTCCACATTCTTAGCCTACTTCCGTACCAGCTATAAAGTTCTCCGTCAACTAACCGGCAATCAATATGCGGCTTTAACTGTCGCGGCCGCCCATGGCCATACAGCTATCGTAAACGCTTTATTAGCTGTGTCTAGCATAAATGTGAATATTAAAAATAATATTGGCTTTACGGCCCTGTATTGGGCAAACAATCTGTCAACGAGTGACAATAAAACCGCCATCATCACCTCCCTAAAAGCCAATAGGTGCCAAAATGGCCGCCAAACTTTAAAGACAACCGCGCCCGGAACATAAAAAGACACGGGTGCCCGCCGAAACGAAGGCGGAACTCGACAGCGAATAAGCCTCAAACCTCTGTCATAAAGCCCTTGCAGGAGTGTGAGGGCTTTTTTGGAATAAAATATAGATTAAAATCTTCAAGGTGTTCAAAACCTTGAAGGTTTAACCAACGAAACGACGGTACCACAAAAACCTCCAAGGTTTTGAAAACCTTGGAGGTTTAAATGACCACGGTGTTACAGAAAATTGTTAGGTAATAAATACCATTTTTTAATCAATAAGACACAGTCGGCTTGTTAATCAGCGTCGTCCAACAAATGTTGGATGGCACTGATTATTTCGTATGGATGGCTCCAGGGGATAAAATGATCAACACCTTCAAGCAGCCTTATTTCTATAACAGCGTCCGGTAACATTTTTTCTGCGAAATCTGCATTCTCCCTGGGTACCAGTCTGTCTTTTGTGCCTTGTATCACGATGGTAGGAATTCGAATCTTGTGCCAGAGTGGGAGCATTTGTATTAACTCTTCCTTTAGAGGTAAGATTTCATCATTGCTAACTTTAAACTCTTCAGGTGTCACAGCAGCCCCTAGTTTGGTATTGATTACTCTTCTATACCATTCGTCTTTTTCCATTTCAGGGTCAATAGAGGGAGCCACCATTATTAATCCGTTAAAAAGAGAAGGGTAGTCCATAGCCATTCTTGCGATTACCGGTCCTCCGAGAGAGTGACCGATAAGAATGATTTTTGAATGGTCGAATCTGCCAATCACTTCTTTTATCAACATCGCTTGCTTTTTAAGAGCGGGCTCTGCTAAACCATATCCTGATTTACCATAACCGGGTCTGTCAACCGCTAAGATATTTGCATGACCGAGTATTGAATCTGCTTTAAAGAAATCTATAAACGCATTCCACGAACCCGGGGAGCCATGAACAAATACAATTAAGTTTTCTTTCTCTTTTCCATTAAATGCAAAATGCATATTTCTTTCTCCGACAAGCAAATCATCGAATTGTATTGACACACCGGTATCGGCTAATTTTTCTTTGGCATCTTCGTCAGAAATCCTGAATTCAATACATGAAGAGGTTAGCAAGGACAATATGAAAAATACGTGCTTAGCGTAAGGGAGTTTATATTTGCAGGTCATGTCGGAAGGGATTATTTCAACGAATTTTCAATTTAAAAACCAAACAGGAAAATATTCAGGTAAGGTTCGGGAAGTTTATTATTTTGATGATAAAATAGCAATGATCGCTACTGACAAAATCTCTGCTTTTGATATAGTATTGCCGCAGCCGATTCCTTACAAAGGTCAAGTTCTGAACCAATTGGCTGCTAAATTTCTGCACACAACCCGTGATATTGTCCCAAACTGGGTAGAGTCAACACCTCATCCAAATGTAACAATCGGTAAATGTTGTAAGCCGCTTAGGGTAGAGATGGTCATTCGCGGTTATCTGGCAGGTCATGCGTGGCGGGAATATAAAGATGGTAAAAGAATACTTTGCGGAAACGAAATACCCGATGGTATGATCGAAAATCAAAGATTTCCTCATCCTCTTATTACACCTGCTACAAAAGCGGATAAAGGTCATGATGAGGATATCTCTAAAGACGAAATATTAAAGCTGGGTATTGTATCTGAAGACGACTACGAGAAACTGGAGGAATATACCTATCGGCTTTTTGAGCGAGGAACTAAAATCGCTGAAGAAAGAGGTTTGATTCTAGTGGATACAAAATATGAGTTTGGGAAGTATGACGAGCAGATTTATCTCATTGATGAGGTACATACACCGGATTCATCACGGTATTTTTATCTGAATACCTATCAGGAGTTTTTACATCAGCATAAGCCTCAAAGGCAATTGTCAAAGGAATTCGTAAGGCAATGGCTTATTTCCGAAGGGTTTCAGGGAAAGCAAGGACAGCAGATGCCTACGTTAGATGAAGACAAAATCAACCGGATCTCTGATCGATACATTGAACTTTATGAGAACATCTCAGGAGAAAAATTTGTTAAAACCTCATACTCAAATAAATTAGCCGAAATAAAAGATAGCATCGCTCAATTTGTAGCATAATAATTATGAAATTTAAAATAGATAAATACGAAAAATACACGATTGTTGCAATAGGAGAAGAGAAGGTGAACTCCACAGTGGCTCCCGAGATCAAATCCGAATTTTTAAATCTCGCTCAGGATGGTGTGCTAAGTGTCATCGTAAATATGGAGGGAGTAAAATATATTGACTCAAGTGGATTAAGTGCATTATTGGTAGGTAACAGAACATTCTCGGAGCGTGGAGTTTTTGTTATCTTCAAAGTTACGGATCATGTCATGAAACTTATCAATATCAGTCAGTTAGATAAAGTCATGAACATTGTAGAAAATCAGGAAGAGGCGGCTGATGTTGTTTTAATGTCAGAAATTAGAAAGAATGCTGATTCCGATGAGCAGATGATTTGAGTTTTAAACTCCTCATATTAGGATCAAACTCAGCCGCTTTTGCGCACAGGAGGCATCATACCTCTCAGTTATTAAATATCCGGGATCATCATTTTTTAATAGATTGTGGTGAAGGAACACAACTTCTTTTAAAGAAGTATCAGATAAGATTATCAAGGATAGACCATATTCTTATATCTCACCTTCATGGCGACCACTATTTTGGATTAATTGGTCTTTTGTCAACAATGCATCTTTTTGGTAGAACCAAAGATATGTTATTAATCGGACCTCCCGGATTAAAGGAAATAATTAGTACTCAACTTAGGTATTCGGAAACTTCTCTTAAATTCAAAATTAATTTTAAGGAATTCACTCCTGACATCTCAGAAATAATCTATGATCATTCAAAGTACCGGGTCATAACCATTCCAATGGATCATCAAGTGCCCTGTTCAGGATACCTGTTCAGAGAAAAGCCAAAAAAAAGACGAATAAAAAAAGGAATGGTGGAAAAGTTGAAAATATCTAAGCCGGAGATTATAGCTCTTAAAGAAGGGAAAGATATATCGGATAACCACGGTAATATCAAGTATGAGAATAAAAAGCTTACCGAAAACCCTAATCCTTCCTTCAGTTATGCCTATTGTGCTGATTCTAAGGTTAAGCCGGAGTTAGCAGAGATTGTTAAAGGAGTTGATCTAATGTACCATGAAGCAACGTTTACCAACGATATGAAAAATCGTGCAACTTCTACGTATCACTCTACCGCTATGCAGGCAGCTGAGTTTGCAAAACTTTCCAAAGTAAAAAAATTGATTCTTGGTCATTTTTCGGTCAGATATAAAGAGCCGGATCCAATACTTGAGGAAGCACAAACGATCTTTGATAATTCAGCATTGGCTATTGAGGGGACAAACTTTATCATTGATGAAAAATAAGAAGCAACAACTTTTTATTATTCTGGCAGCAATTTTTCTTACCAATGCTATTCTGGCCGAATTAATCGGAGTAAAAATCTTTTCCCTTGAGGAGACACTTGGATTTGCTCCCGTCAATCTGAATATTCTTGGATATACACTCAATTTTAATCTTACAGCCGGTGTAGTGATTTGGCCCGTAGTGTTCATTACCACCGACATTATTAATGAATATTTTGGAAAGAGAGGGGTACGAAAAGTAAGCTTCATTGCTGTTGGATGTATTTCTTATGCTTTTCTGATGATCTACGTGGTTACGAAACTAGACCCGGCACAATTCTGGATTGATGTTAATGATCAAGATTCACTTGGAAATCCCTTTAACATTGATTTTGCTTTTAATAAAATCTATACGCAAGGACTTGGCATCATTATTGGCTCTATTACTGCATTCTTGATCGGACAGCTCTTAGATGTGGCTGTATTTCAAAAGCTAAGAAAGATCACAGGTGAAAAAATGATATGGCTAAGGGCTACCGGATCTACCTTGATTTCGCAGCTCGTTGACAGTTTTGTAGTCCTGATACTGGCTTTCTACATTTTAGCACCGGCAGACAACAGGTGGGAACTCTCACAAGTTGTTTCAGTAGCTGCTATCAATTATATCTATAAGTTCATAATAGCGATTTTGCTGACACCCGTTATTTATTCGGGACATTATTTTATTGATCATTATTTGGGTGAGGATGCTAATGCAATAAAAGAAGAAGCCGCTGAAAGCAATTTTACTTAAACAGGTGCAACTCATTCTCGTTTAAGCCTTATTTGCGGAGTCCCGTCACGCATACACCAATAGAATGAAATTTTTTGATGATGGAGTCATTAAATATTTTGCTTGATTGCACCGAAGGAATTATAGCAAAGCATACACTTTTAATTTCTGATATATATTTTAATGGTGATATCCTGAAAAAACGTACTGTTTTTGCAAATGCTTCGGCATCAAAGCTAATTCAGCGAAAATTGAAACCGGATTTTAATGATGATCTTAGAACTTATACAACGAATGATAGTACTCCTAAATCCTCTATGCGGGCATACTAATCGGAGGTGAAGAGCATTAGATTCTTCATTTGAAAGACTTAAATAACATATAACGTATTGTATAAAGCAAATACAAAAATAAATAAGAGCCTAATTTAATCAGGATAATTTTTTTGCAATTAAATAATATTGATTTGATATTTTTGTATAATCTATCGTATTTCTGTAATTTGCATTCAAGTTTTTCGTTATTAATGTTTTTTTTAAATAAAAGTAAACATAATTTACCGATTATCAGAAAGTGAGTAAGTTTCTTACCATGAATCGTATGATTATGTATTACAAGAAATTATTACAAAATAAAACGCTTTTCAGAAGTCTTTGCCCGCTCATAGCCGGTCTGATGCTATGTTTAGCCGACAACACAGCCACCGCCCAGTTTGTTTTTAAATCCGACCTTACGGGAGCAGGAGTTAGTAAAGGTTCCATTGCCTTTGCCGATGTGGATAAAGACGGAGATGAGGACGTGCTTATCACGGGAGATGATAATACCAGACCAATTGCTAAACTCTACATCAATGACGGGTCGGGAAACTTTACCGAGGATCTGAGAATGCCCTTCGCAGATGCAGGGGTTGAATATAGCTCCATTGCCTTTGCTGATGTGGATAAGGACGAGGATCAGGACGTGCTCATCACGGGATGGAATCGTACTGAGAATATTTCCAAACTCTACATCAATGATGGATCGGGCGGCTTTACAGAGTCGGGAACGTCCTTCGCAAATGTTAATAGCAGTTCCATTGCCTTTGCCGATGTGGATAAGGACGGAGATCAGGACGCGCTCATTACGGGATGGGCGGGAGACTTCCAAGGTATTGGTCAAGCTATTTCCAAACTCTACATCAATGACGGGTTGGGAAACTTTACCGAGATGGGAACGCCCTTTATGGGGATTAGTAATGGTTCCATCGCCTTTGCCGATGTGGATAAGGACGGGGATGAGGATGTGCTTATCACGGGAGATGATACTACCAGACCAATTGCTAAACTCTACATCAATGACGGGTCGGGCGGCTTTATCGAGGCTCTGGGAACGCCCTTTACAGGCGTTGAGTACAGTTCCATTGCCTTTGCCGATGTGGATAAGGATGAGTATCAGGACGTGCTCATCACGGGAGAGCACAGTGGCGGTAATGCAATCTCCAGACTCTATATCAATGACGGATCGGGCGGCTTTACAGAGTCGGGAACGTCCTTTACAGGTGTTAGTGGTAGTTCCATTGCCTTTGCCGATGTGGACGGGGACGGGTATGAGGACGTGTTCGTCACAGGAAGTGATATTGCCAAACTCTACATCAATGACGGGTCGGGCGGCTTTACCGAGTCGGGAATGTCCTTTACAGGTGTTAGTGGTAGTTCCGCTGCCTTTTCCGATATGGATAAAGACGGGGATCAGGACGTGTTCGTCACGGGATTTGATGGAAGTAACCAAACTGCCAAACTCTACACAAATCAGGTGTTCTTAATTGTTTCAGAGCCCATTGTAGAAGTCCCTGAGAACATGACTGAGGTGCTGACCGTAATGACCACCGATACTGATGTAGCGGTCAACTATTCACTCAGTGGAGGAGCCGACAGGAGCAGTTTCGACATTAACATGAATAGCGGTGCTTTGACTTTTCAAACGAATCCGGATTTTGAAGCCCCCGGAAGTACGAATGGTGATAATACCTATGATGTAGAGGTAACGGTGCAAGGCGGGACGAGAAATATTACGCAGACCTTCACCATTACGGTTACCGATGTGAACGAAGCCCCGGTATTCGCCGGTGGCACTGTCACCTTTACGATAGATGAAGATGCCGATGTAAATGATGACGTTGGGACTCCGGTTACAGCTACCGACGAGGACAGACCTTCTCAGATGTTGACTTATGAAATCACCGCAGGCAATGATAACAATGATTTTAAAATAAAAGCAAATACGGGATTAATTGCTGTTGCAAAGAAACTTGACCATGAGGCAAAAGGGACTTACACCCTTACCGTAAGGGCTGATGATGGCAATGGGGGAACAGCCGATGCCACCGTCACCATTACGGTTGATGATGTAAACGACCCCCCGGTAATTGGAATGATCCCTGACCTTACTATAAATGAAAATGTCAGTTCAGGTAATGTCGGTTCAGTGATTCCGGTTACAGATCAAGATCGTCCTTCTCAGACACTGACTTATGCACTCTCCGGAACCAATCATAATGATTTTGCCATAGATGACACAGGACAAATTACCGTTGCAAGAACACTTGACCATGAGACCACGGACGAATATATGCTTACATTAACCGTTACCGATGATGGTGACGGAACACTGTCAGACTCGAAAAAACTCATCCTTACGGTTACCAACGTGAACGATGCCCCGGTAATTGGAACAATTCCACTTGACCTTACTATAGCTGAAAATGTCGG
>JACONI010000078.1:12500-19774 GCA_014323825.1 Ekhidna sp. | reverse complement strand
CCTTCAGTTATACAACTATGCGTTTAAGAAAGAAAATTTTGATGATGCCCTTGATGCAATTAAAAAAGGAAGGGAAGCCTATCCCAATGATATAGACCTGATGAAGTACGAGGTAAACCTTTACATTCAAATGGAAAAGATTGATGAGGCAAGGCAGGGCATAGAAAAAGCAATAAAGGCAGAACCGGAAAATACCGACCTGCTGTTTACTTTAGGAGTATTAAAGGATGAATCCGGCGATAAAGAAGGTGCATTAGAAGCTTACAATCGTGCATTGGAGGTTGATCCAAATCATTTTAATTCTTTATTCAATTTAGGAGTTATTTCCTACAATGAAGCGAGTGAACTTGTTAAGGAACAGGGAAGTTTGAACTATTATCCCGGAAAGTCAAGACCTGACGCTAATGAGAAAAAAAGATATGAGGAACTTGAAACCATGATTAAAGAGAAACTAAAGGAAACACTCCCTACATGGGAAAAACTTTATACGCTCGACGGCACAGACCTGAACATTTTGCAGACGCTTCAATACATATACAATGGGCTAAAGAAAACGGAACAGTACAACAAAATTTCTTCCGAACTAGAAGCCTTACAAGAGAAATAAGGAAGGATATAAAACAAGACACCCAAGAAAAATAAATATTTAATCTTTTATTTAACATAATATAAATTATATAACAAAATAGATTTTATTGCTCACTCCATTATTTTGCAATTCTGTTTTAATTCCGTCCAGATTCGTAGTAAGTAAGCAAAATTGTGACTGTCCGAATTTGGAAGTATGGGCTGGCGGAACATCCCTCACAACTTGTCCACTTTTGGCGTTTCCGTCTTTTATGAGTTTAACTCTATATCCGTTGAGTTCTAAAAAAACTAAAGATGTTTTGAATTCAGGATAGTCCTTTTCGGCAACTTTTTGAAATCCCAATTTCTGTGCGTACCAATCCGCTGTCTCATTTATAGTTTGAAACAGAGAAGGTAATTGAATATGGTTTTACTTTTTTTAATTCGTTCATTTCTTGTCCTTTGATTTTTAAAACCATACTAAAGATTAATAAAAAAGCTAATAAGTTTAACTTCATCGTGGTTCGTTTAGCTTGTAGGTAACGGTCTCGGCTATACGTAGTGCGGATGTCTGAAAGCGATAGTTTTCGGACTGCGCATGAACTTTAGCGAGCCTTTTGTTATTTGTTTAATTTCTAATAACGAATATACGAATTGCGAGCGGATTAAATGTAATAACTTTTGAGTTTTACCTTTTGCCCGCATTACGTATAGCCAATGTTAGGCACAGTGTTTTATTCAGGTTTAATCTTCACTATTTTATCACCTTGCATTACCACAAGTTCACTCTTTTTGGTTTTCTTAAACTCAATAAGTCGTTCGTAAACTTTTTCAAGTCCTTTGACTATCTTATTTTTCAATTCAATTTGTTTATCTTTTTGAGTCATAAATGTTTTTTAATTGTTCAAATTTTTCTTGGTCAACAATTTCCAAGATTTTAGTTCCCATTTTATGTGCAAGTAATTCATGTTTTCCATACGAATTGTCAAAAATTAATGCTCCGTCAATAATTGGAAGATAAATGTCAAATAGATTGTTTATTCCATTAAAATATCTTCTTTCTATTACTTTTTTTGGAATATTATGTCCGCCTTCTTTTACTCTGATTCTAACACGTTCTTTTGCTAATTCGACATTGTTAAGCCAAAAGAAAAGCAATGTCACAGAGTATCCTTTTTTTTGTGCTTTTAGGATTTTATTCCGATAACTTCTTGTCGATAGTGTTGTTTCAAAAGCGAAACTTTCATTCTCACGAAGTAATTCGTTAATTCGGTTAATCATTATTCGACCTGATTCAAATGCTACTTTTTCAGGTTGAAAAGGCGATAATCCTTTTGCAATTTCATCAGCGTTTACAAACTCTTTGCATTCTATTATTTCTGGTAAAATAGTATAGGAAGCTGTAGTTTTTCCAGCTCCATTACAACCAGCTATTATGTATAGATTTTTTGTTTTCACGCAAACAAATTTAACTTTTTTAAGTCAAAATTTTGAATTTGTTACGCATTTTTGTGCATTGTGCCTAACGGTTTGGCTATGCGTAGTTGCGTGGGTTAGCACTTAATTTTGCAAGTACACACCAAACAGAAAATCCGCGAGGATTTTCAGAAGTAGGCAAGAACAAGCAATTACTTATAGCCATTGTTGTAAGCTGTTTTTAATTCATTTTCAATATTTTCAAGGTATATTTTGTCCATTGGATTTGAATATGGGTCAGACATTCTTCTTCCTCCAACGTAAAGTTCCTTTGCTTTTTCTAAACAAGCCTTGTATTCGTTTAGATTGTCTAATTTCCTATAGGTCAAAGCTAAATAATATTGATTTTCCGCTAATTCATTATTTTCCGATTGTTTTTTAAATGACTCAATTGCCTTTTCAAATTTCTCGGTTTCTAAATAAAGAACTCCAAGATGTAAATAATCATTTGCTCCAACAAAATTCTCGCCCTCATTTAGCTTAATTTGGTCTTCAATGATTTTTATCACTTTTTGTTTTTCTCCGATTGCTTTATAGCACAAGCCTTTAACTATGTTTAGATGGTACGTTCCGCTTTGGGATTGTCCAATATCATAGACTACCAAACTATCCAATTTTTCGATATCCTTGATTGCTCCTTTGTAATCTCTAAAGGAATCATAACGGCAAAAACCCCTATATCCTAAATATTCTTTTGGGTTTAACTCAACTGCTTTATCAATTAGCTTTTTCCAAGTCACAAAATCTCCACTTTTTAAATAAGCAATGGACTTCGCCCAATAAGCATAATCAAATGTTGGGTCAATCTCAATTGACTCGTCCAAAACAGTTTGATATTCTTTACTGAATTGATGATGATCTTTAATTTTCATTGCCTTTTTGCAAGCTTCATATTTTAAGGTATCTCCATAGTATTTATAGGCTTCGCAATTCGGTTGTGCAAACACACTTAAAAAGAGAAGTAGCAATATTAAAAGGCTAAAGTGTTTCATTAAGGCAAAATTTCTGTTAATTGTTCGTTTTTAATCTTGAAAATCAGATACATATAATAATCTACAGGAACTTCGTTTCTATATAAAACTTCCCAATTTTCAATTTCTTTGATTATATTTAAAAGTTAAGAAACGATTTCTTGATTAAACTCTTTTTCTTGATAATCATAATCCAATTGCAAAACTCTAAATCTTCCTGCTTTTCCTTTACAGTTTATAATAAACCGTATTCTAATAAGTCCATTTTCTTTTCTGTCAGTTATTGGTTTGAAATTTGATTTGAAGGTATTTAAAATTTTAGATTTTTCTCCGCTATAAACAGGTCCTTCTCCTAAGTTGAAATATTGAAGAATTTTATAGTCTCCGTTACAAACTTTAAAATCCAATTCGTCAATCTGGTCATTTTGTTCAATGTCTCCGACCCAACGTAAATATTCTTGTTTTTCGATAACTTGTTCTTTTTAAACAAGTTATAAATCATACTTTTTGGAACAGTACCTTAATTGATTCGCTTTTCAATATCAAAATTTTGGCTTAGCGGTGTTTCTAGTAACCACCAAACTTTCTTAATACACCAAATGCCCTATTAGCTATATACATTGTTATATACCGTTTATTTGAGTTGCTTGACTGAGTCATACTGTTTGTTGTCTCCAAGGTTGAATTTAAAGACTTCTCCAAAGCTTATTGGTAATTTGAATATGTTATATAGAGGTATTTCTAAAAAGTAAGCCCAAAAGCACCGAATTACTCCTGAATGGGTGATGATTAACACTTTATCGAGATTTTCACTTCTCAGGCTGTCAATAAATTCAGCAATGCGTTTATACATTTGGTTTAAGGTTTCTCCATTAGTAGGAGAGTTATTAACGAAATCTTTCATCCATGTATTTAATGCTTTTTGGTTAATGTCGTTCCATAATTGTCCTTCCCAGTCACCAAAATCTAATTCCAGTAACCTATTATCTCTTTTTGAATCCTTTAGATTTAATTCGTCAGCAAGTTTTACGCATCTAGATAATGGGCTAGTAATAACTTGTTCATAGCAATCAGAAAGTTGATTGCTTAAAGATTTGGCATTTTCTATAAAGCCTTCAGCTAGAGGAGTATCAAGCTGACCATAACATCGGTTCTTATCAAAATTGACAGGTGTATGTCTTATTACATGAATTTCCATAAGGCAACAAAACTCAAAATACAAACACATTCTGCCAATTGTTCTAAAGCACCTAAGCAATCTCCAGTGTAACCATCAAGCCACTTCTCGAAGTATCGTTTAGAAAAGAAATAGAGAATAAATAATGGGACTAATACTACAATAAACTTCCACTCAAACCATGCAAGTATAAGTAAAGGAAAAAGACCAAAAGTATAGGAACCGAGAATTTCAGGAAGTCCATGGCTTTTTGCAATAGGTTTTACCTTACTTGTTACATCATCTCTAGAGTAAGTTGAAGTGAAAATGATATTTGCGGCAGTTAATCTAGCCAAGGAATGATACGAAATAAAGATAAGTGGAATAATATATGGCTTTGAAAAATAGTCTAATGCAGTATTAAGCGACGCATATTTGAGTAATAAAAGTAACATAATAGATATAGCGCCAAATGCCCCTACACGGCTGTCTTTCATGATGTCTAAAATTTTTTCTTTAGTCCAACCACCACCAAATCCATCAATAACATCTGCTAAGCCATCTTCATGGAAAGCTCCAGTTAATAAAATTCCAGTTAGTAACGAGAGTACAACCGCAATTGACTGATCAAATAGCAGATTAGAAACAATAAATATCAAATATGATAAGCCCCCGACAATCCAACCGATTAATGGAAAATAACGAGTCGCCTTATTGATGTTATTTGGATCATGATCAATAGAACTTGGACAGGGTATTCGTGTGTAAAACATTAAAGAAGTAAAGAAAATTCTTATTTCACTTTTCATACCTCTATGATTTTTCACTTACACCAGCGGATTCAAAACTTGCCATATCATTAAGAAAGTTCACAGCACTTTCAATAATTGGATAGGCTAATGCACAACCTGTCCCTTCTCCAAGTCTTAGCCCAAGGTTTAAGATTGGTTGAGCCTTTAGTTCTTTTAAAAGTAGTTGATGTCCTTTTTCATCACTTTGATGACAAAATATAGCATTTTCTTTAATGCCAGGTTTAAATTTAGTTGCTGCTAGAAAAACTGCTGTTGCTATAAATCCATCAATCAGAATTACCATGTTTTGCTTATAAGCTTCTAACATAGCACCACACATTTGAGCCATCTCATATCCTCCAAAGGTTGAAAAGATTTCTTCTAAATTATCTAACCTGCCATGAAATGTTTCAGATTGTTCAAGAATATTGATTTTATGTTTTAGCTGTTCACCAGCTACTCCTGTACCTTTACCAACACAATCCTCAATCGGTATGTCACATAAGTAACTCATTAGCATAGTAGAGGAGGAAGTGTTGCCTATTCCCATTTCTCCAAAACCTATTATGTTTGTTTGGTTGGCAGCAATGGATTTAACAGTTTCCTCTCCCTTTTTTAGACATGTCTGAAATTCTTTAGCAGTCATGGCTTTTTGAGTAAGAAAGCTTTTTGTTCCATGGTTAATTTTATGATTGATTAGCTTATTATATTCAAAATCAAAGTTTACACCGCTATCAACAATATGTAAATTAAAACCATGTTGTTTACTAAATACATTAATTGCTGCCCCTCCTTGAAGGAAGTTAAATACCATTTGATGAGTAACTTCTTGAGGGTAAGCACTAACACCATCTTTTGCGATTCCGTGATCGCCAGCAAATACTACTAAAGCTGGATTTAAGAGTGTAGGGGATAAATTGTTTTGAATTGTACCAATTTGAAAAGCTATTTTTTCAAGAACTCCTAAAGATCCTAATGGTTTTGTTTTTAAATCTATCTTTCGTTGAATTTTGTTTTTCATTTGGGTTGAATGGTATACAACGGTTTGTGTATGGTTAGTGGCGGATTTAGAAGTACTTAATTTTCAGTTTAGTACTTACTTTATTAAATGCCAAAACCTTGAATTTCAGCACAAAACCGCCATTAACTATACACTTTGTTATGTGCTTTTATTTCTTTTTCAGTTTCGTTTATCAGCTTCATTATATCGTTTAAATTGTCAACAGTAGCTTGAATACTTAAAAGTCCATTTTCGTTTGTAATTCGATATTCAGAGTTCAGCTTAGCAACTCCCATATATGCTCCTAATCGACCGAATTGAGAAATTCCAATATTTAACTCTTTTGCTTTCTTGTATAAATTTCTGCGGTAAAAATCTCGAACTTCTCTACGCTCGTTTTCTTTGTAGGCATAGAGTTTGAACACAAATCTGTCTTGTTCTAATTGCAGATAATATTCAAATTCTTTTCCGTCAACTTTAGAGTATTTCCAATTCCACCAAAAGCCGAGAAATCCACCTGCTGCATTTGAAACATATTCCCAATTTCCGCCAATGTGTTTTTGAAGTTCAGAGTAGAAACCTTGCCAAGAATACCAAAACCATTCGTTTAATGGTTTAGTCAGGTAGCTTTTGATTTTCTTGTCCAAGTTGTCAAGATTCTTGTAATAATCAACAACTATATCGTTTTGGTTTGATTGTTCAGTTGTATTGATATAATCTGCGAGTATTGATAACATTTTACTTCTTTGGAATAACGAAAAACCTGCTTCTTCTATATCGTTGTATTTTCCTTGTTCTTCCATTTTGAAGTAAACGAGCTTTATCTCGATGTCTGATTTTTCGTAATGCTTTTTTGAAAGTTCAGAATATCTGTTGAGTTGGTCTGAATGTTCTTTAGTTCCTTTTTTGTCTTCTATTACAAGAAAATATTTGTTATTCACTAAAGCACAAACATCAATGTTATACCATTGCCTTTCTGCTTCTACAGTTTCAATAGAAAAGGACTTGTCTTTGTCCAAAAGTGCTTGCAGAAAGGACACAGCACAAGCATTTAAAGAACTATCGACTTCTCGATAGTCTTTATCTGCCCATTGAATCAACCAAGTCAAAAAAGCGTCTTGCGAAAGTTCGGAAGTCGCATAGTCAAAGAGATTTGGTCTTGATTTCATTTAGTTCACTTTTTTTACATCAAGGTAAACAGTTGAAAGTCCGCCATTCTTTTTAATGTCAATCCCATACATTCTTTGAAATGCGTCAATAACTTCGTGTCCGCCATTTGTTGTTACAGGATTAGAATACCTTGAAGAAACGTC
>JACONI010000078.1:0-7500 GCA_014323825.1 Ekhidna sp. | reverse complement strand
AAGAAAATTAAAAAAATGAGGTCTAATAACTTGCGTTTTTTTATAATCTCTAAAGTATTTAAAGCCAAACAAATCAAGAACAGGAACAACGTAATTCCGTAGTGGTCGGTAGAAGTAATAACCTTGTAGGCATAGCTGAGTATTTCATTTAATTGATTGAAATCAAAATTCGGAGTATAAAGCAGCTTAACTTGAATGAATTTCTCCATTACCTCCCCGTGAGCTTTTAAAAAAAATTGCCAAGTCAGAAAAGGCATTATTGAAATACATACATAAATAAAAAAGTCTTTGTAAGTCTTTTGTTTTACACTGTAAAGCAGCAGGTAGAAGAGTAATGGAGCCATATATAATATTGTCTCACTTCGAGTAAAACCACCGGCACTTAGAAGAACTCCTGATAAATAAAGGTACCTTATCTTCTTTTCCCTCCTCCATTCCAAATAGCATAATACACTTAATGATGAAAAAACAGCATGAGGGACGCTGGTAGTATTAATTGCACTTTGAACTAAGAACTCCGGAGTGACTAACATAAAAAAGGTAAATAATGCCGCACTTGTCGGATCATTGAGCCTTACAAGTAAGCAGTAAAAAGACAAAACGAAGGACAAAAAAATCAAAACCGGGATAATCTTAGACGTTTCAAAGCCCAAGAGATAGGCGTATGAAAGAGCCATACTATACAAAGGCGGGTAAGCCGCACCATAGCCAACTCTTTTTTCGTAGATCAGCGTATTAAGAAGCTTTCCTTCATGAGCTAAGGCTTTAGCATACAAATCAAAAGAAGTTAATGAATCGGAAGCGGATGTGGGCCAGTAAAGTGATTTTACGCTGATTAAATATAATGTGTAAATAATTAACCCCCAGGCAAACAAGATAAGAAAATTAAAACTTTTAGGCTTTAATTTCCTTAGTGTATAATTTATCCGTATTCCGGATTTTACGGCAGGCCGATTGATAAAGTGCCAAATACAAATACTTACCAATAGAAGTATTGAAATTACGAATATTAAAACCAAGTTATACTCAATACTTAAAATATTAAGAAAAAACATCAATATAGTCTGGGAGAATATTCCTACAAGAAATGAAAATCCAAGTAGTTCAATCAGGCGAAACTGATTTGAAATTAGGTTTAAGAGAGCAAAACCAAGTAAAAACGTAAGAAGTATTCCGAAAAAAGTCAAGATATTACTTATTAGTTATGGGTAATACGGTAAATCTATGTTTATCTCTTAATTTGTAATCTAATTCCTGATATCCCTGATAATCAACAATAGCTACGTGGGTTAGTTGCGCTAATAGGTTCTTGTCATATTGATAGGACTTTCTGTAAACAGGTTTTCTTGGATAAAGAAAATAGGTAGTTCTTCTCCTGTCTTTCAAATATTTTAAATTCAACTGAGGCTCTGTTGAAGAAAGAGTAGAATCCGGAGGCATTAGAATAATTGCATCCTCTTCCGTATTGTTCTTTACATGGTTTAAATATTTTGCATAAAATCCTAGTTTCATCTCTTGTTTCTGCTCAAAGGTCAAGTTTGGGTTTTGTCCAATATACGAATAATTTTTGTGAAGCAGCGTATCCCACATCCATGTATATGCCTGAAATTTCTTTGTTGTTACTTTCAATGTGAGAAAGAGTAAACCTACAAATAAAAAATTCAAAAGGATTTTATAAAATAATGACATTTTTAATAAACCATAATGCTTCAAATTTAAACAGATATATTATAATATTATATTTTTATGAGAATTTTTAAGCTGTAAAACATCTTCTCCTAAAACTTTTGATAATTCAACAATCTCTTTAGGAATAGGTAGACAAGAGTTGAAAATAAATGTGATGATTATGTGCCGGTAAAATTTTAATTTTCATATTTAGTTAATCTTTGGGCTAATTATTGGTAAAGCCTATTAAAACATTTGTTTTTTGAAACATGTCTACCCTTTTAGTCCATCTGCTTTTTCTGCCGGCAGGAACAACTGAATGAATAAACTCAGGATAATTGTACCGCCACATCCTATCAGATTATACCACAAATAGCTAAGTGAAAATATTCCGGCCTCCGTCATGAAGTGTATGATGACCACTCCTGTTTGGGCAATGATGGCCGAGATAAAGACTGCACTTCCCCGGACATACTTGAGGAAGAATGCAACTAAAAAGATACCCAGTATGGTACCATAAAATATGGAACCTACAATATTTACAGCTTCAATTAAATTTTCAGCATTCTTAGCGATAAGGGCGAACAAAATTGCCAGTATACCCCAGGCAAGGGTGAATAGTTTTGAGGTATTCAGATAGTGATGATCAGACCCATCCTGCTTGATTGCACGCTTGTAAAAATCCACTGATGTGGTCGAAGCTAAGGCATTCAATTCTGAGGAAGTAGAAGACATGGCTGCTGAGAAAATTACGGCGATTAGCAGCCCAACCAGGCCGTGAGGTAAATAGGTGGTGATGAAGGTAAGAAAAACGTAATCCGAATCCTTTGTTTCTAATGTATCATCTGCTTTTAAAATCAACTCCTTTGCTTCATTTCTTATAGCGGCAATCCGGGCATCTGACTCCTTAAATTGATTGATATGCATCTCCGAATTCGAAGATGAGTAATTAATTGCCGCTGCTTTTCGTAGTTTTAGCTCCTCCTGATACTTTTTATCAATAGACTGATACGCTTCGGCATACCTAGAATTTTTAACTACCTCTACGGAAGTCTCCTTAAAGTGCAATGGGGGCTGATAGAAAATATAAAATACATAGACCATCACTCCGGTAAGGAGAATGAAGAATTGCATCGGAATTTTGAGCACAGCATTAAACATAAGTCCCATTCTACTCTCCGCAGTGCTTGCTCCACCCAGATAACGTTGTACCTGAGATTGATCCGTTCCAAAATAAGAAAGCTGCAAAAAGAAGCCACCTAAAATACCCGTCCATATTGTGTACCTTTCTCCGGAGTCTGTGCTGAAGTTCACCGCTTCCAGTTTTCCCAAACTGCCGGCGAGGTCCAAAGCCTTTCCAAACGAAGTATGTTCAGTGATGTAGTAAATAATTATGAAGAAAGCCGCAAACATCCCTCCCATAATCACGGCCATTTGTTGTTTTTGAGTGATTGATACTGCCTTAGTTCCTCCGGAAACAGTATAGATGATGACCAATATCCCGGTTCCAAGAATGGTCATCGTCAAATCCCAATCAAGTGTGCCTGATAAAATAATGGCCGGGGCGTAGATAGTAATTCCGGCTGCCAGACCTCTTTGGACCAGGAAAATGGAGGCCCCCAAATACCGGGTTTTCAAATCAAATCTCGACTCAAGAAACTCATACGCTGTATAAACTTTGAGTTGATAAAATATAGGGATGAAGACTGCGGAGACCACAATCATAGCAATGGGTAACCCAAAATAATTTTGAACAAACCCCATTCCACTTTCATAGGCCTGACCGGGAGTAGAGACGAAGGTAATTGCACTGGCCTGCGTGGCCATGACCGATAAGCCAATAGTGCCCCACTTCATTGAATGACTTCCTAACAGATAACCTTCAATATTTTTTTCACCCCTTGTCTTGTATACACCATAAGCTACTATGAAAATCAATGTACCAAAAAGTACCAATAAATCAAGAGTATTCATTCAATAACCGGAGCTAAATAGTTGAAACAATAGGATAAGCAATGCTAACCAGCCTATCACGAAAAGATATAAAGACCTCCATTTTTTAAAAAAGGGTGGTTTATCGGTGTCTTCTCCGGAGATCAATTCAGTTATTGCTCAAGTTCGATGAGATTAACGAAAATGCGGTATGCACCCGGGACACCTGCCGGTAATTCCCTGAACCAGCTGTACCCGGAATACACGTAATTACCTTTACCATATCTGGCAACAAGTAACCCTCCATTTTTTGGACTCTCACCGGGATCATTACTACTTAAAACAGGAGTGAATTCATCAGACCACTTATCGGGAAAGTATAAGCCCCTTTCCTGCACCCAGTTATCAAAGTCTTTTTGCACTATTTTATTGGGTGAATTGAGTACCGGATGTTTTGGAGCTAAAATTTCTACCGGTGCTTTTTCCACAGATACACGATCTCTTGAGATTTGAAGGTCAAAAGGGGCAACTCTATCAGTTACCAATCGGCGATTGGTATTGTACTGAACAATTAAATTTCCTCCATTCTCAACGTACTTAAACAGTTCTTCGTTTTTAAATGCTAACCATTCAATGGTATTGAAGGCCCTTACGCCTAAGATAACGGCATCATATTTTGAGAGTTGGTTTGCCTCAACATCTTCTCCGGAGAGCATCTCTACCTTATAACCTACCTGTTCAAGATTTTGAGGAATAGCATCTCCGGCTCCCTCTATGTACCCTATAAGTTCTTTTTTTCGTTTTAGGTCAAGCCTCACAAGCTTTACCTTTGATTCAGGATAAATTACTTGTCCGGGAATATGATCATAGTCTATATGTACTCTTCCTTTTGCATAGATTTTTCCATCAACTTCTGCTTTAACTTTTAAAAAACCCTCTGACCCTCCTTTGGGCGGAGCAATAGAAAAACTAAATTTCTGCCCTTCTCCTTCTCTCATAAGATCAAAAGATTGATCTGAAGGATCGGATCTCCATCCCTCTGGTAAATGGAGCGTTACTCGTCCTGCAATGTCCCTTTTCCCTGCGATGACCGATAACTCAACCTGCTTGGTCTCATCGTCACTGAATACCATCACCTTCTCTTTTAGGTTCAGGATGACTGGCGGCCCGATTGAGATCGGTTGAACTACTTCTCCACCAACAGGGTCTGTTCTTCTAAATTTCACCGGAACTTGCACCTGTAACTCTTCTCCGCCGACTGAAAGAGTAACAATTCCGATGAGAGGATTTTCGTTCTCAGGCTTACCAATTATAGTTTGATCCTCAACAGTGTACATCCCTAATGTCCCCTGTTCTGCTAACCAGTAAGGGGTTGAAAATTCCAGATCGGAAGAAAGTTTTAAATTCAGCTTAGAAGTAAATTTTTTATTATTCAGTAATTTGATGCCAAATTCAACCGGGTCTTTCCACTTTTGAAATTTTACTTCTTGTATTTCAATATCCACATCACTCCGATTGACTGCCTCTAAATCAATTTTTATGGAATCCCCCGGAACATAGTAATCATCTTCCGAAGAGAAAGACAGATACAAACCCGTGACAGCTATAACTAATTCATCTAACTCTTTTGACTTTACTTCCTTCCAGAATTCATCCTCTAACTTCTTCAGTTCCTTTTTTGCGAGCACTAAATACTCCGTAATAAGCCATGGCTTAGTTTCATCAAATTCATCTATCGCCTTTTTGATGTAAAATTCCACCGACTCAGAACCATTAACCCTGCCCCAGGATGTATCAATATCATCAAATGGTCTTTTAGTTGTTGTGCCTCCCCATTGTTTCAGATATTCAACCTGGTCTCCACGAGATCCGGAGGATCCGAATCCCTGGCTTTTATGCATACTCCTGCTAAGTGCAGCAACTTCTCCGTAGGATGCACCGATAAGCGGGTTAAATTCTCCCATATTAATACTGGTCAAACCGACAGTATCTCGTTTAGGATTTCTAAACCACCAGCGGCCTGTGTTCCAGAAAATCTTTTTTGGCTTCCAAGTATCAACTAAATCCAGTTGCTCCGGAAAGGCAGCAGGATTACCTGCCAATTCAAACGCCTCTCTTGCCAAAATTGCACTGGCGGTATGGTGACCATGACTTACTCCATCAGAATTAAATCTTGTTATGATTATATCAGGCCGAAAATTTCTAAATACCCACACGAAGTCTGATAATACCTTATCTCTATCCCAGATAGTAAAGGTTTCTTCAGGATTCTTCGAATATCCGAAATCATTAGCTCGGGAGAAGAATTGCTGACCACCATCTTTTCTTCTTGCTGCCAACAATTCCTGGGTTCTGATAACACCCAATTGTTCCCTTATTTCGGGACCAATCAAATTTTGACCTCCATCACCACGAGTTGCAGATAAATATCCTGTACGCATGAGTTCCTCATTTGCGTAATAAGTAATCATTCGGGTATTCTCATCATCGGGATGAGCGGCCACATACAGAACAGTACCTAAAACATTCAACTTTTCCAGGTTTTGGCGAATTGCCCCCAGTTGATAGGTATTGATATATTGAGAATAGGATGAAAAAACCAGCACAATTAATGTTGCACTTAATAATGTTATTTTATACATGAATCAGTGTTAATTAGCAATGTTACAGGCCGGAAAATCAAAGGTTATCACTCATTCTCTGAGCAATAAAAAAAGCAATTTAACGAAGAAAATCGGTAAAAGTTTAAGCCTGATCAAATTTACTGAAGTTTTTCACATTGACATACCTGATGTTAAGCATGTTGCTTATTTCGAGGTTGGCTTTCTTACTGAGAATTTAAAAGTTGTTCCTTCCCCTTCTTTGGAATGATCCAGCCAAATGCTGCCTTTATTTTTATTTATCAAGTCTTTGCAGATAAAGAGGCCGATTCCGGTTCCTTTCTCCTCATTTGTACCCAATCTCCTGTTGTCTTTCCCCATGTCAAAAATGCACTCCTGCATTTTTTCAGGTATTCCGATTCCATTATCTGAAATGCTTATTGTTATATGACGGGGATCTTCATTTACATCCAATTCGACTCTTCCGTTAGCAGGTGTAAAATAAAGTGAATTACGTAGCAAATTTTTAATGATAACCTGAAGTGCACTTTTAGCAATATATCCCTTCCCGACTTTTTTTGGATGAAACGTTAGCTTAATTCCTTTGGCATCGTAGCTAGATAATTCCGAATCACAAACGTCTTGAGCAACTTCATTAATGTCTAATAGCTCTTGATTAACTTTTTTATCTTCCGAACAGGCATAGCCCCATTCGGCAAGATCGCTTAAAAGCTTGAGTGAACGATCTATTCCTACTTCTATTTGCTCCATAAACATTTTGGTCTGATCCATTTGAAGTTCGCCTGTTTTAAAGAGCGCAACTACATTTTTAAAGTTTCCCAGGGGTCCTCTTAAATCATGGCTTATGATTTTAAGAAGAGTACCTATATCCGTTCCTTTTTCTTCTTCCATTAGATAAAATTTCGTTCAAGGTAATGCTTATAAATCAAATGAACAATACAGGCTTTAGCTGCACATAAATATTTACCTTTAGTTTATCACGTTAACTAATACAGCATGTATTTTTTAATTTGGAAATACACCGTTTGTCGGATCAAGAAGAGTGTCAAACTTCCCAAAAGTGAATGATTCGCCAAAGCGGGGAGGGCTTCTACGCTTTGCTGTCGTGGTCATTTAAACCTCCAAGGTTTTCAAAACCTTGGAGGTTTTTGTGGTGCTGTCGTTTCGTTGGTTAAACCTTGAAGGTTTCTATGCTTATACTATTCCACAAAAAAAAGCCCTCACCTTCCTGCAAGGGCTTTATGACAGAGGTTTCGGGAAGTTTGAAACTTTCCAAAAG
>JACONI010000077.1:9236-33525 GCA_014323825.1 Ekhidna sp. | reverse complement strand
CTACATCTGATGTCACTACTTTCCCTATTACCTCCAACACCAACACCACCATCACGTGGACCTTCACCGATAAGGCAGGCAACACCGCCACACAAACACAGGCAGTGACAATTACTCCATGTGTGCTGAGTGCGGCGGGCGATGCAGTAGAAGCAGTAGTTTTTCCCAACCCTTCGGGTCGTTACATGGAAGTGCAGTCTCCCGTGAAAAGTCCGGTACGCATCCTGAGTGTGGGCGGGAAGCTCATGTTGGAAAGCACCACAAACACAAGGATAGATGCAGCCTCCCTGCGGAGCGGCCTGTACCTCGTCCAACTGCCGGACGGGCGTTTGCTGAAGTTTGTGAAGCAATAGAAACCCTTCCGGTTCACGGACAAACTTTTTGGTACGGGATACAATAGATCGGAAAATATCGGTAATTATATTGAACTTGGGACTTAATTTAAAAAATGGAATTATGAATCATAAACGCCATTCATAATTTTCCTGAAATCAGTATATCATGAAAGAATATGATCTGCATCCGGATTGCGGCATAAGATAAAGAGCCGGGTATTAGCTTTTGAAATTCCTTCTTTGCTAATCTTTTAACTATGGCAAAATAGTATCTTCCCACATCTTCCCACCATACCTTCAATTTCTTATTATCAGCCCCATTTTTTGACTAGTTCTTAGATTTTTTTCATTACCTTTTTATTATTTTTTCATTTCGCATGATTTCACATAAAATACTCATTATCAGTATTTTACTTAATTTTTAAATCCATTGATTTAAGCATTTAACTATTAAAATTTCATCCTTTGTGTATAAAAGTGGGAAAAAGTGGTAGAAAATAGAAAAGGTTGTTTATATTTGCTGCGGTGGTTTATATTTTTAAGAGCTCAGTATGGCGTTTTTTACAAGCGAGTATGAGTGTAAGTTGGATACTAAAGGAAGGATCGTCTTACCTGCAAAGATCAAGGCGAACCTTCCTGAGGTTTCCACTAACGAACTAGTTATTCGGAGGGGATTTGAGCCGAATTTGATTCTCTATCCAATGGTGGAGTATAAAAAAATGCACCACAAGATATCATCACTTAGTGAGTTCAATCCTGAACAACGAAAGTTGAAAAGGACATTTTTCAGGAGCATTACTCAAGTGGAGCTGGACAATGCGAATCGCATCAACGTTCCCAGGCAAATGCTTGCCCATGCACGAATAGGAAAGGAGGCACTCCTCATAGGCACGGGCAGCTATATTGAAATGTGGAATCCTGAAGTATTTGACAGGCACATGATAAATGATGCTGACGAATACTCAGCACTCGCCCAAAAATTTCTCGACGGATGATTGAACAAGGGTATCACCGTCCGGTGATGTTGGAGGAGTGTCTGGAGGGATTAAAAATGAAGCCAGACGGAGTATATGTAGATGTGACCTTTGGAGGTGGCGGTCACAGTAAAGCAATACTTCAATATTTGAAAACAGGACACCTCTTTGCATTCGATCAGGACCAGTCCGCTGAGAATAATGCGCAAAGGCTTTCCGAATCCTTGGACGAGGGGAGTGATAGTTCTTTTACATTTATTAACACCAATTTCAGGTTTCTGAAAAAATTCCTGAGACTACACGGCATTAGAGAGGTAGACGGCATACTGGGAGATTTGGGTGTTTCTTCTCATCAGTTTGATACGCCTGAACGCGGGTTTACCACCCGGGGGGAAGGCGTGCTGGATATGCGAATGGATCAGTATGCCGCAAAAAGTGCAATGCAGGTAGTCAATGAATATGAAGAAAAAGACCTGATCAACGTGTTCAGTGCATACGGTGAGGTGAGAAATGCAAGAACGCTCGCACGAGAGATCGTAAGTGTTCGTATGAATGCGGCAATCAAAACGAACAAGCAACTCGGAGAAATTGCATGGAAGCTGGCACCCAAGTATCGGGAGATGAAGTACTTAGCGCAGGTATTTCAGGCTATCCGAATTGAGGTAAACGAAGAGCTGGAAGCACTGAAAGAACTCTTGGAACAAGCAGGGAAGGTACTCAAACCGGATGGCAGGCTGGTTGTAATGAGTTATCACTCACTGGAAGATCGATTGGTAAAAAACTATATCAATAAAGGAAATTTCAAGGGGATCGATGAAAAAGACTTTTTCGGGAATCCGGTTAGAGTCTTGGATCCGGTAAATCGAAAACCCATCGTCCCTACGGAAGAAGAAATGAAAGAAAACAGCAGAGCGCGTAGTGCGAAGCTGAGAATAGGCAGAAAGAAAAATGACTAAGAACATCTACAAATTACCAAAAAACGAAGAGCGTGGCGGGCTTTTCCATCTGATCAATCGCTTCTTACGTATGGATAACTCCATGAGTGAGGTAATACACGTGCGTTTCCTTCCTCAGATTCTTTTCTTGTCATTCTTGTGTTTGCTGTATATCGGCAATCGGCATTACGCTGAGAAAAAAGTCAGAACCATCAACCAACTGGAAAATGAGGTTGAGGATTTGAGAGCAGATTACACAACCCTGAAGGCTGATTTTATGTATGAAAGCAAGCAATCAGAGGTGGCGAAACGGGCAGAAATGCTCGGCTTAAAAGGGAGCAGGGAATCACCTATATTGATTAAAGAAGTTGAGTATTAGGAAAGGAATCGTACTACGTGTCCGCATCGCATTCATTCTGACTTTCCTAGTAGCCGGGGCGGTGATCTTTCGTATCGCAAAGATTCAATTTGTGGAAGGAGAGCGGTGGAAAAGCCTTGGCGAAACACTTGGGATGCGGGTGATGAATGTCAAAGCAACACGGGGAAATATCTACGCAGATGACGGAAGCCTTTTAGCTACCTCTTTACCATTCTATCAGTTGGCAATGGATCCGGCCCTCCCGTCTAACGGACTTTACAAAAGTGGAATAGATTCCCTTTGTTACCTGCTTTCAAAATACTACAAGGACTTATCGGCCACGCAATATAAACGGATGATTGAGGAGGCTCGGAAAAGAGGTCAAAGATATCTGCTCATCAATCGGCAGGAAATCGGTTATCAAGATAAAAAACGGATGCAGCAATGGCCTTTACTAAGAAATGGCAGACTTAAAGGAGGGGCATTTTTTGAGAAGATAGAAAAACGATTCCTGCCTTTTAATCATTTAGGAATTCGGACTATCGGAAATGTGAACGCAGATGATCGTGGAGTTGTCGGACTTGAATACAGCTTCAATAAACAGCTCGCCGGAATTGACGGCAAGGGCTTATTTCAAAAAATTGCCGGAAACGGCTGGAAGCCTGTTTATGACGGAACGGAACAACGTCCGGTAGATGGATACGATATTCAAACAACCATCAATGTAGATTTTCAGGATGTTACGGAATCGGCCTTATTGAATGAGTTGAAAAAGCATCAGGCAGATTATGGTGTAGCTGTAATAATGGAAGTAAAGACGGGAGAGATCAAAGCAATTTCTAACCTAAGCAGAAACAGCAAAGGAAATTACTATGAGCGATACAACTATGCGGTAGGAAGTCAGGGCTCCAGAGAGCCGGGATCTACGTTCAAACTGGCCAGCATGATTGCTTTGTTCGAAGAGACGGATATAAAGCTATCGGACTCGGTACATACCGGAGACGGCAAACTGGAATTCTTTGATAAGGTAACACGAGATCACAAGCCGGGGGGATTTGGGACACTATCCGTACAGCAAGTTTTTGAGAAATCCTCCAATGTGGGGATCGCAAAGTTGGTGTCGGAACATTTTGGAGAAACCCCGGAGAAATTTATTGACTATCTAAAACAAATGAAGCTGCATCAACCTCTTAATTTCCAGATGATTGGAGAGGGCAGGCCATACATTAAAGACCCTTCGGCTTCTACTTGGAGTGGTGTGACCTTACCTTGGATGAGCTATGGATACGAGATCAAGATGACCCCATTGCAAATGCTCACGCTTTTTAATGCAGTCGCCAATGACGGTAAAATGGTTAAGCCAATGATCGTGAAAAGTATCAAGCAAGCGGACAGAACAATCCGGGAGTTTGAAACAGAAGTAATCAATGAAAAAATTTGTTCTAAAAAAACTTTAAGAAATATTAAGATCATGATGGAGGGGGTGGTAGAAAATGGCACGGCTTCCAATATCAATCACAGCATGTACAAAATCGCCGGCAAGACCGGAACAGCAAAGAATGTGAAAAACGGGCGGTATGTCAAAGAGTATTACACATCATTTGCGGGTTACTTCCCCGCAGAAGCACCTCGCTATAGCTGTATTGTTGTGATTGATAATCCTAAAGGATATAAGATTTATGGCAGCAATGTCTCTGCTCCGGTCTTTAAAGAAATCGCAGATAAGATCTATTCGATCGAATTGGATATGCATGAAATTGAAAGTTTGGATAATATCTTTCTTAAAGGCGTATTTCCTTATATAAAAGCAGGTAAGAAAGACGAGCTGTCAATGATTTGTAATGAATTAGGAATTTCCAATCATTCCAAAACAGAAGGTGAATGGGTGAAAACTGACGTAATTAATGATGCCGTTTACTGGATAGAGAACAAAGTGGAATATGAAGTAGTCCCTGATGTAAGAGGGATGACACTACGGGATGCTATTTATGTTCTTGAAAATTTAGGGCTCAAAGTAAAAGTAAACGGAAGAGGAAGAGTGGCTACTCAGTCAATGGCTCCCGGAGGTAAAATAATCAAAGGCTCCACCATTAAACTTCAAATGAGTTAATGCAGGTACTAAAAAACATATTGTACGGCGTTTCGCTTAAATCGCTTACTGGCGATAGAGAAGAAGAAGTGACTGGAATTGCGTTTGACTCCCGAAAAGTGAAAGAAGGCTTCCTTTTTGTAGCTATCAAGGGACTAACGGTAGATGGACATAACTACATAGAAAAGGCCGTTGAGTTTGGAGCTAAGGTAATTGTTTGTGAGTACCCTCCGGAGTTATCTGATGAAAATCTCACTGTTGTAAAGACGGACAATTCTGCTGAGGCTTTAGGTATTATCGCTTCAAACTTTTATGGCCGGCCCTCGGAGAAATTAAAATTAGTAGGAATTACAGGCACAAATGGCAAGACGACCTGTGCTATACTTTTACATGACCTTTTTACCACTCTCGGCTACTCAGCAGGCTTACTTTCAACCGTTGAAAATAGGATTAACAACAGAATCACAGCTACTGTCGCCACCACTCCTGATGCATTGCAGCTTAATCAACTTATGAGTGAGATGGTTAAAACGGGCTGCACCTATTGCTTCATGGAAGTAAGTTCTCACGCTTTGGTTCAGCATCGTACCGCCGGTGTTCATTTTACCGGAGGTGTCTTTACCAATATCTCTCATGATCACTTGGATTATCATAAGACCTTTGACGAGTACATCGCTGCGAAAAAACTCTTATTTGACGGGCTCTCCTCCGAAGCTTTTGCTTTGGTCAATGCCGATGATAAGCGGGGAGCAGTTATGCTCCAAAATACCAAAGCAGAGAAGAACCGCTTTGCCATCAGGTCTGTGGCTGATTTCAAGGGACGATTGATACACAGTACACTTCAAGGCCTGGAACTCAACTTTAACGGAGTGGATGTATGGTTTAAACTGATAGGAGAATTTAATGCTTATAACCTTCTTACCGTTTATAGCACGGCAATATTACTTGGAGAGGACAAAGAGGATGTTTTGAGTGGCCTCTCAATGATGCAGGGGCCAAGGGGACGATTTGAAAAAGTGAATAATGAGGCGAAAGTCCTGGCTATCGTTGATTATGCGCATACACCCGATGCCTTGGAGACTGTTCTCAAAACAATCAATGATCTGAGGACTAAAAATGAAGTATTGGTTACGGTTGTGGGTTGTGGAGGAGATCGGGACAAAACCAAGCGTCCCGAGATGGCGAAGATTGCTGCCAAACTAAGCAATAAAGTGATTTTAACTTCAGATAATCCGAGAACGGAGGATGCTAAGCAGATTCTGGAGGATATGAAAGCCGGTATTCCAAAGTCAAAAGAAAGAAGTGTGATGGTGATTGAGGATCGCAAAGAGGCGATTTGTACTGCCTGTAATCTGGTGAATGAAGGAGATATGCTGCTGGTAGCGGGGAAGGGTCATGAGACCTATCAGGAGATTAATGGAGTGAGATACCACTTTGACGATAAAGAAATTTTAAAACAACAATTGAACACCGAATAAATGCTGTACCACTTATTTGAGTATCTGAATAAACTGGACTTCCCTGGAGCAGGATTGTTTCAATATATCTCTTTTAGAGCAGGTATGGCGGCATTCTTATCATTGTTGATTACCATCATTTTTGGAAAACGGCTTATAGAAACGCTTAGAAAGCATCAAATGGGAGAATCCATCAGATACCTTGGGTTAGAAGGGCAAATGGAGAAACAGGGTACTCCTACTATGGGTGGAATCATCATCATCTCAGCAATCATCATTCCGACACTCTTATTTGCTGATCTTAATAATATTTATACCCTCCTTTTAATCCTTACAACGCTATGGATGGGCACAATAGGATTCCTTGATGACTACTTGAAAGTCAGGAAGAAAAATAAGGAAGGACTCAGAGGAAAATTCAAAATATTAGGGCAGGTAGTACTTGGTTTAGTTGTAGCACTTGTGATGGTTTATCATAAGGATATTGTGGTAAGAGACTTTTCGGGTGAAGCATTCAATGATAAAAGCACACTTTTAACTACCATTCCATTCGTTGCAAATAATGAGTTTAATTATGAGTGGTTATTGCCTGATTTTCTGGATGATTACACTTGGGTTATCTATGTCTTTGTAGTGATCTTCATTGTTACGGCAGTATCCAATGGGGCAAATATTGCGGATGGTGTAGACGGGCTGGCTGCAGGGGTTTGTGCCATTATCGGATTAACATTAGCCGTTCTTGCATACCTCTCCGGTAACGCAATTTTCTCAGACTATTTGAACATTATGTTTATTCCTAATTCCGGGGAACTGGTGATTTTCTGTACGGCCTTTGTAGGTGCATGCATCGGTTTCCTTTGGTACAATGCCTATCCGGCACAAATCTTTATGGGCGATACCGGCAGCCTTTCGCTTGGAGGGATCATCGCTGTTTTGGCATTTGTAATCAGAAAAGAATTTTTGATACCAATTCTCTGTGGAATCCTTGTAATGGAAAATATATCAGTTATTCTTCAGGTATCCTTTTTCAAATATACCCGAAAAAAATATGGTGAAGGAAGACGCATCTTTCTGATGTCACCTCTGCACCATCACTATCAAAAGAAAGGAATACATGAAGCCAAAATTGTGGGACGCTTCTGGATAGTGGGGATTCTATTGGCAATTTTCACATTAGCAACACTTAAAATTAGATAAATGACTCTTACGCAAATTCAAGAATTAAATGAAAGTTTTCAGAAGCGGTCGGTGCAGCTTTCCGAACTTATTCCATCGAGTGGGATGGTACAAGTGACCTCTGTGCTTTTACGTAGTTCTCGTCAAATTCACAAAGCTTTTGTCAGGTTACTGAATGTCTCGTCGGAGGAACAATTCAACAAAACAATTGACATAATGGAAGAGGAAATAGACGAGGTGGTATACACACTGGATCAGTTAGAAATTGCCAACAAGAAGCAGCAGATTAGTCTGGTTGAGGACTTCTTAAAAGAGGGCTATAGACTGATGTCGGTTTACTCTAAATGCTGTGACTACATCATAGAGAGAAAGGTAGCCGGAGAAGAATGATGGACAGTCGTATAGTCATACTAGGTGGAGGTGAGAGCGGTGTTGGAGCCGCAATATTAGCAAAGCAAAAAGGTTATGAAGTGTTCCTTTCTGATGCAGGAAATATATCTGCCAACAGAAGGAGAGTGCTGAAGGCCAATGAAATAGCTTTTGAAGAATCAGGTCATGCTGAGGAGAATATCCTGAATGCTGACTTGGTAGTAAAAAGTCCGGGAATTCCGGACAAAGCACTACCGGTTCAAAAGCTGATAGGAAAAGGAATTCCCGTAATTTCTGAAATAGAATTTGCTTATCGATTCATCAACAAGGCTAAAGTTGTAGCGATCACCGGAACAAATGGAAAAACTACAACCTCGCTGCTTACATACCATCTGTTAAAAGCGGCAGGATATAAGGCAGTTCTTGGAGGAAACATAGGTAAGAGTCTTGCGAGTGTGGTTGCAGAAGGTAGCTATCATTATTATGTGGTTGAGATAAGTAGTTTTCAGTTAGATGGAATTGTGAATTTCCGTCCGGATATTGCGGTGTTACTTAACATCACTCCTGATCATTTAGACAGATATGATAATAACTTTAATAATTATGTAAAGTCCAAGTTCAGGATCACAGAAAACCTGACGCAGGAAGAGGCATTTATCTATTGTGCTGATTGTAAGTCGGTTACGGAAGAGTTGAGTAGAAGTAAAGTGGAAGCAAGTATGTTTGCAATGAGTGCCTCTAACAATGATAAGTTTAATGCTTACCTGGAAAAAGGTCATTTGATCTTCAACTTTAACTTTAAAAATAAAGGGATCAATCAAAAAATTCCCTTATCGGAAATCTCTCTGATTGGCAGGCATAATATGGTCAACAGCATGGCGGCAGTTATCAGTGCATTATGCTTTGAGGTACCTATCGGTAAAATACTAAAAGGACTCAAGACTTTTAAAAATGTGCCTCATAGACTGGAATTTGTGGACGAAATTCAGGGAGTAGTTTTCATCAATGATTCCAAGGCCACTAATGTGGCTTCAGTTTACCATGCACTTGATGAGGTAAAAAAGGATATTATCTGGATAGCTGGCGGCATTGATAAAGGGAATGATTATGCTCAGATTGATGAATTAGTAAGAAATAAGGTAAAAGGACTTGTATGTATGGGTAAGAACAATACCTCCCTGACAAGCTTCTTCACAACCAAAGTGGACCATATCGCTGAGGTTGATTCACCTAAGAAAGCTATTAAGCAAGCATTTGAGTGGGCCGGCAAAGGGGATGTTGTACTCCTTTCTCCGGCCTGTGCAAGTTTCGATCTCTTTTCCGGCTATGAGGATCGTGGCGAGCAATTCAAAAAAGCAGTCAAGAAGTTAAAGAAAGATTCAAAAGAGAAGATATGAACGCAGTAAAAGATTGGGCATACCGAAATCTGAAAGGAGACCCGATAATCTGGTTCATAGTGTTGATCCTATCGCTTTTCAGTATTTTAGTGGTTTATAGTGCTACCGGAAGTTTGGCTTATACAATGATGGAAGGCAATACCGAATATTATCTGATCAAGCACGCTATCTTAGTTGGATTAAGCTTTCTGGCTATTTGGATAGCTCACCGAATTGATTATCGCTATTATTCGAAGCTCTCAAGATTACTACTATGGTTAAGCGTCCCGCTCTTGGTTTTTGCATGGCTGTTTGGAACCAGTATTAATGAAGCCTCCAGATGGATTACCATTCCGGTAATTAATCAGGCATTTCAACCTTCGGACTTAGCAAAATTGGCTTTAATCATAACGTTAGCCAGCATGCTGTCCAAACGTCAAAGATCTATACACGACTTTCAAAGAGCCATCATTCCAATGCTTTTCTGGATTGGATTAATTTGTGGACTGATCGCTTTAACGAATTTTTCAACATCCATCTTACTTTTCCTTACTTGTATGCTGCTCCTTTTTATCGGTAGGGTGCCGGTGAAGTACCTCGCCATGTTGGTAGTAATTGGTGTTGCTTTTGGTGCTGTTGCTTTTACAATTGGCCAAAGGGGAAGAACCTTCACTTCAAGAGTAGAAGCCTTTGTGGAAGGAGAAACACCCTATCAGGCCAGGCAGGCTTATGTAGCGATTGCCTCCGGAGGAGTATTTGGAAAAGGCCCCGGACAAAGCGACCAAAGAAATTTCTTACCACATCCGTATTCAGACTTCATTTATGCCATTATTCTGGAAGAATATGGAATCGTAGGCGGAGTGCTTGTTCTCCTCTTGTATCTCGCGCTGTTATATCGGGGAATGAAAGCCGCTGAAGACAATGAAAGAGCATACGGAGGACTTTTATCAGCGGGCTTAAGTTTTGCCCTGGTTATTCAGGCCTTAGTGAATATGGGGGTAGCTGTTGGTCTAGGGCCGATAACCGGTTTAACACTTCCGTTCATCAGTATGGGGGGTACTTCTCAGTTTTTTGCAGGATTGGCTCTGGGAATTATTCTAAGCGTAAGTCGAGGTGAAATTGATCAATTTGGAGGCAGCATTGATAACCAATATAAAGAAGCAGCATAATCGAGAAAGAAAGAACATATCGAATTATGATTAGTGGTGGCGGAACCGGAGGCCACATCTATCCTGCTATTTCAATTGCACAGGCTTTGAAAGAAATGCTTCAGCATGTGGACATTCTCTTCGTGGGAGCGAAAGGAAAAATGGAGATGGAAAAAGTATCCAAAGCCGGGTTTGAGATTGAAGGTTTATGGATCAGTGGAATCCGGCGAAAACTATCAGGGCAAAACTTACTTTTTCCAGTCAAGCTTATCTCAAGTTTGTTAGGGGCTTCAAGGTTGATAAAGAAATTCAATCCCGATGTAGTCGTTGGTGTAGGTGGTTATGCAAGCGGACCCTTATTATACATAGCTGCTAAGAAAGGAATCCCGACATTAATTCAAGAGCAAAACAGCTATGCCGGTTTGACTAATAAGTTACTTGCAAAATCGGCAGATAGAATCTGTGTGGCACACGATGGAATGGAGAAGTATTTCCCAAAAGAGAAGTTAGTCATTACAGGTAATCCGGTAAGAAAGACGATCAAGCTAAATCCCAATCGAAAAGAAGAAGCCTACAGACATTTTGAATTGAATGCTGAAAAGCCCGTTTTGTTGGTAGTAGGAGGAAGCCTAGGGGCCAGATCAATCAATGAGTTCATATTGGCTGGTTTGGAAAAATTGAAGGAGCATAATGTTCAACTCATCTGGCAGTGCGGTGACGGCTATCATGAAGAAATGGCGGCAAGGTCAGAAGGTAAAGGAGGAAAGGTGGTATTAAAGGATTTTATTTTTCAGATGGGTTTTGCATACGGAATAGCTGATGTTGTGATCTCCAGGGCCGGTGCGCTCTCTATTGCTGAATTAATGCTTATGGGGAAGCCTTCCATTTTGGTTCCATCTCCGAATGTAGCTGAAGATCACCAGACGATCAATGCTTTAGCATTGGTAGAAAAGGAAGCGGCAAAGATGGTGAAAGATGTTGAAGCAATGGATAAATTAATTGACGAATCGATTTCACTTTTGGAAGATAAATCAAGACAGGAAAAATTATCAAAAAACATCCGATCCATGGCACATGAAAATGCAGCCGTGGATATTGCTAACGAAATAGTAAAACTGGCAGAGTGAATTTGAACGAAGTACATAGGGTTTATTTTATCGGTATCGGAGGCATTGGGATGAGTGCTTTAGCCCGCTGGTTTCATGCAGATAAATGTACTGTGGCAGGTTATGATCGAACAGCCACAGATCTCACCATGATCCTGGAGGAAGAGGGCATGGCCATTCATTATGAAGATGATACTGAGTTTATTCCGAATGCCTTTAAAGAAAAAGAAGGAACACTAATTGTTTACACTCCTGCCATACCATCCGATCATTTACAACTTAACTACTTTTTCGATAATGGATTTGAGGTTAAGAAGCGATCAGAAGTTCTTGGAATGATCTCAGAGGATCATTACACGATTGCCGTGGCGGGGACACACGGTAAAACGACAACCGGTTCCATGATGGCTCATCTTTTAAATAATACGAGGAGGGGATGCTCAGCCTTTATTGGTGGGATCATGACCAATACCAATTCAAACCTGATAATGGGTGAAAAAAATGCACCTGTTATAGCAGAAGCGGATGAATATGATCGATCATTCATGTGGTTGAATCCTAATTATGTGGTTATTACCTCTCTTGACCCTGACCATTTGGATATCTATGGTGATGAAGAGGCCATGTTAGACACCTATGAGGATTTTGCTAAAAAACTTCCCGGAGATGGTAAACTCTTGATACAGTCGGACATCGGTTGTCGGATAAATCCCGGCATGAAATATACCTCTTACGGGTTGAGGGATGGCGATGCAGTAGCGGAAGCGATCAGAATTGTCAACGGGACATTTGCATTTACTTACCGCAATGGAAAGAAAAAGATAGCAGATATCCATCTTAAAGTGCCTGGCTATCACAATGTTTTGAATGCCTTGGCGGCTATCACAGTAGCGTTGGATATGGGCATGGAAGGGGAAGAAATCAGGAAGCGAATGAAGACCTATGCCGGTGTCAGCCGACGGTTTGAATATGTCTTCAAAAGTCCCGAAGCAACATTGATTGATGATTACGCACATCACCCTGAAGAAGTAGAAGCCTGTTTAAAAGCGGTAAGATCAATTGCGAAAAAACGGAAAATCACTGCCATCTTCCAGCCTCATCTCTTTTCCAGAACCCATGACTTCAAGGCCGGATTTGCCCGAGCCTTGGATAAAGCAGATGAAGTTATTCTATTAGATATCTATCCGGCCCGTGAGAATCCTGTGGAAGGCATCTCTTCAAAATCTATTTACGATTTGATGAAGAATGAACGAAAAGTAATGGTGCCAAAGGATTACCTGATCCGAGAACTGGAAAATCACGATTTAGAAGTAGTCCTGACGATAGGTGCCGGAGATATTGATAAGGAAGTTCCGAAGATTGCAGCATACTTGAAAAACAAATTTTATTCTCAAACTGAAAAAGTGGAAGAAGATGAGTAGAGCGCAGAAAAAGAGTATATTGATTTATTCGTTTAGTGGAGCTATTATGATTGCTGCTATGATATTTTCAGGAGTAAGAAATAATGAACGGCAGGTAGAGGAACTTCTGGTAGAGGTAATGGATGAGGATGGGAATTACTTCACAGATAATATTGAAATAGTTGATTTATTGACAGATAAAAATACGGATTTTATCATCGGAGTAAAGTTTAAAGAACTGGAACCTAAGACTCTGGAGGAAAGAGTAGAGAAAAATCCATTTGTAAAAGATGCTCAGATTTACAGAGATTTAAAGGGGAACCTTCAGGTTAAAGTAGGACAGAGTAAACCAATAGCAAGAGTATTTACCAACGGAATGCAGGATCGTTACATTGATACTGAAGGAAAGGTAGTTCCGGTGAGTGCGAAACATACGGCCCGGGTTCCGCTGATTGAAACCGAGTTTACATTTAAGTGGAAAAGCATGTATGAATCTTCATATACAGAGCAGATTTTTGAATTGCTGACCTATATTGAGGAGAATGATTTTTGGAGGGCTCAGATAGCCCATATTTATGTAAAAAAGAATGGAGAAATAGAGCTTTCACCTCAGGTAACCAAACAAACAATCGTATTTGGAAAGCCTGAAAAACCGGAAGAAAAGTTTGCTAAGCTGATGACTTTTTACAAAGAGATCCTATCCAGGAAAGGTTGGAATATATATAAAAAAATTAATGTGAAATTTAAGAATCAAATTATTTGCGAATAAGCAGTTATCAATAAATATAGAATTATGGAAGATCAAATCATCGTAGGGTTAGATATTGGAACGACCAAAATATGTGCCATTGTAGGTAAGAAAAACGAGTACGGTAAACTTGAAATTTTAGGAATGGGAAAGGCCGTATCCGATGGTGTAATAAGAGGGATTGTTATTAATATTGACAAGACGGTAAGGGCCATACAAAAAGCAATTACTAAAGCAGGTGAGCAGTCAGGCATTGAAATTAATGTGGTTAATGTAGGTATTGCCGGACAGCACATTAAAAGTGCGGTTCATCATGGAGGCATCACACTCGAAAATCAAGACGAAGAGATTACCATTGAAGACATCGCCCGCCTTACAAATGACATGCACAGAATCGTTACTCCTCCGGGAAGTGAGATCATTCATGTAATGCCACAAAATTACACCGTTGACTATGAAAATGGAATCATGGACCCGGTTGGGATGACGGGCGTGAAACTTGAAGCAGACTTCCATATTATCGCCGCTCAGACAAATGCGATCAATAATATTAACAAGTGTGTGAAAAAAGCCCGGCTCCAAATTGAAAATCTCATTTTGGAACCTCTCGCATCCAGCTTATCCGTATTGAGTGAGGAAGAAAAAGAAGCCGGTGTTTGCTTAGTAGATATTGGAGGCGGCACAACCGACATAGCGGTATTCTATGATAATATCATTCGTCATACAGCCGTCATTCCATTCGGAGGAAATATTCTTACCTCCGATATCAAGCAGGGCTGCATGGTTATGGAACATCAGGCAGAGCTTTTGAAAACAAAATTCGGAAAAGCAATCTCAGAGGAAGCAAGCCCTAATGAGATTGTATCAATTCCGGGCTTGAGAGATCGACCGCCAAAGGAGATTTCTATCCAAAATCTGGCGCAGATAATCCAGGCCAGGATGGAAGAGATCATAGAACTGGTTCATACGGAGATTATTACCTCCGGTTATCATAAGAAGCTGGCAGCCGGAATTGTCGTCACAGGCGGTGGTTCTCAGTTAACCAACCTCAGTCAGTTATTTGAATACATGACAGGGCTGGACACAAGGGTTGGACACCCGAACGAGCACTTAGGAAAGTGTAAGGTAGATATAGCGAAGAGCCCGATGTATGCAACAACAGTAGGACTTGTTCTTTCAGGCTTCAAAGCATTGGACAGTAGAGAAGTAAGATATAGGGAAGCCCTTCCGCATGGAGAAAAAAAGAAAGTTGTAAAACAAGGTAATAAATTCTTTAGTAACATTTTGGAAAAAACCAAAGGCCTTTTAATTGATGATTTTGACGATAAAATAAAATAGTTGCAGGTTCTTAGAATGTTTCGGAAAAACTTGCTACTCAAAGTTTAAAGATTATGGCAGAAAATATGTATCAATTTGATTTACCCTCACATCACAAATCCATTATAAAAGTAGTAGGTGTTGGCGGAGGGGGCAGCAACGCCGTTAATCACATGTACGGACTTGGAATCAGGGACGTAGAATTTGTGGTTTGCAACACCGACCATCAGGCATTGGAAAGCAGCTCGGTACCGATGAAACTCCAGATAGGCACCAACCTGACCGGTGGCTTAGGAGCCGGAGCTAATCCTGAAAAAGGAAGAAACGCTGCCATTGAAAGTAAAGAAGAAATCAGGGATTTATTGTCCCGGGATACGAAGATGATCTTCATCACTGCCGGAATGGGTGGAGGGACGGGAACAGGTGCAGCACCGGTCATCGCTCAGGTAGCAGGAGAGCTTGATATTCTGACAGTAGGTATTGTGACCGCACCCTTCATGTTTGAAGGACCCAAAAAAATGACCGCAGCGGAGGAAGGAATTAGAGAACTGAAGAAATATTGTGATACGGTGATCGTCATTATGAATGATAAACTTCGTGAAATTTACGGGAATCTTTCCATCAGTGAGGCATTTGGAAAAGCCGATAACATCTTAACAACGGCAGCGAAGGGAATTGCCGAGATCATTACCGTCCCGGGTTATGTAAATGTGGACTTCGAAGATGTAAAGACCGTTATGAAAAGTGCCGGACCCGCTGTTATGGGATCGGCAAAGACTGTTGGGGATAATAGAGCAAGAAGAGCAGCAGAGGAAGCACTTAACTCTCCACTATTGAATCAGCAGAATGTTTATGGAGCCGATAAAATCCTTTTGTCCATCATGTCCGGTGAGGAAGCAGAGCTTCAGATGGATGAATTAACAGACATTACGGATTACATCAAGGAATATGCCGGCAAAGATGCAGAAGTGATCTTTGGACACGGTGTGGATAGTGCTTTGGGCCAAGACATCAGAGTAACCGTTATCGCTACCGGTTTCGGTCAGGTAGATGAAGATGGAGAATATGTGATTAAGGAAAGTAATACTAAAATATTTGACCTTGATTCACAAAAAGAGCTTGATGAGACACAGAATAACAAAACGTTAAATTTTACATTCGAAGAGGATGCTGATAAGGTAGAAAAAGAAGAAGGCCTTGATTACGAATTCAGTTGGTTGAAAGATGAAGTTAAACGTGAAGTAGAGAAAGAGGATCAAGAGGATCAAGAGGAAAAAGCGTCATTTGAGCAATCCTCTTTTGAATTTGATTTCACGGAGAAGCATGAAAGTAAAGAAGAGCCGGATGAGGATGAGATTAAAATAGAAGATGCTTTCTCACGTACACCAAAAAGTTCAATGCAATTAAGATTAGTTCAGGAGCGAACGAAAAGAGAGCAATTTTTTGAAGGGAAGAAGTTCGAAATGGCAACAGATGAATTTGAAGAAAGACTGGATGTGCCGGCTTACGAACGTAAGAAGGTAAAACTTCAAAATCCACCGCACTCTTCGGAGAGAAATACCTCAAAGTACAATTTAAATGAAGAAAATCAGATACTGGGTAACAATAAATTCCTGCACGACAATGTGGATTAGCTGTCTGTCCGTGGATGTGCGGTAAAGTATAATTAACGTGAGTTCAGTGTAATGATTGGAGATTTTCTGCCTCATTAACCGCTCCGCAGGCATTTTTACCCGCTGAGCGATCATTTTATTTCCATTAAGCAGTTATTTCGGGTTCCCGGGAAGTTTTTTATCGCTTCACAAACTTCAGCAAACGCCCGTCCGGCAGTTGGATCAGGTACAGCCCGCTCCGCAGGGAGGCGGCATCTATCCTTGTGTTTGTCATGCTTTCCAGTACTAACTCCCCGCCCACGCTCAGGATGCGTACCGGACTTTCCACAGGAGAGCGCACCTCTACATAACGCCCCGAAGGATTGGGAAAGACCACTGCTTCCAACGCATTGTCTGACGCACTTAGCACACATGGAGTAATCGTTACTGCTTGCGTTTGCTCGGCTGTATTGCCTGCCTCATCGGTGAAGGTCCACGTGATAGTGGCATTAGAGGTAATGGGGAAAGTGGGCACATTGTGTGTGGCCGTGATCTTCCCGTCGCAAGTATCTGTGGCGGTGGGTGCGGCATTATCGAGTTCACTTTCAGTGATTTGTACACAGGCAGGAAATGACGGCAGGCTCGGTATATCCGGCACGGGAGCCTGAGCCTCATCGGTGATAGTTATCCGCTGCGTTTGTGTAATACTTCTGCCGTCATCTTCATGGGTATAGGTCCACGTGACGGTGCTGCTTTTCGTAATCGGGAAGTTTTCAACATCATGCACCCCCATGATCGTTTCACCCTCCCCCTCCATGCAGCTGTTTTTGGCCGTAGGGACGGTCAGAGCAGCCTGAGTGATCTGACACCTGTCGGTAAGTTCCGGCAAGGCGGGCGCATCCGGCTTTATCCGAACCAGCGCATCTACCGGTCTGATGGTCCAGGAATAAGGAGGATTAATGAGTTTATTCCTTGCGGCCGAGCTCAGGCAGGAGTGAAATCTCGGCGGCAAGAAGGTGATGCCGGTGGGGATTTCACTCTCGCCCGCCGCTTCGTCTAAGGTGCTCCACCCGATCAACAGCTTATCATAGTTTTCCGAAGACATAGGGGTTTGAAACAAGTTAGTCATCCGCGTAAAATTCTCCTCATTCCATTGGTATCGCCTTGCCCCGTTGCGAAATATTGTAATGCCAGGAAAGTCCTCTCCATTTGAGAACATGAAGTCCATATTCGTCACATTGCTGATGTTCCATTTGCTGAGGTCACCGTTGAAGGAAGAGTTACCAAACATGCCTTCCATATTCGTCACGCTGCTCACGTTCCATTCACTGAGGTCACCGTTGAAGGAAGAGCGAATAAACAGATAAGACATATTCGTCACATTGCTTACGTCCCACTCGCTAAGGTCTCCGCTGAGATTGGCAAACCGGAACATGTCTTGCATATCCGTCACCCCTGAAAGGTTAGGGACCCCCGCCTCCTCGGCAATGGTGAGGTTATCACAATCCCAGAAAGCACTGTTCATGGAAGTCCACTGAATATCCCCCCACTTTTCGATGGTGCGTATCTGCCCTGCGGAAGTGCTGTTTCCCTGAAAGTAGATACGCGGGAAGGTGCCGCTGATGGTAATGGTGTGGGTACCGGGGGTTGTGTAGGTATGGGAGGCATCTCCGGTGACGTTGTTATCCGTATTGCCGTCACCCCCAGTCTACGGTGTAGCTGTAGCCGTCTCCTGTGGTAGGGATGGTAATCATTTCGTTAGCAGTTTTCGTCTCCCATGTGGTGATGAAGGGTTTCGGGTCGGTCTGCGCCTGCCCGAAGAACGTAAAGAGAAGAATAGGGATGATGAGAAAGGCTTTTTTTATTGACCTTCTCCCGCAGACTATCGCTAAGCTGAGAAAGGTATTTTTTATTGCCCTCCTTCCGGTATAAATAATTTTAGGAGGGGGGGGGGGGATTAAATTGTATTTTTTTAGGTTGTATGATTTTTATGAGCGTTTTCATTGTTTATATATTTTAGATTTTTAATAAAATAATAATAAAATTTTTCACAAATGAAATAAACCCTTTTCAAACTTGCAAGGGGTTTCGGATTTTTTTTTGAAATTACGGGATATTTTTTTATTTTAGTGAGGGTTAAGGTACAGTTTGGTTTATTTCAGATGTATTTTACTTTTTGTTTATGGCTGCTATGAGTAGGTATTCTTTTTTACTCTTCACTCATTTTTTTATTTCCGGTATATATCCATATCATCATTGCAATTCCTGCAATCGCAAGCGGTAGACTCAGGATTTGTCCCATATTGAACAAGAGTTTATCTTCAAATGCTTCCTGATTCATTTTAAAAAATTCATCTACAAACCTTGCAGCCCAAAGAATGATCATAAATAGTGCAAAATTAAATCCTCGGGGCAGTACTTCCTTTTTCTTGTACCATAGCCTGAAAAGCACAATCACTAATAAGATACAATAAATGGCTTCATACATCTGTGCTGCGTGGCGGACTCTGCCAAGCATGTAAATCTCCACGTAAGAAATTCCATCCTCTTCATAAGTTTTGATTTTTAAAGCACCTTCTCCAAAGTCAATGTGCTCTCTGATTTCCACATATCTCAACATGTCGTTTTTCAAACTCTCCATTCTACTTTTATCATTTGAAGTAAGTTTATATCCTCTTTCAAATTCAATAACAGCAGTTATGGGAACTTCTCCGTTTTTTTCACTTACAAACTGTCCTCCTTTAACAAACCGAACATCTTTTACTTTTTCATGAATGCCGCTCAGGTAGTCATAGGTATGTCTTGCATAAACAATCCCGACATTAGAACCGGTTAATGTTCCTTCCATCTCGGAGTTGGTAAGATTCCCTGTTCTTATCATTGCGCCCGTTAATGCCACTATAATTACCATGCGATCCAGTAACCACAGGTACTGATATTTGTATTTTCTGGAGAAAAGATAAATAGCGATAAGAATCCCAATGGCTCCTCCGTGGCTTGCAAGTCCCCCCTCCCATATCTTCAAAATGCTGAGAGGATTACTTAGGTAATAAACAGGATCATAAAACAAGCAGTGCCCCAATCTTGCTCCAATGATGGTAGCAACGACGATATATGTCGTGAGCCGTTCGGCATCTTTTATAGGTTTTCCTTCCTTTTTAAAAATCCAAAAGCCAAGTTGTTGGGCAAGAATAACACCAAGCGCGAAAAGCACTCCGTACCAGCGAGGTGTATGGTCGGTAAACGGAAGCGTGAATAATGCAGGATCAAATGTCCAGATAATGTAGCTGATAATCATTGTAAAACTTTAATCGCTCAAAGATGTCTAATCATAAGCAAAACGTGTCAGACTTTTTTCCAGAAATAAGGAGTAAACAGGATCAAAACAGTAAAAAGCTCCAGTCTGCCGACAAGCATGAGAAAAGATAATATCCACTTAACACCGTTTGGTAAATGTGCAAAATTATCAACAGGTCCTACAGCTCCTATTCCGGGGCCTATATTGCCCAGTGTAGTAGCCACGGCACCCAGGGATGTATTGAAGTCTATTCCAAAAGCGGAAACGGCAATGGCTCCAAAACACATGACCAAAATATAGATCATAATAAACGCAAGCACATTGAAAGTAATATCCCGATTTACGGCCTTTCCGTTCAGCCTTACAGGTATGATAGCGGACGGATGCAAAATTCTTTTAAGTTCCTGAAGAGAATTTTTTATTAATAATATGTGTCTTACCAGCTTCACGCCTCCTGCCGTAGACCCCGCAGAACCACCGGCAAACATCAGCAAAAAGAATACAATAGTGATAAAAGAGGTCCAGGAGGTATAATCATGTGTCACAAATCCTGTGGTCGTAACCAAAGAAACTACCTGGAACAAAGCATCCCGGATTGATTTTTCAAACGTGTCATGACCCAGACTGAATATTATCAAACCGATAATGACTGATGCTGCGATACAAAAAGTCAGGTAAAATCTAAACTCTTCATTTTTGAAGACCTTTCTAAACTGACCATGAAATCCAAAGTACGCCATTGTAAAATTAGTTCCTGCCAAAAACATAAACGTAATGATCACATACTGAATGAACGGGTCATGATAATACGCAATGCTGGCATTTTTTGTAGAAAACCCTCCGGTCGCCATGGTCGTCAGACTATGATTGAAGGCATCAAAGAACGTCATTCCTCCCATCCGGAGAAGTATGAGTTCAAGGGCTGTCAAACCGCAATAAATAACCCAAAGCCGCTTAGCGGTTTCTTTAATTCTGGGTGCCAGTTTATCAGGAGAAATACCCGGTGCTTCTGCAATAAAAAGCTGCATTCCACCAATTCCCAACAGAGGTAAGATTGCAACGGTCAGTACGATGATGCCCATCCCTCCAATCCACTGTGTCAGACTCCTCCAAAAAAGAATTCCTTTATCCATGGATTGGACATCTGTCAATACACTTGCTCCTGTTGTTGAAAACCCGGATAATGTCTCAAAAAAAGCATTGGTCAAGTCAGGTATTGCTCCACTGAAAATGTATGGAAGGCATCCGAAAAAAGACATAAATAACCAGCCGAGTGTTACGATCAAATAGCCCTCTTTTTTCCTGAGATCATTATTTGTCTTCGTTTTTGTGAATAGAAAAAGGATAAGACCCGCTAATGATGTGATGCCCGAAGCCTGAAGCAGCGCATACATATCACCTCCTCCGTAATAGATACTGAAAGGAAGGCATAAGAGCATAAAGGCCCCATTCATCAAAAGAAGAATGCCCAGAACTTTGAGAATGACCCTGTAATTAAAATTCACTTACTTAAAGAAGTTCTCTACTTTTCGGATACATTCCGGTTTGGAAAGGACAACAACACGATCCTTTGACTGAAACTCAAAGTTTCCTCTTACGGCAATCCCCCTCCCGTTTCGAATCACTCCTCCCACGATGGCCGTTCTTGGAAAGGCTAAATCTTTTAGTTGTTTCTTTAAAACCCGACTGTTGTCACTTAATTCAAACTCCAGAATTTCTGCCTCCACACCATGAATACCTGCAATGTTCAGGACTTCACCTCTTCTGATAGATCTAAAAATGAAGCTTGCTGCAATGAGTTTTTTATTGATCAGCGTATCAATGCCAATACTTTGAGATAAATGAATATAATCAACATTCTCTACGAGTGCTATCGTTTTCGGAACTCCCGTCTTTTTCGCTAAAAGAGAGGCCATAATATTGGTTTCGGAATTCTCCGTCAAGGCCACAAAGGCATCCATCCTGTCAATGCTCTCCTCCTTCAAAAGGTTAATATCCCTGCCGTCACCATTAATGATCATCGTGTCCGGGAGTTCATCTGCTAATTCCAGACACTTTTGCTTATCCGTTTCAATTAGTTTGATATTGTACTTTCTGCTAAGTGTTTTGGCGGTATTTATACCCACCTTACTTGCTCCCAGGAGCATCACATTTTTTATCTCAAGGCTTTCCTTTCCGGCAAGAGAGGTAACTCGATCTACTCCGTCCGGTTGTGCAATAAAATAGGCATGGTCTCCTTCTTTGAATTTGTTTTCACCGTGTGGGATGATGGTTTCATTGTTACGAAGGATGGCTACCGTTGTAAAGTTGTGGTCAGGGTTTAAATAAGCAGTTTCCGTTAAGGGTTTTCCGAAGAGTTCCGAATTCTCATCTACCGTAATACCGACCAGCGACAGCATTCCTTTCTCAAACTCAAATGTGTCAGTAAGTGCAGATTGCTTGAGTAATCTTTTAATCTCACGTGCTGCAAGAGAGGCGGGAGAAATAATTTTATCAATCCCAACACCGCTTAGATTCAACTCCTCTCTGGCAGCAAGTAATT
The DNA here is from genome assembly GCA_014323825.1 of Ekhidna sp. GTDB lineage: Bacteria > Bacteroidota > Bacteroidia > Cytophagales > Cyclobacteriaceae > Ekhidna. The sequence continues at coordinate 11,305 of JACONI010000077.1, read as the reverse complement.
CATTATTAGAAATTCTGGAGATCGTTTTTTTCGCTCCCAGATTTTTACCTAAAATGCAGGTGGTAATATTGACTTCCTGAATAGAAGTTACTGCAATCAATAAATCTGCCTTTGTAATGTTTGCTTCTTTGAGTGTCTTTGGAGAAGTTGATGATCCTTTGACCGTTCCAACATCAAGATGTTGAGATACATATTCCAGGACATTGGCATCGGAATCTATGATAATGATATCCTGCTCTTCTGCCACCAACAGTTTGGCAAGATAAAAGCCCATCTCACCGGCACCGGCTATTACAATTCTCATTACTTATTAAGATGGGCACAAAGGTATCATAACTTCATATCGGTAATCCAAATTATCGCTCAACATTATTAAAGTATGTTTTAGCAGCTTCCATGACACGAGGAGCTAAGGCAATGGCGGATATCATGGTAGGAATTGACATCAGTCCGTAAGCTGCAAATACCAAATTCACCACATCCGTTAAAGATACCACCGAGCCTAAAATAACAAGACCGATATACCAGTAGTGAAAGTATTTACCATATCTGGCTCCAATTAGATATGAGAGGCATTTTTGGCCGTAGTATGCCAGACCAAACACTGTCGTGATCGCAAAAATCATTATACAGACCATCAAGACATATGGGCCGAAACCGGGCAGTGATTTTTGAAAGGCACTTGCAGTCAGTAAAATACCATCGGAATCGCCGCTGTTCCAAACTCCCGTAACAAGAATACAAAGACCGGTCATGGTACAAATAATAAGTGTATCAATTGCCGGTCCCAGCATGGCCACAAGACCCTCTCTAACCGGTTCTTTGGTTTTAGCGGCACCGTGCATTAATGGTGCCATACCTATTCCGGCTTCATTGGAAAATGCTGCTCTTTTGGAACCTTCAATGATGATGGCTCCTACCGATCCTCCGAGCACAGCCTCGGCCGTAAAGGCATCCCGGAAGATGAAAGCGAACGAACTTAAAACCTGATCGAAGTTAAAAAGCATTATGATAACCACACTCACCACATAGACTACTACCATTACAGGAACCAGCCGGGAAGCGACATTCCCAATACGTCTTACCCCTCCTAAAATAACCAGTGACACTAAAAACGCTATTAACAGACCAATAGTAAGGTTTAAATGAAAAGAGTCTTTCATTCCATTTGGGATCAGTACGACATTTTTAAGGACCGCTACCATCTGGTTGGCCTGGAAAACCGGAGTGGACCCAAAAAATCCGGCTACACAGAAAAACGTCGCAAGACTAAGCCATTTCTTTCCTAATCCCTCTCTAATTACATACATAGGTCCTCCCTGTAAGTTTCCTTCGGAGTCTCTCCCACGATAAAGTACGGCCAGTGTACAGGTAAAGAATTTGGTAGCCATTCCTGCAAACGCACTTATCCACATCCAAAAAATGGCACCGGGACCGCCTGTAGCTATTGCCAATGCAACACCACTTATGTTTCCCATTCCAATGGTAGCCGCTAAGGCTCCGGAGAGTGCCTGAAAATGATTAATGTCTCCGGGATCATCAGGATTATTGTACTTCCCTCTCAATACATTTATTGCGTGCCTCAGATATCTGAAAGGTATGAAGCGTGAATAAATCAGAAAAAAGAAACCACCTCCCAGTAATAAAATTAACAAAGGAGGCCCCCAGATAAAATTTACTGCTTCAACTAAAAACGAACTTATTGAACTCATATAAACGCACGAAGGTAATGTACATCACCGGATTCAATATAGTTACGATGGTTTTGTAAAATAATGGCACAATACCTCTCCTTGAGGGCAGTCAGGGATGAAAACAGCGGCACCCTCCTAAGAGGATGCAGCAAGAGATTCTTTTACTTTCTCTATGCTATCGCTTCACAAACTTCAGTAAACGCCCGTCCGGCAGTTGGATCAGATACAAGCCGCTTTGCAGAGAAGCCGCATCTATCCTTGTGTTTGTGGTGCTTGCCAGTATTAACTCTCCGCCCACACTCAGGATGTGTACCGGGCTTTCCACCGGAGACCGTACCTCCACGTAGCGACCCGAAGGGTTGGGGAAGACCACTG
>JACONI010000077.1:0-9216 GCA_014323825.1 Ekhidna sp. | reverse complement strand
CTTCCGGTATAAATAATTTTAGGAGGGGGGGGGGGGATTAAGTTGTATTTTTTTTAGCTTTATGATTTTTATGAGCGTTTTCATTGTTTATATATTTTAGATTTTTAATAAAATAATAATAAAATTTTTCACAAATGAAATAAACCCTTTTCAAACTTGCAAGGGATTTCGGATTTTTTTTAGCTTACGGGAGATTTTTTCACTCTACCGGAGATTTAAGGCACAGTTTGGTTTGCCGCTTTAGCGTCCTGATATACAGCCCTCGGATTGACTTGGGAGTTACAGACTTGTTGTGGTTTTACAGATAAAAACGCATGCTGAAGTTATTAAACTGCCTGCTTAATTCCTGCTCCTTTGATAATTTTCTCAACAATTTCGGGATTCAAAAGTGTAGAAGTATCTCCAAGATTTGAAATGTCTTTACCGGCTACTTTCCTTAATATTCTACGCATGATCTTTCCCGAACGTGTTTTAGGAAGTCCCGGTACGATTTGAACCTGATCAGGCTTTGCAATGGGGCCAATGATTTTTTTTACCGTATCCTTAATTTCCTCTTTAAGGTTTTCTTCGGTTCTTCCTTCCATATCGCAGATCACATACGCATAAATCCCCTGTCCTTTCACATCATGAGGGAAGCCAACGACGGCAGATTCTACCACTTTCGGATGTTCGTTGATTGCATTTTCAACCTCAGCCGTACCCATACGGTGACCCGAAACGTTAATTACGTCATCTACTCTGCCTAAAATTCTGATGAATCCGTCGTGGTCTCTTTTGGCACCATCTCCGGTAAAATACATGTTAGGGTAAGTAGAAAAATAGGTTTGTTTACACCGTTTGTGGTCTCCGTAGGTAGTTCTTAGCATGGACGGCCATGGAAATTTGATACATAGGTTTCCTTCTACATTGTTTCCTTTTAATTCATTTCCTTCCGCATCCACAATGACAGGTTGTACGCCCGGCAGGGGGAGGGAGGTATGTGCCGGCTTATTGGGAGTAATTCCGGCCAGTGCGGAAATCATAATACCACCTGTTTCGGTCTGCCACCAGGTATCTACCAACGGGCATTTTCCTTTTCCAACGTGATCGTGGTACCAGTGCCATGCCTCCTCATTGATGGGTTCACCTACCGAGCCGATGACCTTCAGTGACTCCAATGAATAGGGTTCCAGCGGCTTGAACCCAAACACTTGAAGGGCCCGGATAGCAGTGGGTGCGGTATAAAACTGATTGACTTTGTATTTGTCTACGATGGCCCAGAAACGTCCTGCATCAGGATAAACGGGGACACCTTCAAACATAACGGTTGTAGCTCCTGCCAAAAGGGGGCCGTACACAATATACGAGTGACCGGTTATCCATCCTACATCGGCCGTGCACCAGTAGATATCTCCCCGAGCGTATTGGAATACATTTAAGAATGAATAACAGGTATACACCATGTATCCTCCGCATGTGTGCACTACTCCTTTGGGTTTACCGGTAGAGCCTGAAGTGTACAGGATGAAGAGTATATCTTCAGCGTCCGTTTCAACGGCTTTGAATGCATTGGACTGTCCTTTGATCACATCATGCCACCAGATATCCCGGCCGGGCTGCATGGTGACCTCCTCTTTCGTTCTCTGATAAACAATGACTTTTTCAACTGTGGTTGTCTTTTCAAGGGCTTCATCTACGACAGCCTTAACGGGGATATTCTTGTTTCCTCTGAAGTTTCCGTCGGAGGTCAGGACTATTTTAGCCTCACAGTCATTAATTCTGTCGGCCAGCGAGGAGGATGAGAAGCCGGCAAAAACGACAGAATGAACTGCTCCTACACGTGCGCAGGCTAACATAGCAACAGCAGCCTCCGGAACCATCGGCATGTAGATAATGACACGATCTCCTTTTTGAATCCCACTTTCGACTAATGCGTTTGAAAATTGGCATGTCATTTCATAGAGTTTACGAAAAGAAATCTCTCTATGCGCTTCATTTGGATCATTTGGCTCCCAAATGATGGCGGTATCATCTCCCTTGGTGAAGAGATGTCTATCCAGGATATTTTCCGTGATATTGAGTTTGCCATTGACAAACCATTTAACGTCCGGGCCCTGAAAGTCCCACTCCAGGTTTTTTGTCCATCTCTTTTTCCAATGAAACGATTCGGCTATTCCGCACCAGAACTCTTCCGGTTGAAGCACACTCTTTTGGTATTCGTGAATGTATCCTGACAGGGTTTGGATTTTCTGACTCATGGTGTAAAATTTTCTTAAAGATATAAAATCAGACCTTAACCTAATGTGAGTAAAAAGCCGGCACTCAAAATGAAGTTTCGGGATACTAAACCACTAATATTAATCCTTGGAAGAATATAACTTCAGCAAACTCACGTTAAACTTAATAGTTTTGTGACCTGAAAAAATAAGCAGGTGTCAGAGATTGAAATAGTGATGTATCTTGGATTTTTCATGGCGGCTTATTCTGTTGTGGGAAACGATGTTATCCAAACATTAGGAACTTTTTTAAGCTCAAATGAAAAACGCCCCTGGTGGCTTCTTGCAATTTTTGCAGCCGGTCTTCTTACCGTCACACTTTTTTACGGATGGGAGCTAAACAATGGAGATGTTTCATACGGACGGCTGACAGGTGACGGAGGATTTGAAAACCCCAGATATGAAAGCCCTCCTGACAAACCCGGATTTGGCTGGGCTTATTTATTGCCTCCGATCGTCCTTCTGATGCTTACCCGGATTGGGATACCGGTTAGCACTTCTTTCGTGATACTGACTTTCTTTAATGCAAAAAACCTTTACGATATGGTGGTAAAATCAATGTCAGGTTATCTGGTCGCATTTTTTACTTCGATTATCTTCTACATGTTCATTACGAAAGCACTGGAGAAAAAATTTGTTGAAACAGAACCCACTGAAATGGAAATCCGGGGATGGACAATTGCTCAGTGGTGTTCAACCGGATTTTTATGGAGTCAATGGCTTATTCAGGATTTTGCAAATATTTATGTCTACTTGCCTCGTCAGATTGATCTGACAACGCTGATAGTAACTATTATCGTTTTCTGGATTTTGATAGGTTATATTTTCTATTCAAAGGGAGGTGCAATACAGTCAATTGTAAAAGCAAAGACCAACACGCAAGACATCCGATCCGCTACCATCATTGACCTGACTTTTGCAGTGATCCTCTTGTTTTTTAAAGAATTGAATAATATTCCAATGAGTACCACCTGGGTGTTTTTGGGACTACTGGCTGGCAGGGAGCTAGCGATCAGGTATTTTGGATATGGTTCCGTACCCAATACCACGCTTCGGGATGTTGGCAAAGACCTGGCAAAGGTTTTCTTTGGGTTAGGGATAAGTGTGGGACTGGTATTCCTGCTTAAATCGTTTATTTAATCCATTATACCCGTAAGTCAAATCTGCTAAATTACCCGCTTAAAACTTTTCCAATATAATGCCCTGATGGTCTTTTCATTGCGCTTTCCCCATACCCATGCGACAAGCAATCTGTTCTCCCGCAGATTTCGCTGATTGGCGCAGATTCGCTAAGTGTTGTCATCAGCTAAAACTTTGAAGGTTTAAATCCGATATTTCCCCGACCAAAAGTAGAATAGTAAAAAAAAGGGCAGCTAAATGAGCTGCAAACTAAAACTCCCCGTCCAGTTGTTTTTGGAGCAGTCTCACTTCCATTTCGTGTTTCTCTTTGTTTCGCTTCTCCTGTTCTTTGTTTCGCTTCTCCTGCTCTTCGTTTCGCTTTTCCTGCTCTTTTTCCCTGTTATTTCTTTTCAAAGCAAGGATAAGTCGTACAATGATGTAAGGGATGGCTACCAGACCGGTGATAATGGCTATCCAGCCCTCAAGAAGTTTTAAACTCAACAAACTAAAGATAGCCACAAGCATAGCATCTGAAACATCTCTCATAATATTGCAAAGATATAAAAAGCCCTCACACTCCGGCAAGGGCTTTATGACAGAGGTTTCAGGAACTTTTGGAAAGTTTGAAACTTTCCAAAAGTGAATCATTCGCCAAAACGGAGAGGGCTTCTACGCTTTGCTATCGTGGTCATTTAAACCTCCAAGGTTTGGGAAACCTTGGAGGTTTTGTGGTGCTGTCGTTTCGTTGGTTAAACCTTCAAGGTTTCATACGATACGCTGGCTAAATGAGCTGCAAACTACATCTCCCCGTCCAGTTGTTTTTGAAGCAGTCTCACTTCCATTTCGTGTTTCTCTTTGTTTCGCTTCTCCTGTTCTTTGTTTCGCTTCTCCTGCTCTTCGTTTCGCTTTTCCTGTTCTCTGTTTCGCCTCTCCTGCTCTTTTTCCCTGTTATTTCTTTTCAAAGCAAGGATAAGTCGTACAATGATGTAAGGGATGGCTACCAAACCGATGACAATGGCCACCCAGCCCTCAAGAAGTTTTAAACTCAACAAACTAAAGATAGCCACAAGCATAGCATCTGAAACATCTCTCATAATATTGTAAAGATACAAAAAAACCGAACGCAGATACACGCCCGGTTTTCTTATGAAACACCGAAAAAAGTCCTGCCTACTTCGGCAGCCGATACGCATAGATTTTTTCAGCTCTCGCGTCTGCGACCCATAGCGTAGTACCGTCCGACCAGCGTATTGGGATAACCGCAGTAGTGCCTCAATCATAAACTTAATTTTTTAACCTCACCTTATTTCAGGATGAATAGATAACTTTACCGAATGGCAGAAGCGAAGGCAGATTATCTGGGACAATTAAATCCCCCACAGAAAGAAGGAGTCGTAAACGTTGAAGGTCCATGCATGATCATTGCCGGAGCCGGTTCCGGGAAAACGAGGGTTCTCACCTTTAGAATTGCGCATTTAATCCATGAGCATCATGTTGATCCGTTCAACATCATGGCACTGACATTTACAAATAAGGCTGCAAGGGAAATGCAGCATAGAATTGAATCCGTAGCGGGCGGGGAAGCAAAAAATCTATGGATGGGTACCTTCCATTCTGTCTTCGCAAGAGTGCTGCGGGCGGAAGCCGGTAAAATCGGTTACTCAAGCAGCTTCACGATTTACGATACGGATGATTCCAAGTCATTGATCAAACAGCTTATTAAGGAATCCAACCTGGATGATAAACTCTACAAACCCAATATCGTTTTCAATAGAATTTCCGGTGCTAAAAACAGGCTCATTTCATGGGAAGAATATCAAAATGACCCTGTTTATTTAGAAGATGATATACAAAATATGCGCCCTGACATGGGACGACTCTACAAGGCGTATGCAAAAAGATGTTTTGCCGCAGATGCAATGGATTTTGATGACCTGCTATTCAACACCAACAAACTCTTCCGGGAACACCCGGAGGTGCTGAATAAATACCAACAGCGATTCCATTATGTGATGATTGATGAGTTTCAGGATACTAATCTCTCCCAATATCTCATTGCAAGACGACTTGCAGCCGTAAGACAAAATATTTGTGTGGTTGGTGATGATGCGCAGAGTATTTACGCATTCCGAGGGGCAGACATCCGGAATATCTTAAATTTTGAGAAAGATTACCCGGACTTAAAGGTTATTCGGATGGAACAAAACTACCGATCAACCCAAACGATCGTAAATGCGGCCAACTCTGTCATCAACAAAAATACCGCTCAATTAAAAAAGAGTGTTTGGACAGATAATCAGGAGGGAGAACTTATTGAACTCATCAAAGCGACCTCTGATAATGAAGAAGGCAGGCTTGTGGCATCAGCTATTTTCCAGACTAAAATGCAGTCTCACGCCTCAGAAAAAGAATTTGCAGTCCTCTATCGAACAAATAGTCAATCCAGGGCAATTGAGGAAGCGTTGAGAAGAAACGATATACGATATCGGGTAATTGGGGGTGTTTCTTTCTATCAAAGAAAAGAAATCAAAGATCTACTCGCTTACTTTCGATACGTGGTTAATCCGAATGATGAGGTATCCATGCGCCGGATAATTAACCTCCCTAAAAGAGGCATTGGACCGGGAACAATTGATAAGATGGTGGTTGCCGCAAATGAAGAAGGAAAATCTCTTTGGGAGGTTATGGAGACGGCCGTAAGCTACGTTGGAAACCGCGGAGGCACACAAGTCCAAAACTTTGTAACCCTTATTAAAGCCCTTCGAGTCACCGATGAGAAAAAAGACGCTTACGATACTGCATCTCAAATAGCGAAGACCTCCGGATTGTTGAAGGAACTCTACGATGATAAAACCATTGAGGGTATGAACCGATACGAAAATACTCAGGAGCTGCTTAACGCTATCAAAGAGTTTACGGATAACCCCGAAAGAGAAGATAAAAGCTTAGGAGCCTTTCTACAGGATGTTGCATTGCTTACTGACGAGGACCGGAACAATAAAACCGATGAAGCCATAGCACTCATGACCATACACATGGCGAAGGGGTTAGAGTTTAGTTATGTGTTTATTGTCGGATTGGAAGAAGACCTCTTTCCATCACAAATGATGCTTTCAAGCCGTGCGGATCTGGAAGAGGAACGTAGATTATTTTATGTAGCCATCACTCGTGCTAAGCAGAAGATTTTCATGAGTTATGCTTTAAACAGGTATCGGTACGGAAGATTAAAAAATTGTGAGCGAAGTAGATTCTTAGAAGAGATAGCCCCTCAATTCATTAAAGTAAATCGTCGTTTTTCTTCAAAAAAACCGGCTTCCCCAAGCGTAAACTATGTAACAAAGAACTTCATAAGCAGCATAAAGAAAGAGAACTCCACTAAAAAATTCTCCACACAGATTAACCACACTCCCGGCACCGATTTTGAGCCGAGTGATACTTCCAAACTGGAAAAAGGAATGAAAGTAGAACATCCGAAATTTGGTTTTGGGGTTGTTACAAATATTGATAAGCAAGGCTTCGGTAAGAAGGCCAGCGTTGACTTTGAAAAAGCCGGTAAAAAGACCTTGCTGCTAAGCTTTGCCAAACTGAGGATTCTTGATGAATAAATGCGATGAGACAGCATTCGGACACATACCTTTATACTGTTTTTAGCAAACTTAGACCCATTTAAGGTTCAACTTACTAAATGCTGTATTTAAGGCATTTGGATCCGTTAGTTCAATGATTTATGCAATTAGCCGGACTACTCCAAAAATCATAAGTATATGAAACCGGAAATTTCCCGAAGAAGCCTTTGAATTATTTCCATAAAATAAATTAAGGATGGTCCGTTTGTATAAATTAGCATTTGTAAGAATACGGAGAACTAAAAGATAAATGAAAGAATTATTACACAAATAATAAATGCTGTAGAAATGAAGATCAACCTGTCATATAAAGGAGACAAAGAATTTATCGGTACCAACGAAAATGGGAATAATATAAACATAGACATGAGGTCAAAAGATATCAAAGAACATCAGTCTCCTACCGAACTTTTGCTCTCAGCCCTCGCTGCTTGCGGTGCCGTTGAAATCGTATCAATGGTAAAGAAAAGGAGAAAGCAGTTCATTGACCTTAAAGCAGAACTTGAGGGAGAAAGAAGAGAAGAAAATCCAAGGGGATTCACAAAAATACACCTGAATTATATCATCACTTCACCGGACCTTACGGAGGAAGAAGCCGCAAGAATCATTGATCTTGCGACTACAAAGTATTGTTCCGTAGCAGCTTCATTAAATGCAAAACAGACCCATTCATTTGAAGTCATCAGACCATAGCGTACCACTCAAACTCCTTATTATATTAAGTCTGAAAATTAATTTCACAAACTTTCAATAATTCATCATTTGGTTTTTGAAAGCGAGAAAACATTTTCCAAAATGCCGCTTTATGCTCTTTCAGTGTTTTTATAAACCTAACGTGAGTTCGGTATAATGATTGGAGATTTTCTGCCTCATTAACCGCTTAGGGGTCATTTTTGACCTCCGAGCGGTTATTGCGACGCATTCGGCGGTCATTTTTGTTTAAACTTTCAAGGTTTAAATAACGACCGGGTAAATTAACTTCTGGAAAGTTTCAAACTTTCCAAAAGTTCCACTGCCAAAGTATCTTTTTGACTCTGTCGCTGCCAAGTGAATTTGCAAACTACACCTAATTGAGAAGATGCTATCATCCTATCCATCTTTTAATCCTGGTACTGACTTTCTACCTCTTCACAAACTTCAGCAGATGCCCGTCCGGCAGTTGGATTAGGTATAGCCCGCTCCGCAGGGAGGCTGCATCTATCCTCGTGTTTGTGGTGCTTTCCAACACTAACTCCCCGCCTACGCTCAGGATGCGTACCGGACTTTTCACGGGAGACCGCACCTCCACGTAACGACCCGAAGGATTGGGGAAGACCACTGCTTCTGTCACATCATCCGCTGCACTTAGCACACATGCGGTAATCGTCACTGCCTGTGTTTGTGTGGCCGTGTTGTTTGCGGCATCGGTATAGGTCCATGTGATGGTGGCATCGGACGTGACGGGGAAGGAGGCCACATCATGGGTGGCCGTGATCTCCCCGTCGCAAACGTCATTGGCGGTGGGTTCGGGCAGTTCAGCTTCCGCAAGGGAACATGCGAAGGTGATTGTGTTCAGGGTGCCTGAAACTCTCGGAGCCTCGGTGTCCCTTATGGTCACGTCCTGCGTTTGCTCGGCTGTATTGCCGGCCTCGTCAGTATATACCCACGTGATAGTAGTGGTGCCTGCCTGAATGGGGAAGTTGGTATCGTCTTTGACAGCCACGTTGACCGTTCCTCCACAGTTGTCCGAAGGGGCATCAGGTTTAGTCAGGTCAATTGCAGCAGCAATCTGGCATTGTGCGGTAATGGCATCCAAGGTGCCTGTAACTGTCGGGGGCATGGTGTCTTGTATGGTCACTTCTTGCGTTTGCATGACGGTGTTCCCCGCCGTGTCTTCATAAGTCCAAGTGATGGTTTGGCTTTCCATAAGGGGAAAGGAGGCATCTGTGGTAGCAGTTATCTTCCCCTCATCGCAATCATCTTCGGCAGTGGGAGCAGCAGCACTCAGTGCGGATTCAGTGACTTGTGAACAGGCTGAAAACGGCATCAGGTTCTCTTTATCAGGCACCGGATCCGCATCAGTGATGGTCACTTCTTGCGTTTGCTCGGCTGTATTGCCTGCCTCATCGGTGAAGGTCCACGTGATAGTGGCATTAGAGGTAATGGGGAAAGTGGGCACATTGTGTGTGGCCGTGATCTTCCCGTCGCAAGTATCTGTGGCGGTGGGTGCGGCATTA
>JACONI010000076.1 GCA_014323825.1 Ekhidna sp. | reverse complement strand
GGTGCAGTCTCCGGTGGAAAGCCCGGTACGTATCCTGAGCGTGGGCGGAGAGTTAGTGCTGAAAAGCACCACAAACACAAGGATAGATGCCGCCTCCCTGCGGAGCGGGTTGTACCTGATCCAACTGCCGGACGGCCGTTTGCTGAAGTTTGTGAAGAAGTAGAGCGTTTTGGAACCCCGAAAAGTCTTTGAGACTTTTCGGGGTTATTTTAAAAATGACTCCGGAGTGCATGAAAATGACCGCAAAACGGATAAAAATGCCTGTGTCAACCTCATTTCGTGACGGGACCATGTGTGTTTAATTAACCCATCCCACTTTTCAAATACTCCCGATTCATCCGGGCAATGTTTTCCAGTGAGATGCCTTTTGGACATTCTACTTCACATGCTCCGGTGTTTGAACAGTTCCCGAAACCTTCTTTATCCATTTGCTTCACCATGTTTTGTACACGTTCCACAGCTTCTACCTGTCCCTGCGGCAGGAGGGCAAACTGAGAAACTTTAGCCGAGACGAAAAGCATCGCAGACGCATTCTTGCAGGTTGCTACGCAGGCACCGCATCCGATGCAGGTGGCGGCATCCATGGCTTTATCTGCATCATGTTTATTGATAGGGATGGCATTAGCATCCTGGGTGTTTCCCGAAGTATTTACACTGATAAATCCGCCGGCAGACATTATTCTGTCAAAAGCGGTTCTGTCAACCATCAGGTCTTTGATGACAGGAAACCCTTTTGCTTTCCATGGCTCTATCGTGATGGTATCTCCATCGTTGAATTTTCTCATGTGAAGCTGGCAGGTAGTCATCCGCTTACCCGGGCCATGCGCTTCACCGTTAATAAACATGGAGCAACTGCCACAGATACCTTCTCTACAGTCATGGTCAAACTCAACGGGCTCTTTTCCTTCATTTATCAGTTGTTCGTTGAGGATATCCATCATTTCAAGAAAAGAGCTATCCGGTGAAATATCAGATACCTTATATGTTTCGATTTTTCCTTTTTCGTTAGGCCCATTCTGCCTCCAAACCTTCAGCTTTAATTTCATTCTTTCTTTTGACATCACGCTCTATTTATAAGACCTTGTTTTCAATTCAATATTTTCATACACCAGTTTTTCCTTGTGAAGGGCTGCATCACCGGGTGCTCCTTTGTGCTCCCATGCTGAAACATACGCGTAGTTTTTATCATCTCTCTGTGCCTCTCCTTCATCTGTTTTATGTTCTTCTCTAAAGTGGCCGCCGCAGGATTCGTTTCTGTTCAGTGCATCCCTTGCGAAAAGCTCACCCAGCTCTAAGAAATCCGCTACTCTTCCTGCTTTTTCAAGTTCACTATTCAAGCCGTCTGCTTTGCCCGGTACTTTTACCTCTTTTCGGAATTGCTCTCGGAGTTCCCTGATTTCAGCGATTGCTTCTTGTAATCCTTCTTTATTTCTGGACATGCCTGCTTTGTTCCACATGATCTTTCCAAGTTTTCTATGGAAATAATCTACCGAATGTTTACCCTTATTGTTTACAAAGAATTCAATTCTTTCTTTTACTGCCTTCTCCGCTTCGTCAAATTCCGTAGTATCTGTCCGGATAGTTCCTGTCCGGATGTCATCTGCAAGGTAATCACCGATGGTGTACGGCAATACAAAATATCCGTCTGCTAACCCCTGCATCAGTGCGGAAGCACCCAGTCGATTAGCACCGTGATCCGAAAAGTTAGCTTCACCGATTGCATAACACCCGGGAATAGAAGTCATCAGGTTATAATCGACCCAAACGCCGCCCATTGTATAATGAACTGCGGGATAGATTTTCATAGGTGTCTTGTATGGACTATCTCCCGTAATGTTCTCATACATTTCAAAGAGGTTGCCATACTTTGCTTCAACGATCTCTTCACCAAATGCTCTTATTTGAGCGTCGGCCGGGTTGTGAATTCCTTTTACCAGTGCTTCTTCTTTTCCATATCTGACGATGGCAGACGCAAAATCAAGGAATACTCCCTCTTTAGTGGAATTGTTAACGATGCCATGTCCCGCATCGCATCTTTCTTTTGCCGCTCTGGATGCTACGTCTCTGGGAGTGAGGTTGCCAAAAGAGGGGTATTTTCTTTCCAGATAGTAATCTCTATCTTCTTCGGCAATATCAATGGGCTTAAGTCTGCCTTCTCTGACTGCTTCCGCATCTTCTTTCCTAGAGGGGACCCATATTCTTCCGTCGTTTCTCAGTGACTCGGACATTAGGGTAAGTTTCGATTGCTGATCCCCATGCTGCGGATTACATGTTGGGTGTATTTGCGTAAAGCAGGGGTTAGCAAAGAAGGCTCCTTTTTTGTGAATCTTCCATGTTGCGGATGTGTTGGAACCCATTGCATTGGTAGAGAGATAGAATACATTACCGTATCCTCCCGAGGCGATGACCACTGCATGTGCGGAATGCCTTTCGATTTCACCGGTGATAAGGTTTCTTGCAATGATTCCTCTGGCTTTTCCATTGACAATTACAATGTCCATCATTTCATGACGGTTGTACATCTTGATCTTGCCTTTGCCAATTTGGCGTGACATGGCTGAGTAGCATCCCAGCAGAAGTTGCTGACCTGTCTGTCCTTTTGCATAAAAAGTTCTTGAAACCTGTACGCCTCCAAAAGATCTGTTGTCCAAAAGGCCTCCGTAATCTCTTGCGAAGGGTACACCTTGAGCCACACACTGATCAATGATGTTAGTTGATACTTCAGCAAGCCGGTAAACGTTTGCTTCTCTTGATCTGTAGTCTCCGCCTTTGACGGTATCATAGAACAGCCTGTAAGTAGAGTCGCCGTCACCTTGGTAATTCTTAGCTGCATTGATGCCGCCCTGAGCTGCAATGGAGTGCGCTCTTCTTGGCGAATCCTGATAACAAAAGGCTTTTACATTATATCCTAATTCGGCAAGAGTAGCTGCTGCCGAACCTCCTGCCAGCCCCGTCCCGACAATGATGATGTCAATCAATCGTTTGTTTGCAGGGTTAACAAGTTTGATATTGTTTTTATGATGGGTCCACTTTTCAGCCAACGGACCGTCAGGTATTTTAGAATCTAAAACTTTGCTTGACATAATTTCTTTTTTAAAAATGAGATAAGTGGTGGAACAGTGCAATGAAAATGAACCCGGCAGGAATCAGAATCGCATATCCTTTACCCAGCTTTTCAATAAGTGAAGAATACTTTGGGTGGGATGCTCCAACAGACTGAAGCGATGACTGGAATCCATGCAACAGATGCATTGCTAAGAGCACAAAAGAGATGACGTATATGCTAACTCTTATCGGGTTTTCAAATTTATGTACAAGCTCGGGATAATATCTTTCCGTATCTGCCGGATTAAACTCTATGTATTTGTAGTTCATTTCCGGGATCCAGAAATCATAGAAGTGAAGCCCTAAGAAGCATAAAATCACAAGACCTGTATAAATCATATTTCTGGAGAACCAACTGGAATTTTCACTTCCTTTATAGCTCACATACTTATAACTTCCTCTTGCAGCTCTATTTTGTGCCTGAAGTACAAATCCCATGATGAAGTGGTAAAGTACTCCAAAAATTAAGACTGGCTGAAGCAGAAACTGCACTGCCGGATTGGTGCCCATGAAATGACTCAGTTCATTGAAAATTTCAGGACTGAATGTTGAAGTAAAATTAATTGCAAAATGCTGCAACAGAAATATCATTAAAAAAAGGGCAGATAAAGCCATGCCGAACTTTCTGCCTATGCTGCTCTTAAAAAACTGCTTTGTCCAACTCATTATATCGGGTTAAAGTATTTTGGTCAAAAGTAAACTGGGAATGGCTGTCTGACAATCCAATCGTTTGTTTTTAATTGTTCTAAATTACTACCTTCACCACCTTACAGAATAATATTACGATGTAACTTATTTTAAATAACTAAGGTTTAATATTCTTGTTTGGAATATTATGATCATTATTCCTGTGTTGTAGTTTTACGAATTATTAACTGGCAAATGCATTATTCAAGACTTCTAAAGTTCTTTTTTCTCTTACTATTGGGATTCAAAGCTATGGCAACGCATATAAGAGCGGGAGAAATCATTGCAAGACAAGTCAGTGGTAATGAGTACGTCTTTACCTTTATTGGCTATCGAGATGTAGAGGGTATTCTCTTTCAGAATGGTATATTTGATTTTGGGGATGGAACTACGTTTGGAGGAGATAATGCTGATGAAATGATCCCATGGGTTCGATTTGCCCCTGAAGATGGAGTAGAGCGTTGGGAATTTACTTTACCACATACTTATCCGGCGGCTGCTAATTATATTGTCAGCTATACCGAAGAGAACAGAAATGAAGACATCCAGAATATTCCGGGTTCGGTAAACACAGCTTTTCATGTTGAAACGCTAGTTATAATAGATGCTCTTTTCCCTAATAGCTCTCCTTTTTTCACTGTTCCTCCTATTGATCAAGGAGTTGTTGGAGCAATCTTCGAGCACAATCCCGGAGCATTTGACCCGGATGACGATAGCCTTTCTTATTCATTAGTGACCCCTCAACAGGCTAACCGTTTGGATGTTGGAGGATACCTCCAATTGAATGATGCCGGCTTTTATGAGGATTTCGGTACGGGAAACTCAACAGGTTCCGGTCCTCCTGAGGTATTCATAGACCCGGTAACCGGAACTTTGACTTGGGATGCGCCGGGAGGTGCTACCATACCTGATATGCAAAACAGAGAATGGAATGTAGCCATTAGGGTACAAGAATGGCGAAAAATCGGAGAACAATTTATTCCATTAGGGTATGTAGTCAGGGATATGCAGATTATAATTTGGGATTTTGAGAATGAACCTCCGGAGCTGGAAGTACCCGAAGATACATGTGTCATTGCAGGGGAGATCATTACGGGTATTGCTGCTGCCACAGACCCGGATGGAGATTTAGTGAAAGTGGAAGCTTTTGGAGGTCCATTCCAATTTCCTCCCAAAGCTACTTTTAGTCCTGACCCGGCTGTTTTTCAAGCTACTCCTGCCTCTGTAGCATTTGAGTGGCAAACCGTTTGTGGTTTTGTAAGAGAATCTCCCTATCAGGTAGAGTTTAAAGCAACGGACAAACCGACAGTCCCGGGTTTTAGTAACTCTCCCGGGCAATCAAATTTTGAAACATGGAGGATAACAATTGTGGGTCCTGCTCCTCAGGGGCTTACGGTAGATGCGATATCCGGGTCCATGGAACTTTCCTGGGACACTTATGAATGCTCAAATGCACAAAGTATGGAAATATGGAGAAGAGTTGGAGAGTTTGGAATCGATCCAAATTGCAACGCCGGTATTCCTGCAAACTCAGGGTATGAGCTCATTCAAACCCAAGACATTAGTGATATTAATTTTGTAGATGATAATAATGGTATCGGGCTGGCACCCGGATCCAAGTATTGCTATAGGCTTGTAGCTACTTTCCCTCAGCCCTTGGGAGGTTTGAGCATATCTTCAGAGGAAGTATGTGAAATCTTGTTGATCGATCTTCCTGTGATTACAAACGTGGATATTGTCTCAACCGATGAAGCCAATGGACGGATCAGGGTGAATTGGACCCCTCCTTATGAAATTGATGCCATTGCTTTTCCACCAAACTACACTTATGAGATTTTGAGGGCAGAGGGGCAAGGTCCCGGTGGAGATTTCACATCATTAGCAACCACTGGTGATACAACTTTTCTGGATAGTGGTATTGACACCGAGAGATTAGCTTATTCCTATCGGATAACTCTTCGCGACGGACTTAATAATTTAGTTGGTACATCACAACAAGCATCCTCTGTCAGACTGAATCCTAACCCACAATTTGAGAGTATTCGGCTATCATGGGAAGCAAATGTACCATGGTCCAATACCTTACAGAACTTTCCATATCACTATATTTACAGAGATAACTTTCTTACAAATTTCATAGATTCGCTTGCTTTAATTGATTCGGTTGATGTCACATTGAATGGTTTTTCTTACTTAGATGATGGTGTAGGGGATGAAGAAAAACTAGATCAAAATATTGAGTATTGTTACTCTATTGCTACGCAGGGTTCTTATGATAATAAACTGCTCCCCGAACCTCTGCTAAACAGATCTCAGATTATCTGTACACGACCGGATGATAGAACTCCCCCGTGTGTGCCGGCTTCGGTGAGTTTTACTTCAGATAGTAACTTTGATTGTGAGGCACAGTTTGTTTGTGAGTCTAATGTGGTTTCTTTAGAAAATGTAATTGAATGGAATGCAGATGGTGCCTCGGAATGTGATGATGACATACAGTTCTATAGAGTTTATTTCTCCGAATCTACAGATTCCACAACATTCCAAATTTTAGAAGAAACGACATCTCTTGGGTTTACTCATAGAAATTTGACTTCACTTGCTTTTTGCTACTATGTGACCGCAGTAGACAGATCGGGTAACGAAAGTCAGATATCCGAAATTATTTGTAATGATAACTGTCCTCAATATATACTTCCGAATGTATTTACACCAAACAATGATGGATTTAATGACACTTTCAGGCCATTAGAGAGTAATGATCAATGTCCCCGATTTGTGGATTCTGTGGTTTTAACAGTGGTGAATCGGGCAGGAAGAGAGGTATTCAGTATAGATACGAATGATCCTGAGACTACAATAGACGTTGAGTGGGACGGAAGGACAAATAGAGGTTCAGCGTCTCCTGCCGGGGTTTATTATTACTCCGCTGAAGTCACATTTAAAGTATTGAACTCTCAGGAGAGCATGCAAGTTATTAAAGGGTGGGTACAACTGATCCGATAGAAAAACCAATTATTTTCTTTGATGGAGTTTGCAATCTTTGCAACGCATCCGTTCAGTTTATTATCAAAAGAGATAAACAAGGAAAGTTTCTATTCTCATCCCTTCAATCTACAGAAGCACAGAGGTCACTGCCATCCGAGTTGGTAGAATTTAATAACTATCAGAGTCTGGTTCTAAAAAAAGGAGAGGACATCAAGACAAAGAGCAGCGCAGCACTCACAATATCAAGACATTTAAGCGGTTTGTGGCCTGCACTGTATTTTTTTATGATTATTCCAAAATTCCTTCGAGATTTTATATACGATATAATTGCTTCAAACAGATATAAGTGGTTTGGCAGGAAAGATGAATGTATGATCCCTTCACCGGAATTTAAAACCAGATTCATCAATTAATCGGATTGGCTACTTTTGCCCGGATTAAACTAAAAATATGAAGAGGGCTTATGTATTCCCCGGTCAGGGTGCCCAGTTTTCAGGGATGGCAAAAGAACTGTATCAAAAACATCTCAAGGTCAGGGAGATGATTGATGTTGCTAATGATATTTTAGGTTTTGATATTAAATCAATAATGTTTTCAGGAAGTGATGAAGAACTAAAGGAAACAAAAGTGACGCAGCCCGCTATATTTATACATAGTGTGGCGGCGGCACTTACTTCTGATAACTTCAGTCCTGACATGGTGGCAGGTCATTCGCTGGGTGAATTCTCCGCTTTGGTTGCCAATGGTACGTTGAGTTATGAAGACGGTCTTGGTTTGGTATCAAAAAGAGCCTTGGCAATGCAGAAAGCGTGTGAACTGGAGCAGTCAACGATGGCAGCAGTTTTAGGACTGGAAGATCAAGAGGTAGAGGACGTTTCTAAGGAAATAGAAGGGGTTGTTGTAGCTGCAAATTATAATTGTCCCGGTCAATTAGTTATTAGCGGTGAGTTGAAAGCGGTAGAAACTGCTTGTGAGAGACTAAAAGAGAGAGGAGCAAGAAGAGCTTTAATACTTCCGGTAGGAGGCGCATTTCATTCTCCTCTTATGGAGTCGGCTCAAAAAGAGCTTGCGGGAGCTATCCGGGATACACCTTTCGGAGCTCCGTCATGCCCGGTTTATCAAAATGTAGATGCCAGGGCATATATTGACGTTAATGTGATCAAAGAAAATTTGATTTTACAGCTTACCTCTCCGGTTCGGTGGAGCGAGTGTGTCCGGAATATAATCCGGGATGGAGCCACAGAGTTTATTGAGTGTGGCCCCGGAAAGGTGCTTCAGGGTTTGGTAAAAAAGATAGATCGAAAAATAATAGTGAGTAGTATTTCGTGAGAATTCGAACCTTTATATGGATACTGTTGATTGGTTTTACAACGCTTGGAACGGAAGGCTGTCGAAAAGGGCCGTCAACATCAAAGAAGAACAATAAAAAAATTAAAAAGGGGAGACCCATTCCGTGTCCGGTTAAAGATTGTTAATGCGAAAAATAATCATTACGCTTGATGGATACTCCGGCACCGGTAAGAGCAGTACCGCCAGAATTGTCAGTGAAAAACTCGGTTACACCTACATTGATAGCGGGGCCATGTACAGGGCTGTCACTTATCACTTTTTAAATGAAAATATCAACCTGAAGGATACTCAAAATATAGAAAGAATACTCCGGAATATCAAGATCAAATTTCGAAAGGGAAGAACATTCTTAAATGGGCAGGACGTTGAAGATGTGATCAGGTCAATGGCTGTCAACCAATATGTAAGCCAGGTAGCAGCAATTTCTGCGGTCAGAGTTAAATTAGTTCAGTTTCAACGAAAACTTGGAGAAGAAAAAGGAGTTGTAATGGATGGAAGAGATATTGGAACAGTAGTATTTCCAAATGCTGATTTGAAGCTATTTATGACCGCAGATATGGATATACGAGTAGAAAGAAGAAAAAATCAACTCCTTAAGAAAGGAATAAAAGAGAGTTTTGATGATATCAGGTGTAACTTCATTAAAAGAGATAAAATTGACACCACCAGAGAAGATAGTCCATTAATGAAAGCAGAAGATGCCGTTGAAATTGATACGACTGATCTTTCTTTGAATGATCAGGTCAATAATATTGTTAAATTGGCTGAAAACTTAATATATGAAAATTGAAATTGACGAGAATTCCGGCTATTGCTTTGGAGTAGAGTTCGCCATTCAGATGGCAGAAGATGAGATGGAGGAGGGCAAGGAACTGTACTGTCTTGGAGACATTGTGCATAATTCAATGGAAGTGGAACGACTTTACAATAAAGGCTTAAGAACAATTACAAGGGATGACCTGAAAGATCTAAAAAATTGTAAAGTACTGATCCGTGCACACGGAGAACCGCCTGAAACCTACCAAACAGCAATTGAGAATAACATAGAACTAATTGATGCGTCGTGTCCTGTTGTTCTTAAATTACAAAATAGGGTAAAGAATGCGTATGATCAGGTCAAAAAGAAAGACGGTCAACTTGTTATTTATGGAAAGCCGGGACATGCGGAGGTTATCGGTCTGACAGGTCAAACAGCAAACGAGGCAATTATTGTAACCGGAGAAGAAGATTTATACAAGATTGACTTCTCAAGACCTATAACGCTATATTCACAAACGACTAAAAGTACAAAAGGCTTTTATAATTTGAAGGCTATAGTTGAAGAAAGAATCAGCGAAAAAGGACATTTATCAATAGAGGAGGATTTTAGTGCTAATGATAGTATTTGCAGGCAGGTCTCAAATAGAGAGCCTCACATGGAACGTTTTTCTCAGAAGCATGACATAATTCTTTTCGTTGCCGGTAGAAAGAGCTCTAATGGAAAAGCCCTCTACAATGTATGTTTATCCAATAATCCAAGAAGCTATTTTATTGAGAACGAAAAAGAAATCAACTTTGAATGGATAAAATCAGATGATTTCATTGGAATTTGCGGTGCTACTTCTACGCCTACGTGGTTAATGGAACAGGTAGCAAATTTTTTGAAAGAAAGAAGCGAAGTTTTAGTATAATGCAAACCAATACACCCTTTTTTAGTTACTCATCAGTAAGGTTAAGATTTTTGACAGTTATAATATCATTAAGTTCTTTATTGATTAAATTTGTCTCGTTTTTTTAAGACGTTCTCCAAAAAAGAAATATGTCCCGGACTATAAAGTTGAAAAAAGGTTTCGATATAAATCTGGTTGGTAAACCAAAAAAGCAAGTTCTAAAAACTAACCAACCGGAAACCTTTGCTATTAAACCCTCAGACTTCGTTGGATTAAGCCGCCCTAAGTTAATAGTAAAAGAAGGTGATAATGTGAAAGCAGGATCTCCTTTATTCTTTGAAAGAGGCATTGAAGATATATTATTTACCGCCCCGGTGAGCGGTGAAATTGTTGAAATCAGGAGAGGGGAAAAGAGGAGGGTACTTGAAGTAAAAATTCTGGCTGATAAAGAGATAGAATTTGAAAAGTTTGACAAATATTCTATTTCAGATATCAGTTCGATGAGTAAAGAAGCGGCTATATCACAATTAAAAAAATCAGGTGCATGGACTAACTTCATCCGAAGACCATTTGGTATTATAGCCAATCCGGAAGAAAGCCCTAAAGCAGTTTTTATCTCCGGTTTTGATACCCATCCGCTGGCACCGGATTTTGCATATCTGCTTCGGGATCAGGATCAGAATTTTCAGGCAGGAATTGATATTCTAAATAAATTCACACCCGGAACAGTTCACTTGAATATCAATGGAAATGGAGAAATACCTCAAATTTTCTCTCAGGTGAACGGGGTACAACTAAATAAAGTCTATGGGTCGCATCCGGCAGGAAATGTTGGAGTGCAAATTCATCATTTAGCCCCGATTGCTAAGGGAGATGTTGTCTGGACGTTAAGCCCTGTTGGTGTTGCGCAAGTTGGTAAATTGTTTTTGGAAGGCGTTTATGATACATCCAAATTGGTAGCAGTTACCGGCTCTCAAATCAAAAAGACGGGTTATGTCAGAACTTATGCCGGAGCTTGTTTGAATAAACTTTTGGAAGCAAATGTTGAAGGAGATGACAATAGATTTATTTCCGGAAATGTATTGACGGGAGAGGGTGTAAGATTAGAGGGATATCTCGGATATTATCACAATCAAATTTCAGTGATTCCTGAAGGGAAGCAGGAAGAATTTTTGGGATGGATACTTCCCACAACTTCAAAGCTAAGCTTTCACAAAGCTTTTGGCCTGTTTTCGTTTTTAAACGGTAAAAAGGAATATAAAGTTGATACGAATACACATGGTGAATACAGGAATTTTGTTGTAACCGGAAGTTTTGAAAATGTCCTCCCAATGGATATTTTACCAACGTATTTGTTCAAGGCTATTATGGCAGGGGACTATGATGACATGGAAGCATTAGGAATTTATGAGCTGATTGAAGAGGATGTGGCATTATGTGAATTCATTGATGTTTCCAAAAATCCACTTCAAGAGATTTTAAGAGAAGGAATAGATTTAATTAAGGAAGGCTAGAAATGAAATTTTTACAAAGGAAATTTGATCAGATTAAGCCACTTTTCGAGAAAGGTGGAAAATACGAGAAATTCTATCCAATCTATGAAGGACATAGAACGATTTTCTTTGCCCCTGACATGACTACAGACAGGAAAGGAACACAAATCAAGGACGGTGCTGACTTGAAAAGGGTGATGATGACGGTGATCATTGCCATGATTCCATGTCTCATCTTCGGAATGTGGAACGTGGGGCATCAGCATTACATAGCTACCGGACTTGAAGCTACCCTCCTGGAAAAGTTATGGATTGGTATTTTAAAAGTAGTTCCGATAATAGCGGTTTCTTATGCGGTAGGCCTTTCAATCGAATTTACTTTTTGTGTGATTTATCAAAGACCTGTGGAAGAAGGGTTTCTGGTATCTGGGATGCTTATTCCTTTAATCATGCCGGCAACTATTCCTTTATGGCAGGTAGCATTAGCAACGGTATTTGCCGTCATCATCGGTAAAGAAGTTTTTGGAGGAACCGGGATGAATATTCTTAACGTAGCACTGACAGCAAGAGTATTCCTTTACTTTGCCTATCCTACGGATATCTCGGGAG
Organism: Ekhidna sp.; assembly: GCA_014323825.1. Taxonomy (GTDB): domain Bacteria; phylum Bacteroidota; class Bacteroidia; order Cytophagales; family Cyclobacteriaceae; genus Ekhidna. The sequence continues at coordinate 13,766 of JACONI010000076.1, read as the reverse complement.
ATGTATGGACTTATCTGGGTGATAAAACTCCCGTTGACGGTTTTTCGGGAGCAACGATTTTGGCTTATGGAGCTGAAGCCGCTTCCAACGGAACTAATATGATGCAGCTGGCTTCAAGTCATTGGTATGCCGGAATGTTTGATTTCTGGAATATGTTCATCGGAATTATCCCCGGAAGTATCGGTGAAACTTCAACATTAATGTGTCTTTTAGGTGCCATTGTACTGATAGCCACCGGAGTGGGCAGTTGGAAGATAATCCTGAGTGTTATCCTCGGAACACTTTTTATGGGTGCCATATTTAACCTTGCAGGAACAAATAGCTTTATGCAGATGCCTCCTCATTATCACTTAGTCATAGGAGGTCTGGCATTTGGAGCAGTGTACATGGCCACAGATCCTGTAAGTGCCTCTCATACGGAATTAGGGAAATGGATTTATGGTTTCTTAATTGGAGTTATCACCGTGTTAATTAGGGTTATCAATCCGGCTTATCCGGAAGGGATAATGCTTGCGATACTTTTTATGAACGTATTCGCTCCTCTAATTGATTTTTATGTAGTAGAAGCAAACAAAAAAAGAAGATTAAAGCGTGCAACAGTCTAATTTATATATCATACTATTCGCAGTAGGATTAACAGTAGTATTCGGAGGAGCACTGTCTCTTACGTCAGTTGGTTTAAAACCACTTCAGGATAAGCAGGTGGAGATTGACACTAAAAAGAAAATTTTAGGTGCAGTAATGGATATCTCTTCAATTAATGATCCGAACGAAATACTCGGAATTTACAATGAAAAGGTTACTTCAATTGTAATTGATATCAATGGGAATGAAATAGAAAAAGATGAAAAAGGAAATCTAATCGTAGCTGAAAAAGTAAATATTCAAAGGAACGCTAAACTTGATCCTAAAGAAAGGCAATATCCTGTTTTTATGTTCATTAAGGATGGTAACTTAGTAGATTCGTATATTTTCCCGACTTTTGGATCAGGGCTGTGGGATTGGATTTCAGGTTATTTGGCACTTGAAAAAGATTTGAATACCGTATTGGGAATTGCTCTGGATCACAAGAGTGAAACGCCGGGATTAGGAGCAAGAATAACGGAGGCAAGTGTTCAACAGCGATATGTTGGTAAGAAAATATTCAACGAGCAAGGTAAACTTGTGAGCATCAAAATGCTAAAAGGAGAAGGAAATGCCGGCCTCAATGACCATCAGGTAGATGGAATGTCAGGAGCTACTATTACAGGCAAGGGTGTAAATGCCATGCTTGAAAATTATTTGAAATGCTATCTGGCATTTATTGAAAAAAATAAAACTAAAAAAACAGCAAGTCTATGAGTACTGATGTTGCAGAAGTTTCACAGGAATCAGTAGTAGTTCCGGCTAGGGAACCTGTTGAGCCATTATTTTCTAAAAGAAGAAAAAGAATTGTCTCAGATCCATTGAATGAGGATAATCCTATTACGATTCAAGTATTAGGTATTTGTTCAGCATTAGCGGTGACAGTACAGTTTAAGCCTACTATGATTATGTCCATTGCAGTGGTCTTCGTAATTGTATTTTCAAATTTGATCACTTCTTTGATGAGAAAGATGATCCCTAATAGGATCAGAATTATTGTTCAGTTAGCAATTATCGCAACGCTGGTAACACTGGTAAGTGAGGTTTTAAAAGCATATAGCTATGATATGTATAAAGTGCTGGGTGCTTATGTTGGACTTATTATTACCAATTGCATCGTAATGGGTCGGCTTGAAGCTTTCGCAATGGCAAACAAACCTTATGATTCCATCTTAGATGGATTTGGGAGTGGTTTTGGTTACGCATGGATCATTCTTGTTGTAGCTTTTTTCAGAGAATTATTAGGGGGAGGAACTGTGTTTGTAGGTACGCCTCTTGAGTTTGACGTATATGGAAATCTTGGAAGTTTGCTTGGTATCACATTACAGACAAACGGATTATTTGTAGACTCTATCGGAGCTTTTGTAATTCTCGGAATAATTATTTGGATTCAAAGAACTAAGAACGGTTACATAGAACATTAAGAAATTATGGATGCAATCAACATAGCGATAAAAGCGATCTTTATTGATAACATGGTTTTCGCTTACTTTTTGGGAATGTGTTCTTTCCTTGCGGTATCTAAGAAGGTTAAAACTGCTTTTGGCCTTGGTATGGCCGTAATATTCGTACTAAGCATTACAGTACCAATCAACTGGCTAATTCAGGAAAAAGTACTCAAAGAAGGTGCTTTGGCATGGTTAGGAAGCGACTTCGCTGCTATTGATCTTACATTTCTTCAATTTATCATTTTTATTGCCGTGATAGCTGCTATGGTACAACTCGTTGAGATGGTTATTGAAAAATTCTCTCCTTCATTGTATGGTTCGCTGGGGATCTTCCTGCCGTTAATAGCGGTGAATTGTGCAATACTAGGCTCTTCACTGTTTATGGTGCAAAGAGATTATACAATTATAGAAGCTACTGCTTTTGGATTTGGGTCAGGAACCGGATTCTTTCTGGCCATCATTGCATTAGCTGCCATTAGAGAAAGATTAAAATATTCTCATGTTCCTAACGGACTTAAAGGACTGGGAATTACGATGCTAATAACCGGATTGATGGGACTTGCCTTTAAATCATTCATTGGCGTAGCACTTTAAGAAGGTAAAAGAAAAAGTGAAAGGTAAGAGGTTACCTTTGTTTTTACCTTATGAAGAAAATTTTAGGAATTTCAGCATTCTATCACGACTCAGCCGCAGCATTGACTGTTGACGGAGAGATTATTGCAGCCGCTCAGGAAGAACGTTTTACAAGAGTTAAACACACGCCCGACTTTCCGATACATGCAATAAAATATTGTTTACAAGAAGGTGGTTTAAGCATTGATGAATTAGATGCAGTAGTTTTTTATGATAAGCCTTTATTAAAATTTGAGCGACTGCTGGAAACATATTATGCTTTTGCTCCGAAGGGTATTCAGTCCTTCTTGAAAGCTGTGCCTGTGTGGTTGAATGAAAAAATGTTTTTAAAGAAACTCATCTTTGACGGATTAAAAGAGGTGGGACATTATGATAAGCGAAAAGTTAAATTGCTCTTCCCCGAACATCATTTATCCCACGCTGCAAGTGCATTCTTTGTTTCTCCGTACAAGGAATCCGCTATTTTGACAATAGATGGCGTAGGTGAATGGAATACCACAACTATCGGTTTTGGCAGCGGCAATAAAATTGAAATGAAAAAGGAGTTAAATTTTCCTCATTCAGTAGGGCTGCTTTACAGTGCATTTACCTATTTTCTTGGTTTTACTGTAAATTCAGGAGAATATAAATTAATGGGCTTGGCTCCTTACGGCAATCCGGACTCAGAAGATATTGAAAAATATATCAAAATAATTAAAAAATATCTCATTGATATTAAAGATGATGGTTCAATCTGGTTAAATCAAAAATATTTTAACTATGCTACCGGATTGAAAATGATAAAAGAGAAAAAATGGGGAAAACTCTTTTCATTTTCGACAAGAAAGCCTGACGCAGACATAGCGCAACATCACTGCAATTTGGCGATGGCGATTCAAAAAGTGACAGAAGAAATTGTTATAAAAATGGCCATTGAATCTAAAAGAATCACAAGATCGGAGAACCTGTGCCTGGCAGGAGGTGTAGCCTTGAATTGCGTAGCTAATGGAAAACTTCTAAAGGAGAAAATTTTCAAAAATATTTATATCCAGCCCGCCGCAGGAGATGCAGGAGGCGCACTTGGTGCAGCACTTGCAGCAAATTATATGTATTTTGATGGGGATAGAAACGCAGACGAAAAAAACGACCAAATGTCAGGTGCATATTTGGGCCCTGACTATTCTGACAAAGAAGTAGTACTGATGAGCCGTAAGACAAAAGCAGATTACAGAAGATATGATGACTTTGCAGAGCTATCAAAATTTATTGCATCAAAAATTTCGGAAGGAAATGTTGTAGGCTGGTTTCAGGGACGTATGGAGTTCGGACCTAGAGCTTTGGGAAATCGCAGTATTCTTGGGGATGCGAGAAATCCTGAAATGCAAAAAAATTAAACCTTAAAATCAAATACCGGGAAGGTTTTAGGCCATTTGCGCCTTCGGTATTAAATGAAGAAAGTGCAAACTATTTTGATTTAACAGTATCTTCTCCTTATATGTTGCTGGTTGCGCCCGTAGAAGAAAGCAGAAGAGAAAGGCTGCCAAAGAATTATCACGACTTGTCATTATGGAAAAGATTATACTATAAACGCAGTGACGTACAGTCAATTACCCATTTAGACTTTTCGGCAAGAGTACAAACGGTACATAAAGAGACTAACCCGAGATTCTGGGAATTGATAAATGAATTTAAAAATCAGACCGGTTACGGACTTGTAGTAAATACTAGTTTTAATGTGCGGGGAGAACCAGTTGTGTGCATGCCGCACGATGCTTACCGATGTTTTATGAGCACCGAGATGGACTATTTGGTCATCAATGATTTTGTGTATTGTAAGACAGAGCAGCCCGATTGGGAAAACAAAGAAAAATGGAGGGTTGATTTTAAAATGGATTAATGATGAATAAAATTATTAAGATTCTTAGTATTAATATTTTGATTTTAATTGGCTTGTTAATATTCGTTGAGTTTTCTTCTATGTTGATACTTAATATAGAAATAGCCACAAATAGCTTAAGAAAGGTTGAGTATGGAAAATTAGCAAAACTCCCTAATTATGAAGATCATGATTGGGCAAAAACTTATTTTCAAGAGTATAATAGTTTGGGAGGGGCCGATTATCAATCTTATTATGGATGGAGAAGATTGGAATTTCATGGAGAAACCATAAATATTGATAGTGCAGGAATCAGGAGGACAACAGGAACTGCTTTAGATGAAGCCAAGCCGAAGGTTGTCTTTTTAGGGGGTTCTACAATGTGGGGGGCTGGTGTCAATGATGAAAATACTATACCTTTACTTTTCCACAGAAAGACAGATGGTGCATATAATGTCATTAACTATGGAGAGACCAGTTACACTGCTTATCAATCATTCATCTTTTTACAAACACAAATTATAAAGGGAAAACTTAGACCTCTCCCTGATTTAATCATTAGCTATGACGGTGTCAATAATACTTCTCTTGAAAGGATCGGGTCTTTTACCCATTTCAGAGAAGGCCAAATAAATCAGTTACTTCAGAGACAAAATCTAGAAAGGGAGGAGTATCTGTCTATGATATACACAAAAAAATTGATTGGTAAGGTTAAGCAAAAATATTTTCCAACAGCATTACTTATCGCTACTCCGACAGAAGAGCAAAGCATGCAATCGGCAATAGAACTTCTGGATACTTGGCTGCTAATGAAAACATATTTAACAGTGCTAAATATTGATTTCTACTGTGTTTTGCAGCCAAACGCATTTGTAGGAAAGCCTAGTTTAGATAATATTAATAATTTTTATAAATCATTAATGCGCTATTCTGCAAAGGAAGGAGCACTTGGATATAAATACTATGAATATGTTAGATTGCTATTGGAAACCGAACGGAAGTATTTTACGCTGAAAGAAAATTTCATAGATATGACAAATGTACTTGATGATATTCCTAACTTATATATTGACTTTTGTCATTTATCTCCAAATGGGAATGAAATTGTTGTAAATAATTTATTAAAACACCTGAATTTAAAAAAATAGTTATGGATTTTCTAAAAGACCTGTGGCTTTTCATGAAAGAGCGCAAGAAGTATTGGTTAATACCGGTAGTGATTGTTTTGTTATTACTCGGAGTATTAATAGTTTTCGGTGGCAGCAGTGCCGTTGCTCCGTTTATTTACACACTGTTTTAAGAGAAATGAAAACAAACAAAAATAATCCGACAAAAACAGTATTGGTCATATCTGTTGGGTTTGGCCTCTTGTTTTTTGTTTTTGGCTTCAGATGGGCTTTACACACTGCCCTGATAGTTGGCGTTTTGGGTATAATCTCAAACAGAGCATGTGATCTCATTGATTTTTTATGGATGAAGCTGGCAAAGATTTTAAGTTTTATTGTACCCAATATTTTGTTGAGTATTATTTTCTATTTCTTCTTGTTCCCTCTTGCAGTTTTGTCCGGAATCTTTGGCAGCAAGAATAATTTGCAGTTAAGAAACAGCAGTGATACGCTCTGGGTGAATAAAATGGCGAAGATTGATAAAGGCTCATTTGAAAAGATGTGGTAGAAGTTATGACACAGAGGGGAAAATTAATTTTTATCAATGGTTTGATTCTTTTTATCGGCTGTGCAGTGCTGGAATTAATTTTTGGTGGATGGTTTAATGAAGATAATAGGCTAAACGGCTTGAACTTAATAAGAAATAAAACTTATATTTATACATCTGATTTATATACTGAAACGCCAATTGAAATAAAATATAGCCGAGATAAATATGGGTTAAGGGGAAATAGCATTTTGAATACTCCAGAGAAAATTGATATATTGACCATTGGAGGAAGTACAACAGACCAACGGTATATCACTGATGGTAAAACATGGCAAGATGTATTAGAAAATTGTTTCAAAAAGGAAGGGAGAGAGGTTTTAGTCGCTAATGCTGGAGTAGATGGACAATCAACATTCGGTCATATCAAAAATTTTGAGATTTGGTTCCCTAAAATTCCAAATCTCAATACTAAATACATCCTTTTTTATATTGGTATTAATGATTTTTATCTTATAGAGAATGAGAGAGTTTTTGATAACTTGGGTTATAATAACCTACGTAAAATTAAAGATAATTCCGTTTTTTATAATCTACTAAGAACGATAAAGGGAATTTGGACTGCAAATAGAAGGAAATTAGGACATCAAAAAATAGATTTTACAGATTATAAGTACACTAATGAAGATATTACACCAAATGAGCTTTATAGTTTGTATAAAAATAATTTGAAAGGTTTTGAGGGTAGGTTATCTATTCTTTTAAACCATGCAAAACGCTTAAACGCTGAACCAATTTTTATTACACAACCTTCACTGAAATTCAAATTAAATGAAGAAGGTAATTTAACAGGTGTAACAAACATTAATTACATATATGATTATCCTTACAATGGCTTTGACTATTATCATCTATTAAGTATGTTGAATGAAAGTATTAAGAAAATCGCAGGTAGTGAAACTTTAGTAGTAGAACTGACTCCTAAATTCATCTGGGAAGAGGAAGATTTCTACGATTTCGTTCATAATACACCACAAGGAGCAGAAAAATTAGGAAAAGAAATTTACAGACAAATAAAAAATAAAGTAGATTTTTAATGAGTAAATTAGAATTTAACCTAACATGAGTTTGATGTAATTATAGTATTCAAAGGGGGTAATATTAGTTGTTTTGCATTATCATAAAGTCCTTTGATATTCGACAAAACTCCTTTTTTGACTTAACTCACACGTTATTAATGTTTTGTATTTACGAAAATCAAATTCTTTTCCGTCTTTCTCTACCAACAGCATACCAAAATCAAGCAGGATGCTTATGCTTTCGGTACCGGATTTCTCAACACAAGAACCACCTATTTCTTTTGTTTCACGATGAGTTTTAAAGGCGGAATTCACTTGTCAAGAAATCAACCGTAAAGTATTTAATATCAAGTGCAAGTGCTAAGTCTTTTAATTTTGGTCTTTTACCTGATGCAACCTCTTTCAATTCATTATAAGGCCCATATTCAGGATCAGGAATAACTAAGACGGCTGGCTTTACATTTATCTCATTGGGAGCATGATCATTAAAATAATCATTTACTAATTTGACTTTATCTATAATTTTATAATATGTATAACTCTCGAGACTTGCCCTTAATAAAGTTTCCTTATTTCCATATTTGAGTTCTATCAGATATAAAGTATTGTTTTCTTTATTAAACGAAATTAAATCAATTTTACCCAATCCTTTATCTGTTCTTTTACCTTTTAAAGGTATTTGAAAGTCTTTTATTAATCCTAAATTTTTTAATGTTAGTCCTGCAAGTCGTTTTGCAAAGTTTTCTTCATCCCGGCCACTTTTATTATTAATTTTAATACGGCCGCGTTCTTCTCTATAATAAGTTTTGCTTCTTGTTACAGTCTGTATCTTGTCAAATACTTTTATTTCTCGCAACAGTTCACTTGCAATAATCTCGGAATATAATTCCCCTGTATCACTTGTTATTCCTGTCCAGGCTACACATTTTGAATTGTAAAGATCTTCAATCTTGGAAAGTTCCTTTTTTAATTTATCAACTGTTTGATTTTTTGTATATGATTTCATTTGTTTTATAATTTAGATTTCATTAAATGTCTTATAAATAATATAGAATAAACAAATATAACTTACTGTTTTAAATTAAACAAAAAACAATCAATGAATGTCCTTTGTTTCAAAACTTTGCTGGTCAGACGTAAAAAGATCATTCGTATTCCTAACAATGTGGAAGAACACATCAATACAAAATTTTGAATTTCCAATGGTACGTGAACTGGCAGAATTGGAATAAACCTTCGGGCTTGTTAGGTGTGGTGTGCCGCAGACCTGACCGTATATCCGACAGCAAGCTATGAAATGAATTTTAGATTTCTTATCAATCCCGCAAAATTCGTTCGTTTGACAGCTGACTTTTTGAAGACACGCTGAAATACTTCTTCTGTCATCTCCTGCCAATCTCCTTCCCTAAGGTCTTCCCATCCTTGCGGTCGAAATTTGGATTCGGCATGAGGTGTAGAAAACCGATTCCACGGACATACATCCTGACAGATGTCACATCCAAATACCCAGTTCTCCATTTTATCCTTAAACTCTTGCGGTATTTCGTCTTTAAGTTCTATGGTAAGATATGAAATACATCGACTACCATCCACAACATAAGGCTCAGGTATTGCATCAGTAGGGCATGCATCCTGACATGCAGTACATGTCCCACAGTAATCTTTCACAGGACCGTCCGGCTCCAGTTCTAAATCAATGATTAACTCTGCCAGGAAGAAGAAGCTGCCCATTTCTTGATTTAACAAGAGGGAGTTTTTTCCCATCCAGCCAAGTCCGCTTTTGGCAGCCCAAGCCCGCTCATGAACCGGAGCTGAATCCACAAATATTCTTCCATTCACCTCCCCTATTTTCTTATGAATGCAAGTCATGAATTTTTTCAGTTTGTCTTTGATTACAAAATGATAGTCCTGCCCATAGGCGTACTTGGCGATCTTGGGCTTGTCTTTGTCCTGATGTATCTGTTCAGGGAAGTAATTGTAGATAAGGGAAACAATTGATTTTGCTCCCGGAACAAGTTTGGTAGGGTCCAGCCGCTTATCAAAATGATTTTCCAAATAGCTCATCTTTCCCTGATAACCTCTTTTGAGCCATTCCTCCAATTTTGGAGCTTCTTCTTCTAAAAATTCAGCCTTAGAGATACCGCAAAAAGAGAATCCGAGTTCGGATGCAATTTTTTTTATGATCTCTCGATTGGACATTGAGTAAAATTAATGCCGGATAGTTTCTTTGTAACACAACAAAAAGAGGAGAATTCAATTCTTAATATAAAGAGAAGAACAAAGATGATAGTAGATGCGGTAATTGTGGGTTTGCTTTTTTATTTTACCTTTCCACTATTGACCGGTTATTGTGCACATCAATATGGTCGGTCTTTTGTAATTTGGTTCACTATTGGCTGTATATTGCCTATAGTTTCTTTTTTCATTCTCTTCTTCATAATTTCCTGGGACGAGAAAACGACTCCAAAATACAAATTGAGTAGGAGGGAGCGAGTAGAGTCTGAAAAGTTGGTTAAAAATTTGGTTGAAAATCTATCGGAGTTATCAAGCACCGGAACTACCCGGAAGGACTTCTCAAAACAGCGTACCTGATTTACTCGGAGGAACTTCTCCAATATGCTTATAAGCCCGTTCGGTTGCTTCTCTACCTCTGGCCGTTCGTTTAATGTAACCTTCCTGGATTAAGAATGGCTCATAGACCTCTTCTATGGTTTCGGCTTCTTCTCCACAGGCAATAGCTATTGTTCCTAATCCAACAGGCCCCCCTTTGAACTTATTGATAACAGTAGAAAGAATCCGGTTGTCCATATCGTCCAAACCATGATCATCTACATCGAGTGCTTCCAGGGCCATTTTGGATATCTCCAGCGAAATGGCTCCATCACCCTTGATCTGTGCAAAGTCCCTTGTTCTTCTGAGGAGGTTATTCGCAATTCTGGGAGTACCCCGGCTTCTTCTTGCAATTTCGTATGCGGCCTCCTGATCAATGATAGAGTTCAACAAATCAGCAGACCTTCCTACAATCCGGGTCAGCAGCTTTGCATCATAGTATTCAAGCCTGGCATTGATTCCGAAACGAGCACGTAGTGGTGAGGTGAGTAAACCTGATCGTGTAGTTGCACCGATGAGCGTAAACGGATTCAATGCAATTTGAACGGAACGAGCATTTGGCCCGGAATCAAGCATGATATCTATTCGATAATCTTCCATCGCAGAATAGAGGTATTCCTCAACAACCGGATTTAGTCGATGGATTTCATCAATGAATAAAACATCGTGAACTTCAAGGTTTGTAAGAAGTCCGGCAAGTTCGCTTGCTTTATCTAAAACGGGTCCTGAAGTGACCTTAATATTACTTCCAAGTTCATGTGCGATAATGAATGAAAGGGTAGTTTTTCCTAAGCCCGGAGGTCCGTGAAGCAATACATGATCTAATGGCTCAGTTCGTCGTTTTGCGGCCTCTACAAAGACTTTTAGGTTATTAACTACTTTGCCTTGACCGGTGAAGTCAGAGAATGAGAGAGGTCTAAGTGCTTTTTCAAATTCCTTTTCGGAGGATTCCATCCCTTCACCATCTGCCTGTAAATAGTCTTCTCTCATTTGAAATTCAAATATAATTGAAGCATGATTTTTTTATCATTGTAGAAAATCCTCGAATGAACAAAAGAACACTTCTTGTATTCGGAATCGGGCTGATCCTAGCTTTTCTCATTTTCACATTCGTTCGAAATAATTCACCTCAATTACGGCAGCTTAGCGGACAGACAATGGGTGTAATTATTTACAATGTGAAATACATCGGATTGTTAGATGATATGCTGCAAACTGAAGTCGATAGTGTGCTTAATGCATTCAACCAATCACTTTCAACCTATATTCCGGATTCTGAAATTTCCGATTTAAACAACACAGGGAAACTTACTTTTCGATCTCCCTATTTTTATCCGGTCCTGGCAATCAGCAAAGAGATTTTTAATAAGACCAATGGAGCATTTGATCCGACAGTCGGGCCTTTAATAAATGCATGGGGCTTTGGCCCGGAAGAGCAAATTCCTGATCTGGATTCTGCGGCAGTTGATTCACTGCTAAATATGACAGGTTTTGAAGGTCTCAGTTTTAACGAAGAGCGCGCGACACTTCAGGAAAATTATCGCTTGGATTTTAGTGCCATTGCCAAGGGATACGCCGTTGATCTTGTAGGGGAATTATTGGAGGGAAAAGGCATCGAAAATTATTTAGTTGAAATAGGGGGCGAGGTTAGATGCAGAGGAGTAAACAAAGAAAATAAGTCATGGTCTCTGGGAATTGAAGACCCGACAGTGGCAATTGATGAGCGGGAGCTACTTGCAATCGTGAGGTTAAAGGATTTTTCATTGGCGACATCAGGAAACTATCGCAACTATTATGAGAAATATGGAAGAGTTTATGCTCATATCATCGATCCCCGCACTGGTTATACCACCAGGCACAATTTGTTGAGCGCATCTGTTTTTGCTTCTGATTGTATGACAGCCGACGCATACGCTACCGCCTTAATGGTGCTGGGGCCGGAAGTATCTCAGGAACTGGTTGAACGAGAAGACATTGAAGCTATTCTTGTGTTTCAGGAAGAAGACGGAAGCCTGGGGAGTTATGTTTCTACCGGAATCCAGCCCTTTGTGGAACTGAATAAAGTAAAATAGACCCACAGTACTGCATGTTCTTAATCATCATAACCTTAATCTTAAGCACCATTTCAGGAGGGCTTGCTATTTATGTATTTCCTTCTTTAAGAAAGAACCTAAGACTGCCATTGATTTTTGCCGGTTCTTATCTGTTCGCTATTACCATTATCCACATCATTCCGGAGTTATATTCAATTAGTCATGAGCCTTCAAGAATTGGATTATTTGTACTCATAGGATTCTTCCTACAGCAATTCCTTGAATACTTTTCTTCCGGTGTTGAACATGGTCACGTTCATGCTCATAGGGCTGTTTCAACAGGGGGGAGATGCTCAATAATGGTCGCCTTAATCATTCACAGTTTATTGGAAGGGACTTTACTTACACATGACTCACCATTCCATGAGAAACATGAGTCGCATTCCCTTTTAATAGGAATCATTCTTCACAAAATGCCCGCTGCCTTTGCATTGATGGCTACTATGAGCGCATTAGAGAAAAAAGCGATTTACTTACTCATACTTTTTGGGATTGCATCACCGATAGGCTTTCTAATCAGCGGCTATGTGCCTGTTGATAAAGAAAGCCTGCTAATTGTATTCGCTATTGTTTGTGGTAGTTTTTTACATATCTCCACGACCATATTTGTTGAAGCAAGCCCTGATCACCATTTCGGATTGAACAAGATATTAATAAGTCTCGCAGGTGCCATTCTGGCAATAGTTACAGAATATTTGGTTTAAAACAGTCCGGGTTTGACGTAATCATTAAGCATCAAAGCGTTAAACCCGACGGCTTTGCTTCTCAATCATCAATAAAGCGAAGGAGGTGTATCACAAAGTATGATAGCTTAAATATGCCCGTAATTGATGTAATAAAAGGCTAATTCAAAGGCTTTGATGTGATTTTCCATCTTTTTTGAAAAACAACACGTCTGCCTAAAGGCTCTCCTGATCCGGTGCCTTAACCGACAGTTGTTGCTTTCAATGCCCTTAGTGCCCTCTTTGCCTATCACGTGATGGGTGTTGCTAAATGCCCGCTTAAAACTTTTCCAATTATCCGTCAATAGCCCGCCCCATTTTATGCCTAGTGCTTTTATTTTACACCCTAACTCTCTGACAGTATTTGTATTACGTTTGCCAAAGACCCTGGCAACGAGATCTCCACTCTCCCGATGATAAGCATAAATCAACCACTGTTTATGGCTCTTGTTCCCTACATATGTCCAAAATTCATCGACCTCCAATTTATCGTAAAGGCTATGCTTGGGCTGAGGACTACCTGCTGTTTTTCTAAGGTTTTTAACACTTTGCTAAGCGAAATGTTCAAAATAACGCTTATAGCTCTGATGCCGCAACCTCTCACCAACATCCTCATAATCAGGGTAATCGTGTTAGAATGAGCCCCTTTATAGCTCAGCGCATGGTCGCCGATAAACTGGCGAGAGCAGGCGTTGCATAACTAATTTTGCTTTTTAGTTTTTTTTCCGTTTTTGACTATGTTTGTACTCTTACACTGAGGGCAGGTTAGTGTGATTTGTATTTTCATTAGCTTTAGAAATTAATTTTTACGCAAATTTACATTAACTTGTTCTTTTTGAACAAGTTATAAATCATACTTTTTGGAACAGTACCAATATTTTTATCCTTACTTTGTATTTTAATAGAAAGATGTTTAACCTTGCAACTGAAATAATTTTTTTTATGATGTTTTATTTTATTATACCCCCCCCCCCTATATATAGTTAAACTTTTTCAGAAAGTTCTCCTATTTATCAGCGTGGGGTTGACGCTAACCGCTTGCGGGGGGG
>JACONI010000075.1 GCA_014323825.1 Ekhidna sp. | reverse complement strand
ATCTATGAAAATAAAACACGTCATTCTTTCATTTCTATTCATTGGGTTACAGCAGCTAAATTCTCAGGAATTGGATGCGAATACTGAATTAGGTATTATTCCTCGCCCAAAATCTCTTCAAATTTTAGATGCGGGTGCTTATGAACTTACAAAAAACACGGTACTTCACGTTGATAATCAGGGAATGCGTGAAGCGCAGTATCTGTCAGATTTCTTAAAAGGATCCACCAATTTTTCATTGAAAATAAAAAGACTAAAAAGAAAACAAACTAAAGGGATTGTTTTGAGAGTTGACGAACAACTGGAGACGGAGGGTTTGGAAGGCTATCTTCTTAATAGCAACGCAGAGAGAGTGGAGATTATCGGGAAGAGTCAGGCAGGGTTATTTTATGGTATCCAAACACTGCTGCAACTGTTACCTGTAGAGGTATTTTCATCGGAAGCACAAAATAATGTCACTTGGCAGGTACCTGCTGTAACCATTCAGGATGAGCCCCTTTTTCATAGATTCAGAGGGTTACATGTGGATATATCCCGCCATTTTCGTACTCAGGAAGAGATGTTCCGGATTGTGGATTACCTTGCTATGCACAAGTTGAACACGTTGCACCTTCACCTTACGGATGACGCAGGCTGGCGAATGGAAATCAAAGCCTACCCTAAGTTGACAGAGATAGGATCCATAGGAGAGTATAAAAATGAAGGTAAGGGTGCTGCCTTATTTTTTACTCAGGAGGAGTTGAAGACAATCATAGAATATGCTAATGCACAGCATGTAAAAATTTTTCCGGAAATAGATATGCCCGGTCACATGATGGGTGCGGTGCGATCTTATCCGCATTTAAAACATTCCAAAGAGTTACGAGAGCCTGCCCGGGTAATTAGAGGAGACGATGAGGGATTGAATTTTTGCCGTAATGTGCTGAAGGAAGTACGTGAAGTCTTTGGGGAAGTACCTATTCATATCGGCTTTGATGAGATAAATTTTGGCTCTGAGGAGCCAATTTATACCGATGAAGAGATTACCGCATTTGCCGAAAAATTAACAACGTATATAAAGAGAGAATTAGGTGTGACACCAATCGTGTGGGATGATGCCTTTGAGAAGGGATTACGTGACAAGGAAACGCTGGTACACTGGTGGCGCCCGGGTACAATGCACTGGTGGAGTCATTTTGAGATGACCATCGATCAGCGGTTGCAAGAGCTGGATCAACCATATATTCTCTCACCGGCTAACCGGATGTATTTTGATATGAAAAATGCCGAAGGCTATGAAGGACATCATTGGGCAGGTATTGTTTCTGTTGATATGGTTTATAACTGGGAGCCTTTCAGAGATTTGGTAGATGCAGATATTACAAAGCGTCATCTGGCACAAGGAATCATTGGCTGTACCTGGAGTGAGTTCATCCCCGACTTTAAAACCTTTCAGGAACGGGCTTTTCCTCGTACAGCAGCCTTAGCTGAAAAGGCTTGGGGACAGCCTTTAGAGACCGATTCTCAAAAACCTGACTGGCCGACATGGCGGGATAGTGTGCTGCGCAGGAAGCAACTTCTCAGATACGATGCCATGGGCATATATTATTGGAGCAAAGACAAACCGGAGGATTTGTTGAAGGTAAAAGAAGGAATACTTGAATAATGCGTGTCAGTAGAAGAGGATCCAATTCTTCGTAAGATTTTAAGAAGTTTTCTTATACCAAATTTCAAGTTCGGAGATTAAAAAGTTCAGTTTAATCTATCCTGAGGCCATTTTTTTCGTTGGAACTTTTCTTCTGTTCTTCTTCTCAGGAGCCTTTTCAGCCAGTTCTTTACACTCCTCGAATGTAAGTTCCTCAGGTTTTTTGTCTTTTGGAATCTTAACGTTTTTCTTTCCGAACTTTATGTAAGGACCATATCTTCCGTTCAATACGAATACTTCAGGATCATCATCAAAGGTTTTAATATATTTATTGATGTCTGCTTCACGCTTCTCACGGATCAATTCAATAGCCTCAGTTTCGGAGACGGTCAGCGGATCCTGTTCTTTTTTAAGTGATACAAACTTTCCGTCATGCCTGATATACGGACCGAAACGTCCAATGGCTGCTACTATTTCTTTATTTTCAAAGACACCTACTCTACGTGGCAGTTTAAATAATTCCAATGCTTCCTCCAGCGTAATGGTATCCATGAATTGCCCGTGCTTGAGGCTTGCATATTGTGGCTTTTCCTCCCCTTCAACTAGTTCACCTTTTTGTACATAAGCACCATACTTTCCATGCCTGGCGTAGATTTTTTCACCTGTCTTTGGATCTTTTCCCAGTGCTCTGACCTGATTTATTTCAGAACGATCCAGACCTTGTGATTTTTCTACCGTTAAATGAAATCTGCCATAAAAACCATCAATCATCTGATTCCAGATCGTCTTTCCGTGAGCTATATCATCAAACTGTTGCTCAACATCTGCTGTAAAGTGATAATCAATGACATTAGGGAAATGGTCTACCAAAAAGTCATTCACTACCATAGCGGTGTTAGTAGGAAATAGTTTATTCTTTTCTGACCCGGTGATTTCTGTTTTCTCGGTCTTTTTTACTTTATTACCGGAAAGGATACATTCTATGTATGTCCGTTCATAACCTTCCCGAATGTCTTTCTCTACATAATTTCTTTTCTGCACCGTGGAGATAGTAGGGGCATAGGTAGAAGGTCTTCCGATACCCATTTCTTCCAGCTTCTTAACAAGGCTTGCCTCCGTATACCTCGGAGGGTGACGTGTGAATCCCTGCCTGCCCAGCATTTGTTTTATGTTCAGTATCTGACCAATTGATAAAGGAGGAAGCATATTTGTATTTTCTTCATCTCCTTCTTCATCTGTTGATTCAATATACACTTTCAAGAATCCATCAAATTTTATTACTTCACCTTTAGCTACCAGTTCTTCATCTGTTGTAGATATGCCAATGGTTGCTGTAGTTTTTTCGAGTTGCGCATCCGACATCTGGGAGGCTATGGCCCGTTTCCAGATAAGTTCGTAAAGTCTTTTTTCAGCATTATCTTTTCCTGTTGATTGAACACTGAAGGCTGTCGGTCTTATGGCTTCGTGAGCTTCTTGTGCACTAGCGTTTTTTGTTTTGAAGACTCTGCGATGGGCATATTTTTCTCCAAAATTCTTATTGATTGCGGATGATGCAGCACTTAAAGCTTCCTCTGACAGGTTCAGCGAGTCAGTTCTCATGTATGAGATTTTCCCTGCTTCGTAAAGCTTTTGTGCTACGGACATCGTTCGGGCAACTGAATATCCAAGCTTTCTACTTGCTTCTTGTTGTAATGTTGATGTGGTAAAGGGCGGAGTTGGCGATTTTTTTGCCGGTTTAGTCTCCAGGTTCTCAATAGTAAAAGTTGCTCCATTGCATTTATTAAGGAAGTTCAGGGCTTCTTTTTCATTTTTGAATTTTTTAGGGAGTTCAGCTTTTAAGATTTTACCACTATCCGGAAGAAACTCTGCCGTGATTTTAAAGCTGGATTCGGGTTTGAAGTTTGCGATTTCACGCTCTCTCTCCACTACTAATCTTACTGCTACAGATTGGACTCTTCCCGCAGAAAGACCTCCCTTAATTTTTTTCCACAGGATAGGGGAAAGCTCAAAACCTACTAGTCGATCAAGGATTCTTCTTGCTTGTTGCGCATTCACCAGATCAATATCAATACCTCTTGGGTTCCGGATCGCATTTTGAATTGCATTCCTGGTGATTTCTCTAAAGACGATCCTTCTGGTTTTAGCATTATCAAGATCAAGTGCCTCTGATAAATGCCAGGAAATGGCTTCACCTTCACGGTCATCATCCGAAGCTAAATAGATTGTTTCTGCTGCTTTGGCCAGCTTTTTTAGCTCTTTAACAACTTCTTTCTTATCCTTTGAGATCTCATAAGTAGGAGAGAATCCATTTTCTATATTAATTGCCGAATCGTCCTTGGGCAGGTCTCTGACATGCCCATAGGAAGACTTAACCTGATAGTCTTTTCCGAGGTATTTCTCAATGGTTTTGGCCTTGGCCGGTGACTCTACGATAACAAGATTTTTGCCCATAATATGTAATTTGAATTGTAAACATAATACGAGTCTTTAAATCCTGTTTAACCAAAATTTGAAAAAACTTAATCTTTGCCCGCCGGAATCATCAGAAGTAGGATTATATTTAAGTTCATTCACTTTAAACGATGAAGAAAAAACTATTTCTAATTCGACATGCCTATGCAGAAGATCCCGGTGCTGTCAGGGACTTTGAAAGGCATCTTACACTTGAAGGACAAAGCACGGTAAGGGCACTTGGAAGATACCTTTTAAATAAAGCGTTTGATCCGGGTAAAATATTTTGCAGCCCTGCTGCAAGGACTGCTGAAACGGCTCAGAATTTAGTGGAGGAACTGGAAATTTCAGAAAGTATCATTCAGTTTAAAGATGAGATTTATAATGCTTCTGTCAGAGAATTGTTGTCTTTGATTAATTCATTGGATGAATCAGAACAGCATGTCGTTGTAATAGGACATAACCCCGCTATATCCTATTTCGGAGAGTATCTGACGAACGAGGGGATAGGAGATATGGAACCCTGTAGCATAGTTACTATCAGGCTGGAGAACGTAAAATGGGAAGAAGTTTCACAAGGCGAAGGTACTTTTGTATCTTATTTCCATCCTAATAATTTAAGTGCATAATTCTGACGAAGCAAGTAAATAATTAAAGGATTTAATTCATAGAGGAAGGATAAAAAATTCAATCAAGCAGTTTGAAGCCGGAAAGTCATAGACGAAGAGGGAAATCAATCAAAGAATTTACTTACTCTCATGTGTAAGTATCATGTATAATACTTTGATATTTGTGAGACAGGCAAGAATGGGGTGGGACGCTAATGTAGCTTCAAGAATTTTATTTCGTTTAACAACAGCTGCAGCTGCCGGCGTTTCAAAAGGACTTTTAAAGTTTCGATAAATTAGAAATCAGGGTTCTAAATTTTTTAGTATCGTATTTTGCCATGCCGTGATTTTCTGCTCTAATATTTCCCTCCTTGTCTATCAAATAAGTAGTAGGGATAGATTGGACATTGTACGATTCCGGGAGAGGAGAATCTAAAAAGTAGATTGGAAAATCAAACGCTTTTCTCTTCACAAAATCAATTGCTTTTTGATGGTCTTTATCTATTGAAATCAGGAAGAAGGAGGCTTCACTGCTCTTTTTGGAATACAAATCATTAATGTACGGCATCTCTGCAATGCAGGGGAGACACCAGGTTGCCCAAAAATTTAAAAAAACAACTTGACCTTTTATTTCCCGAAAATCAATCTTATTCCCTTCCTGATCCTCAATTAAAAAATCAAAGCCGGCTGCTTTTCCCTCTTCAGTAATCCCGGGAGAAAATATTCCTGTGGAAAGTACTACTTGCTGAAACCGGACAAGTGCTTCTTTATGCCATCCTCCGAAGTAAATAATGCCGACTATAAAAATAAAAATACTCCATTCTCTGATTTTTACCCCTTTTTTGGGTGCATTTACACTTTTTTTAAAGAAATAATCCATCAAATTTCTTATCATTCACCTAAATCTTATGATTGATTTTAGCATTTTGTAATTTAGCCAAACGAAAAGATTGAATGTATGAAACTGCTGCTAAAACCTGCATTAGTTTTATTATTTACTATTGACAGCTCTTTACCGGCAATAGATTAGGAAATAAAATACAATCGAAATAGAAATGCGTGCTAATTGGGGTTTACTTTTAGTTTTTTGCTTTGCTTGTGATAGAGACTTTTTTCCTAAGGATCTTTATGATTATCAGGTCGAGAGATTACTCAGTGGAGGGGATACGAAAGTTTGGAACCAAATCATAGCTTCCGAAAACTGTCAGGATTCAGTTAAGTTAGTTTTTAGTTTGCTTTCCGGTTCTCCCAATGATTCAGTGTCGGTTTCAAGGCTGTTATCAAACGCAGCATGTGACGGATTTGATACCACCAGACTGGGCAATGCAGATGCCTCTTCCTTTGAGGATGCTTTAACTTTTACCGATTCATTAAACTTTTCTACTGGAGATTTTTGGATCATTCAATCTATAACATCCACAGAGCTGTCAATCATACAATCCGGTCAGTCTGTTTTTTTTAATTAATTATTTGGCTGATTTATATTCATGATAAGAGTATTCATCTAGGTATTTTGTATTGTGATTATGGGTTTTGTCATACTGTCTCATTCAGTGTCTCTGTGAGCCAAAAGATTCTCTACTTCTTCACAAACTTTAGCAGATGCCCGTCCGGCAGTTGGATCAGGTATAGGCCGCTGTGAAGGGAGGCGGCATCTATCCTCGTGTTTGTAGTGCTTTCCAGCACTAACTCTCCGCCCACGCTCAGAATGCGGATCGGACTTTCCACGGGAGACCGCACTTCCACGTAACGCCCCGAAGGATTGGGGAAGACTACTGCTTCCGATGCATCATCCGCTGCACTTAGCACACAGGGAGTAATCGTCACCGCCTGCGTTTGTGTAGCCGTATTATCCGCTTTATCGGTGAAGGTCCACGTGATCGTGGTTTTGGACGTAATGGGGAACGTGGCATTTGTAGTAGCAGTGATCTGCCCGTCGCAAACGTCATTGGCTTTGGGAGCGGTCACGTCTGCTTCCGCCAGCGAACACCGTGCGGTAATGGCATCCAAGGTGCCTGTAACTGTCGGAGCCTCGGTGTCGGCGATGTTCACTTCCTGCGTTTGCATGGCTGTCTTGCTGCCGTCGGTGTAGGTCCACGTGATGGTGATGTCAGACATGATGGGGAAGGAGGCCACATTATGTGCAGCCGTAATGGTATTCCCCTCGCAATTCGTGGCGGTGGGTGCGGTGAGGGAAGCGACCTCACACTGTTCGTTAATTGGGGACAATGAGGGTTCAGCAAGCATCAGCACATCAGCACTCACGACTACCTCCTGCGTTTGCGAGACGGTGTTC
The DNA here is from genome assembly GCA_014323825.1 of Ekhidna sp. Taxonomy (GTDB): domain Bacteria; phylum Bacteroidota; class Bacteroidia; order Cytophagales; family Cyclobacteriaceae; genus Ekhidna. The sequence goes on along the minus strand of JACONI010000075.1, from coordinate 97 downwards.
CCCGCTGTATCTTCATACGTCCACGTGATGGTTCCGCTTACCGTAAGGGGGAAGCTGGCAGTGGTGGTGGCGGTAATCACCTGCTTGTCACAAACAT
>JACONI010000074.1:4495-17161 GCA_014323825.1 Ekhidna sp. | reverse complement strand
ATTAATGTAATAAAAGGCTAATTCAAAGGCTTTGATGTGATTTTCCATCTTTTTTGAAAAACAACACGTCCGTCTACAAGGTTTGCCTTATCCGGTGCCTTAACCGACAGTTGTTCCCTTCAATGCCCTTAGTGCCCGCCTTGCCTATTAGGTGATTGGTACCACTAAATACCCGCTTAAAACTTTTCCATTTATCCATCAGTAGACTGCCCCATTTTATGCCCAGTGCCTCTATTTTACACCATAACGCCCTGACTGTCTTTTCATTGCGTTTGCCAAAGACCCAGGCAACGATCTCTCCACTCTGCCGATGATAAGCATAAATCAACCCGTGTTTATGGCTCTTCTTACCTACATACGTCCGGAACTCATCCACTTCCAATTTATCGTAAAAGCTACGCTTGGGCTGGAGGGCTACCTGCTGTCTTTCTAAGGTCTTCAATACTTTTCCAAGCGATAGACCCAAAATAACGCTTATAGCTCTGAGGCCACAAACTCTCACAAACATTCTTATAATCATAGCAATGGAGGTAGAATGAGCCCCTTTATAGTTCAAAGCATGGTCGCCTATATATTGGCGGGAGCAGGCGTTGCACAAATAATTTTGCTTTTTAGTTTTTTTCCGTTTTTAACGATATTTGTATGTTTACACTGAGGACAGGTTAGTGTAATTTGTATTTTCATTAGTTTTGGAAATTAATTTTTACGCAAATTTATGCTAGCTTGTTCTTTTTTAAAAAGTTATAAATCATACTTTTTGTAACAGTACCAGATATTGAATTGGGTCAGTAGATTTAAACAGGAAGGAATAAAAAGTTTACAAAATAAATTAGTCAGAGGTAGAAAATCAAAAATGACATTAGAACAACAAGAACGCCTAAAGTCTTTAGTATTGAAAGAATCTCCATTAGATTAGGGCATTGCTCTATGGGCTGGTTCTATGGCTTCAAACTTCATATTATCCCCTCAAAACAGGTGAAACCATTGATGTTATGCTTACTCCAGGCAATACAGATGACCGCAGACTGCTAAGAATGAAGGGCTTTATCAGCAAGCTGTTTGGGAAATTATTTGGAGATAAAGAGTATATCAGCAAAGAGTTGTTCTCGCAGCTTTTCTTCAGAAGCATTCATCTTGTCACTCAGTTGAAAAGAAACATGAAGTCGCAAGCTATCAACCTTGTAATGGAGGCCATCCTGCTCCGAAAAAGGGCTATCTGTGAGACCATCATTGACCAACTGAAGCATATTTTTCAGGTAGAGCACTACGAACACAGAGGTCAGGCAGACTTCTTCAATAACATCTTTTCTACATTGATAGGCTATAATTTTTTGGAGAAAAAGCCATCTCTCAAAATGAATTTTTATGACACTAAGCAACCAATTATTAACTTTCGGAAGAATATAATTATATATAGATCATGTTAAATTTATTATTGGAGGATGTTATGAGCGGAGTCAGGGCTAAGCAGTGATATTAGGACAAACTTTCATTACTCCTCAAATGCCCACTCAATTTTGTCTTTCATATCTTTCGCTACAATGCCTTCGGCTTTCAGTTCCGCCCGGAGCTTATCTACCCGTTTAAAGTCACGGTTGTATTTAGCATCTTTGTATTCCCCAAGAATAGTGTTGATCAGGCTTTGATAATTCACATCTGCTTCCACTTTCAATCCCAATACATCTCTTGAGAATCCGAGAAAAGTATCCTTCATTCTGTTGAACGCTTCCTGACCTATCTCTCCAAACTTCAACTGACGGGTATGCAATGAGTTGATCTTTTTCACCATATTGAACAAATGTCCAATGGTCAATGCTGTATTGAAATCATCATTCATTGCATGATAGCAGTTTTCACAAAACTTGTTGATCTGCTCCGACTGTCGCTCATCTAATTTTCCCTCATCCTCTTTCCATTTCATTTTTTCTATCAATCGCATTCCATTGGAGAGACGAACATATCCTCTTCTTGCAGCCTCTAAAGCTACATTCGAGAAATCCAGTGTACTTGCGTAATGGGACTGTAGAATAAAGAAACGGATTGTCATCGGACTATATCCACGATCTAATAATTCATGATTACCGGATATAAGCTCGTGCGGTAAGAATGAGTTACCAAGCGATTTACTCATTTTTTGTCCGTTCACAGTAAGCATATTGGTGTGCAGCCAATAATTAGCCCCGCTCTTTCCGTATGTTCCGACATTTTGTGCAATCTCGCATTCATGGTGTGGAAACTTAAGATCCATGCCCCCTCCGTGAATGTCAAATGCTTCTCCCAGATACTTGGTGCTCATCACTGAACATTCGAGGTGCCAGCCAGGAAAACCATCACTCCACTCTGTTTTCCATCTCATAATATGATCCGGATCAGCTCTTTTCCAAAGTGCAAAATCAAGTGAGTTTCTCTTATCGGCACCTCCGTCCAGATCACGTGTGTCACTCATCAGGTCTTCTATGTTCCTGCCGCTTAAAATACCGTATTTATGTGCTTTATTGTATTTTCCTACATCAAAATAGACAGAACCATTTGACTCATACGCATAGCCGTTTTCGATTAGCTTACGAGTCATTTCTATTTGTTCCATTAGGTGGCCAATAGCAGAGGGTTCAATATCAGGGGGGATTGTATTGAATTGTGACATTACGTGGTGAAAATCGTTGCTATACATCTGAACGATTTCCATGGGTTCTAGCTGATCAAGTTTTGCCTTTTTTGATATTTTATCTTCACCTGTGTCAGAAAGGTGACCAACGTCTGTGATATTTCTTACATATCGTACCTTGTATCCAATATATCTTAGATAACGATTGATTACATCAAAACTCAGGAAAGTCCTCACATTGCCCAAATGAACATTACTGTATACGGTTGGTCCACAAACATACATCCCCACAAAGGGGGGGGTTAAAGGCTGGAAGTCTTCTTTTTGCCTCGTTAATGAGTTAAATACTTTGAGTTTACCTACCTTTATCTGCATTTGATAGATTCAAATTTTGGATTGAACATTTAAACGGCTATCTTCTATTATACTGTTTTAGCATTTGCTATTATATTTTAATTTTCACAAGGAAATCCAGGCTCAGTATTTTAGTTCCAAATTCCAGGACTGTGCATGAGCTGTGAAAAAGCCTAAAAAGGAAATCCAAACAAAGATTTTGAAATGTTTCTTTAACTGTCGTCATTATAATTTGTTTTTAATGCGAAAATAATATTCCTGATAAAAATGTAATAAATTCGTTCATCAAAGATTACTCCTGACCGAAACAGAACACCAAAATGACCATTCAGGTGCTGAATTCTACTCCTGTGGGTATTCTCTCGCCTCAGATATATTAAAAAGAACTTAAAACACTCAAAAGAACAACCCTAACATCCGAGTGAGTAGGCTCAAGGTTCTATTTCGCATGATTAAGAGATGCGCAGTGGCATGTCAGAATCCCTTATTTGTTAAATCTTCGTAAAGTGGTCTTCGCACCTTTTTTGTACATTCTGAAGGTTAGTAGATTCCGGTTTACAAGGATGTGGCTTTATTGAGTATAAAATTTAGCTTGAACTCTACAAATAAATAATTACTTTAATACCTTTGCAAGATATTTGTGAAATAGTTATTGAGGGGGCATCTAGTCCCCTCTTTCGTTGTATGGAAATTTGGAAGAGGAAAAGACCAAAGAGTTAATAAAGAGTGTATTAAAGAATCACAAAGATTTATTCTTGGTTGATGTTAAAATTAAAGGAGCTTTTGGGAATAGGAAGTTGCTTGTATTTGTAGATGCTGACGCTGATCTTACAATAGACAGATGTGGAAAGTTAAACAGAGAGATTGGTAATAAATTGGAAGAAACGGATCTGATTGATGGCAAATATACACTTGAGGTATCCTCTCCGGGGCTTGATTTTCCACTGGAAAAGATCAGACAATACAAGAAAAATATTGGCAGACAACTAATTGTTAACCTGAAGAATGGGCAAAAATTGGAAGGAAAGTTAAAGAAAATTTCAGAAGAATATATAACACTGGCAGTGAAAGAGGAAATCAAGAACATAAGCAGGAATGAAGTTGAAAAATCAATCATAAAAGTATTATTTAAGTAATTAATAGTTAAGATGGAAGCATCAGTACTAATCAATTCGTTTGCGGATTTCGCAAGAGGCAAGAACATAGACCGTCCAACAATGATTAGAATTTTGGAGGACGTATTCAGAACAATGATCCGTAGAAAGTACGAGACGGATGATAACTTTGATATCGTAATTAATGCAGATAATGGAGATTTGGAAATCTGGAGATTCAGGGAAATAGTTGATGACAACTCGGAGGATATCTGGGATCACGATAAAATAAGCCTGTCGGAAGCAACTCAAATTGAACCCGATTTTGAAATTGGAGAAGAAGTTGCCGAAGAGATCAAGCTAGAGCATTTTGGAAGAAGGGCTGTGATGACAGCCAGGCAGACGCTCATCCAAAAAATTAAAGACCTGGAAAAGGATATTCTTTTTCAAAAATATAAAGATTTAGTAGGAGAGATTATCCAGGGTGAAGTTTATCAAATATTAAGCAGAGAAGTCTTATTGACCGATGGTGAAGGCAACGAATTAACCATTCCGAGAGGTGAACAAATACCAAAAGACAGATACAGAAAAGGCGATTCTGTCAGAGCAATTGTTCACAGAGCGGAAATGGTTGGTGGTAATCCGAAAATTATTCTCTCCAGAACTTCACCGGTTTTTTTGGAAAGGCTTTTTGAAGCGGAAGTTCCTGAAGTTTATGATGGTTTGATCACCATTAAAAACGTTGTCCGTGAGCCGGGTGAGAGAGCAAAAGTAGCTGTGGAATCTTATGATGATAGGATAGATCCGGTGGGGGCATGTGTAGGTATGAAAGGATCAAGAATTCATGCAATCGTTCGAGAGCTTCAGAATGAGAATATAGATGTAATCAATTTCACTGATAATCTGGAGTTATACCTTGCCAGATCACTTAGTCCGGCCAAAATCACCAATATGGATATTTCAGAAGAGAAGGATCGGGTTGCAGTGTATCTCAAACCTGATCAGGTATCGCTGGCAATTGGAAAAGGCGGGCAAAATATCAAACTTGCAAGTAAGTTGGTAGGAATAGAAATAGATGTATTCAGAGAACTGGACGAATTTTCTGAAGAGGACGTAGACCTTGACGAATTTACCGATGAATTAGAAGATTGGATTATTGATGAATTAAAACGGGTGGGGCTGGATACCGCAAAGAGCATATTAAAATTAGGATCTGAAGATCTTGTTAGAAGAACGGATTTAGAAGAAGAAACAGTACATGAAGTTATTCAGATTTTGAGCCGTGAATTTGAATAATAGTAATTTTGAAGGGTTTTTATGGCAGAATATAGATTAAGTCAAGTCGCACGAAAGCTAAACGTAGGTAAAAATACAATCCTGGATTTTTTAAAAGAAAAAGGTCACAAAGTTGATGCTAACCCAAACGCTAAGATTCCACAGGATCAATATGATATGTTGGCTTACAAATTTGCTGATAGTGCTCATGACAAAGAAGAAGCTTCGGAACTTACCATTGGTGGCAACGCTGATGATTTAGTTATAAAAGCTGATAAATCGGTTGCTGAAGAAAAATCCGAAGACGAAAGAATCTTAATAAAGGATAACGTAGGCAGCGCAGAAACTGAACCTGAAAAGATTTCTGCCAAGACTAAACTTGAAGGCCCTAAAGTAGTCGGCAAAATTAACCTTGATAGAAAGGAAGAGAAAGCAGTTGATGTGCCTGCTGAGAAGGCAGCCGAATCGCCTAAAGTAGAATCAAAAAAAGAAGAAGACACAGATAAAGAAGAAGTCCTGGAGAAAGAAGTTATCAAAGCAAAAGCTGATTCTCTAAGAGGGTTGAAAGTTTTGGATAAAATCGATCTGCCGGCTGAGAAGCCAAAGCCCGTAGCATCTTCTGATTCCAATCAAGATAGAAAAAAGAGACCAAGGAAGCGAATTCAGTCTCAAAGAGCCCGGCCGCAAGGTCAGAGTGTAAGACCACAGCAGGGACAAGGAAATAATCGGCCGTTTAATAAAAACAGAAGTACTTCAAGAAGGAGAACCGAAGAGCTTTCAGACAAAGAAATACAAGATAAAATTAAAGCAACCCTTGCCAGGTTAAGCAGCAGTAGCGGAAAGGCCGCCTCTCAAAGATCCAAGTATAGAAAGGACAAGAGAAGTGCTAAAGCAGAAGCGGAAGAAGAGAAGCAACTCCAAGCTCAGGAAGCTTCTAAAATACTAAAAGTTACTGAGTTTATTTCAGCAAGCGATCTCGCTTCGTTGATAGATGTAACCGCTAATGATGTAATCTCTGCATGCATGTCACTTGGACTCTTTGTGTCCATTAATCAGCGGTTGGATGCTGAAACAATAACAGTAATTGCTGATGAGTTTGGCTATGAAGTTGATTTCTCCGAGTCTAAAGAAGACACTGAAATAATAGAAGTTGAGGATAATGAAAGCCAGTTAGATGAAAGAGCACCCATTGTAACAATCATGGGGCACGTTGATCACGGGAAAACTTCACTTTTGGACTATATAAGAGATACTAAAGTGACAGAGGGAGAAGCCGGTGGAATTACACAGCATATTGGAGCTTACGATGTGACAACAGAAAGTGGAAAACGCATCGCCTTTCTTGATACTCCCGGCCATGAGGCATTTACAGCGATGAGAGCCAGAGGGGCTAAAATTACAGATGTTGCAATCATTGTAGTAGCAGCTGACGATTCCGTAATGCCTCAAACAAAAGAGGCAATCAACCACGCACAGGTTGCAGGAGTGCCAATTGTAATCGCTATAAATAAAATTGATAAACCCAATGCTAACCCGGAGAAGATAAAGGAAGACCTTTCCAATATCAACATACTTGTAGAAGATTGGGGTGGAAAATATCAATGCCAACATGTATCAGCCAAGACAGGTGAAGGTATTGATGAACTCCTGGATAAGGTACTTTTAGAAGCCGAACTACTTGAATTGAAAGCAAACGCAAAAAAAGCAGCGGTAGGATCAGTGGTTGAAGCTTCGCTGGACAGGGGAAGAGGGTATGTATCCACAATTATGATTCAGTCCGGGACTTTAAGAGTGGGTGATATATTGCTCGCCGGATCCTATTTTGGAAAAGTCAAAGCCATGTTTGATCACAGGGGGCATAAAGTCATTGAGGCAGGTCCTTCAACACCTGTTCAAATGCTTGGTTTGGACGGAGCTCCACAGGCCGGAGATAAGTTCAATGTAATGGAAAGTGACCGGGAAGCAAGAGAGATAGCAACGAAAAGAGAGCAGATATTACGTGAACAAAGTATTCGAACGAAGAAGCATATTACACTTGAAGAAATTGGAAGAAGACTTGCTATTGGAACTTTCAAAGAACTTAATGTTATTGTTAAAGGAGATGTGGATGGATCAATTGAAGCACTTTCGGATTCATTATTGAAACTTTCTACTGAGGAAGTTCAAGTCAATATCCTTCATAAAGGAGTAGGTCAGATTTCAGAATCAGATATACTCCTGGCATCAACTGCAGACGCTGTGATCGTTGGTTTTCAGGTGCGTCCATCCGCGGGAGCCAGAAAGCTCGCCGAGACAGAGGAGATAGAAATCAGACTTTATTCAATTATTTATGATGTCATCAACGATGTAAAGGATGCAATGGAAGGAATGCTTGAGCCTACAAGTGAAGAAGTAATCACCGGTAATATTGAAGTGAGAGAAGTGTTCAAGATTTCTAAAATCGGTACTGTTGCCGGCTGTTATGTAACAGATGGAATCGTAAGGCGATCCAGTCAAGTGCGATTGGTCAGAGATGGAATTGTGGTATACACTGGAGAAATCAATCAACTCAAGAGATTTAAAGATGATGTGAACGAGGTAAAAAACGGTTACGAGTGTGGTTTAAGCATTAGAAATTTTAATGACATAAAAGTTGGTGATGTTATTGAAGGTTTTGAGATAAAAGAAGTGAAGCGAACTCTTTGAGAGTCCTCCGGCGAACTGATAATCAGTAAATTGTTTTATCAATAAACATCAAATCAGCATTGTTTAGAATGCACAACGGGTTAATGTATTTTTCTCATTCATTTAACTTGCACTAATCTGAATCCTTCACCGTGAATGGTCAACAGTTTAAGTGACGGGTCATCAGCAAGATATTTGCGAATTTTGGCAATGTAAACATCCATACTCCTGGCATTAAAGTAACTATCATCCTTCCAGATTTTCTTCAGTGCAATACTTCGAACGACCATTTGATTCAGATTCTCAAAAAAGATTTTCATGAGTTCATTCTCTTTGGTTGTCAGGTTGATTTCCCTGTGCCGTGTGACCAGTCTGCTTTCCCAATAGTAATATGTCAGGCTGGCAATTGCAAATTCGTTAGGAAATGGCTCGTCCTGCTTTTTGATATATCTCTTTAGAACAGCCTGAATACGGAGCAGCAACTCCTCCATACTGAAGGGCTTGGTCATGTAATCATCGGCCCCAATTGTGAACCCTTTAATAATATCCTGCTTCATTGATTTGGCCGTAAGAAAAATGATAGGAGTTTCTTCATTCATTGATCTGATCTCCTTAGCCAGTGAAAATCCGTCTTTCTTCGGCATCATCAAATCAAGAATGCAGAGGTCATACGTCCCCTCTTTAAAAGCACGCTCACCTTCTTCACCATCTCTTTTAAGCGTGGTTTCAAACCCTTTTAAGCCAAGGTATTCACTTAAAATTTCACCCAAATTAGGGTCATCTTCCACGATTAATAATCTAGGCTTCATTTTTCGCAAGTGGTAATTTAATTGAAAACTTACTCCCTTTCCCCAGTTCGCTGTTTACATCAATGGAACCTCCGTGAGCAGCGACAATTTTTTGAACGTAAGCAAGACCCAATCCAAATCCTTTGACATTATGAAGGTCCCCGGTAGGAACCCGATAAAACTTTTCAAAAATACATTTTTGTTGATCTCGTGTCATACCAATACCCCGGTCCTGGATGGAAAGATAGAAATTATCATCATCAGAATCTGCTTTCAAAGTGATGTTAGGAGCCTCCGGAGAATATTTATTTGCATTATCCAACAGGTTAATAATGATATTGATGATGTGCATCTCATCACCTTTGATAAGGTCTTTTTGAGAACCGTCAATAAGATTTATACGACCTCCTCTTTGATCAACTTGCATTAAAATGTGATCAGCAGCATTTTGCATCATTTCCCTCATCGAAAGCATGGTTTCTTTCAGATTGAAGTCATTTCGATCAATTGCTGCAATCTGAAGTACTTTTTCTACCTGTTCCCCAAGACGTTTGTTCTCCTCACCAATGACATGGATGTATTTTTCTCTCAGGTCACTTCGCTCAATTTCACTGTCACTTAGTGCCTCAACGGCAAGGGAAACCGTGGAAATTGGTGTTTTCAACTCATGGGTCATGTTGTTGATGAAGTCGTTTTTCATCTCTGAAAGTTTCTTCTGTCTTACAATAGTTCTGATACTATATCCAAAGCAAAATAGAATTACCAGCACCAATACTCCGGAGGTGGTCATCGCAGACCAGACTTTTTTCATCAAAAAACCTCGCTTATCCGGAAATTTAATGGCTATTTGACTATCATTTCCAAACAAATCGTTGGGGAAAAGGCTGGCTTTTAATTCGCTTGATGCAAGTTCATGTGGTTCGGAATTTTCTGTCAGGAACAAAAATTGTTTCAACCGGGACTGAAATACACCATATTCATATTCTATATCAATCCTTCTACTTGTTAATTCTTTTTCAAGAAGCGAGTCCAGATGGTAAGGGTTAAGTCTGTTAGCTAGCGGCTGTTGTGAACCCATTAATTTATTGACGACCTCAAAAGTCTGCTCGTATCGGTGTGAAACCTTTGCCAGTTTATCCTCCAATGCCCGGATCCTTAGATTCCGTTCTAATAACTCCTCTTCGTGAGGGGGCTTGGGGTTAAATTTTTGAAAGAAATAATTATCCATTCTTCCCATACTAAATACAACTTCCATAGTAGCTCCATAGATGGAATCTTCAATGATAAAGACTTGCTGTGAGCCTTGTTGGGTAAATTCCGTTTGGGGTGGAGGTGTTCTCCGATATGGGGTTCGCAATGCCTGATACTTGTCCAAAGCAGTATCATACACTTGTGCACGAGAGAGGTGATTCAACTTCTTAAAAGCATTGATGGTCTCTTGCTTTTCCAGCTTATCTGACACCGTATTCAGTGCATCTAACACATCCTTTTGGAAACGCTCCTCATTGGCACTAATCAGATTATCAATCCAGTAAAGTTGGAAAGAGATCAACCCTATCATCGCCAATCCCATCAATCCAATAATCCACTTTAACGTCATTCGCTTCATGATTCAAAAATACGTTGCAAGGCACGACAGCGTTCTTAATTAACCATTTTTAACAAGCATTAAAGACTGATTAACAGACAAATACAATCCAAATTATTCTAAGGCTAAAAGCATCCGAATTGAGTAAATCAACTCTTTGTACACTATTAAAAATAAAAAAATTGTTGTGCGAGAATGATGTCTGAAGTGGTCGTATTATGCGCACAAAAGTCAACGCTTTTCGCAGCTTCTCCGCCGCTCCCCTATTGTGAACTTGAGCCTGAACTTGCTTCTGCTGCCAGCTGACTGCCCCTTCTTATATTTTTTACGGCATGCCTAATTTGAGGCGGCTTATTCGGCATCAAGCTGGGCGGCCGTTTTGGCACCTGCTTTCTCAAGAGCGTTCAGCAAGGATTGTCTGCCATTAGTAAAGCGATTTATTGCATTTGCCCAATCCAGAGCCGTCTTTCCTTCATTATCTTTAATATTCACATTGATCCCGGGAAAAGCCAGGAAAGTTTGCGCGGACCTTGGCGGCCTGTTCTGTTTGAGCAATAATAGGAGGATCGTAGTACCGTAACCTTGAGCATTTACGTCTGCCCCCTCTTCTATCAAACTTTTGACTTTCTCAATCTCTTGTTCGGTTATAATTCTGCTCCATCCTATCCCGTTTGAAGCAACAATTGATTTGAGAAGGTTTTGAACTTCTGTCGTTTTTGCAGGGACGGTAATTTTGTACAGTTCGGTCTGCAAATTGGAGACAGCGGCAGCCGTGCCGGCAATAGTCATCTGGGCAGTTTCTCGTGCTGCCAGTCCATCTTTGAGAGGTTGAATCGTCCCGGAAGGCGCGTTGCCGGCATTTTTTAAAGCGGTAATTTTTGCAGAGATCGCGTCAATCTCGCCCTGCAACGCCATAACTGTCGCGTCAGAAGGCACAGTGATTGCCTCAATGGCCTGTCGTGCTGCCACAAAATTCGCTGAATTGATCATCGCTTTTAGGGTGGCAAGTTTCATTCGCGCATTTGCAATCGTCTGTAGCTGGCTGTCTTGCTTGCCCGCCAAAGTGGAGAGGTCTTCAATCACTATTTTTTCCTCTACATCGGCAATTTCGCTCTCTAAAGCAGTGAGTTTTCCCTGCATAGTAGTAATCTGCGTCTGCGCCCTTTTTCGCGCCTCCAGCCCATCTTTGAGAGGTTGAATCGTGCCAGCAGGGGCATTGCCGGCCGCCTCTAAAGCGGTGATTTTTGCAGAAATCTCATCAATTTGGGCCTGTAGGGTTGTAATCGTCTCCTGCGGCATTTTTAGCAACGTAATGGCATCTTTTGCGCCCTGAATATCTTCTGGCGTAGGCGTGCCGCTTTTGAGCGCATTTACTTTTGCTTCTGCCTCGTCAAATGCCTGGGTTTGTATATGTGGGTCCTGTTTGGTCTTCAAAGCGGCCATGAGGTCTTCAATCGCTATTTTTTCCTCTACACCGGCAATTTCACTCTCTAAAGCAGTGAGTTTTTCCTGCATAGTAGTAATCTGCGTCTGCGTCCTTTTTCGGGCCTCCAGCCCCTCTTTGAGAGGTTGAATTGTGCCAGCAGGGGCATTGCCGGCATTTTCTAAAGCGGTGATTTTTGCAGAAATCTCATCAATTTGGGCCTGTAGGGTTGTAATCGTCTCCTGCGGCATTTTTAGCAACGTAATGGCATCTTTTGCGCCCTGAATATCTTCTGGCGTAGGCGTGCCGCTTTTGAGCGCATTCACTTTTTCTTCTACAGCAGTAGTTGGCTGTATATGCGTATCTTGACTGCTTTTTAGCGTTTCAATGGCATCCTCAATCTCTTTGCGCGTCTCTGCGGTAGGATCTGCTGGCTCTTGGTCTGTATCGTCGCCGTCATCATCCTCATCGGTGGTATCTGGGTCTTCCGGTTCGGTTTCAGCAGGTGCACCTGACTGCATTACGGTGATTGTACCGCTCACTTCCCCTATGGAAGCGGTAACGATACCTTCACGGGATTCCGTTGACGTATTTTCGTCATAACTCACGCGAAGTGTCTCATTATCTACCTTCTCTGCCCGCAGCCATTCCACATTAGAGGCCACAGCCCATTCACCTCCGCTAGCCGTAACCGCTATATCCGTTGGCTCTAGTTTATCGGCAGAAATTGTAAGAGCAGTTTCAGCTAAGGATAAAGTTATTTCTACCGGCGGCTCATCATCGTCTCCACAAGCGGGCAGCATGCTCCATAAGCCAAAAAACAGAACAAATTTTAGAAAATATTTAACTATTCGGGGGGGGGGGGGGCATAAAAT
>JACONI010000074.1:0-4475 GCA_014323825.1 Ekhidna sp. | reverse complement strand
GGGGGGGGGGGGGGGGGGCATTAAATTAAGCCCATACAGCCCTTTTAGGGGTGTGTATGAGGTGTTCTTCGTATTCATAATGTCTTTTGATCTTTTTTTATTGAATGCGCTCGTAGCTTTTTATTTTAGGTTTATAAAAATAAATTTGACTGCAAGATTAAACATTTTTCCATTAAAGATGTAAAGTAAATACAAAAATATTTAATTATCAAGTGGTCGTCCGTTTTTTTACTAAAAATGCAGACCGATTAAGAGAAGCGGTTGCCATGCCTATGCTAAAAAAATAAATGTTTAAAATGCACAATGAGTTATTTGAATATGTTCTTCGTGCTAATTTAGTTCCATAAAAGACTGTTTTTGTAAACAATCTTTTTTTAATAGTAGAATCCTTTGTGGAGCCCATCTCTTCCGTTGCTTAAATTTAAAAGTCTTGGTTTACGCACTAAACAGTGTTAAACTGATGTGAATTTAATGTAATATTAATCATCAGAGAATTAAAAAGCACAAAACAAAAAGAGTATTACGGGAGTCTGTTTACTAAATTGAGTATTTCATGAATAAAGCAAATTCAAATGACCAATTGAAGACTGTCCTAATCACAGGAGGATCAGGTCTTGTCGGAAAGGAATTAAGTCAGCTATTATCTCATCAAGGGCACAATGTCATCCACCTGTCAAGAAAGCCCGTGAATGGTTTATTCAAGACATTTCATTGGGATATTAAAAGTGGAGAAGTGGCTTCCGAAGCCATTACGTCTGCAAGTGCAATTATTCATCTGGCAGGGGCCGGAGTTGCTGATAAAAGATGGAATGCTCAAAGAAAAAAAGAAATCTATGATAGCAGGATTGATTCTACCCGGCTGCTTAGAAGTAAAGTAGAAAAGCTAAACCCAAACTTAGCATATTTCCTTTCAGCATCCGCCATTGGCTATTATGGCTGGGATACAACTGATGAGACGGTTGATGAAAGCAGTCCAAAAGGTGAAGGATTCTTGGCGGATGTTGTTGAAGGTTGGGAAAAGGAAGTATCGGGATTTGATGAGATAGGGGTAAAAAATGGCAAGCTCAGAATGGGGATTGTATTAAGTAACAAGGGAGGGTCTCTACCTGCCATTGCTAAACCCATAAGATTATTAGCCGGTGCCTCTTTGGGATCCGGTGACCAATACATGAATTGGATTCACATTTCTGATTTATGCCGGATTTTTTCATTTATGCTTGAGAGGCAGATAACTTCCGTAGTTAATGCAGTAGCCCCCCATCCTGAAACCAATAGTGCATTTACAAAAAAGCTCGCTTCTCATTTGAAGAAGCCGCTCTGGCTGCCAAATGTGCCTAAATTTGCACTCCGTCTCATGGTCGGAGAAATGGCTGATATGATCATCGGCGGCAGCAAGGTTTCCGGCAGGCTCATTGAAGAAAAAGGTTATAATTTCCAGTTCAGAACATTGGAGGAGGCTCTTGAAGACCTTCTCATTTCAAAGAAATGAAAGAGAAAAAGATTTCCGGGAAGCAGGAGGCTCGAATAATCAACGCGTTTAAAGAAAGAGATTGGAACGAAATTAAAAGTGCTGATTCCCGGGTGATATTCAAAGTAATGGGAGAGTTTGTTCAAGGTTTTGAAAAACTCGCCAAGATTGGTCCGTGTGTTTCCATTTTTGGGTCAGCCAGAACGCAACCAGCTAATAAATACTATAAAATTGCCGAAGAAATTGCCGCAAAAGTGGTAAGACATGGCTATGGAGTAATTACAGGCGGAGGCCCCGGGATCATGGAAGCTGGAAACAAGGGGGCTAATTCTCAAGGGGGCAAATCCGTGGGTCTGAATATTGATCTTCCATTTGAGCAAAAACATAATATTTACATAGATCGGGATAAGAGTATTGATTTTGATTACTTCTTTGTAAGAAAAGTGATGTTCATCAAATACTCTCAGGGATTCATTGTGCTGCCCGGCGGTTTTGGTACAATGGATGAACTTTTTGAAGCACTAACTTTAATTCAAACGCATAAGATTGGGAGATTTCCGGTTGTTCTGGTGGGTAAAGAATATTGGAAGGGACTGGTAGATTGGTTAAAATCTACCATGTTGGAAGTAGAAGGGAACATTGGCGGCGGTGATCTTGATCTGTTCAAGATTGCAGATACACCTACGGAAGCGGTTCAGGCAATTGATGAATTCTATAATAAATATGACCTTAGCCCGAACTTTTAACCATTATCCTCTAATTTCTATTCCAATTTGAAAAAGAGAAAAGAACTCATCGAAATCATTGGTGCGCGAGAGCACAATCTGAAAAACATTGATCTCACGCTCCCACGGAATAAACTTATCGTTATTACGGGTATCAGCGGCAGTGGTAAGTCATCGCTGGCTTTTGATACAATTTATGCTGAGGGGCAGCGTCGTTATATGGAGAGCTTCAGTGCTTACGCCCGCTCTTTCATTGGAGACATGGAAAGACCTGATGTGGACAAAATCGAAGGGCTAAGTCCGGTAATTTCTATTGAGCAAAAAACGACTTCCGGAAATCCACGCTCAACGGTAGGTACTATCACAGAAATCTATGATTTTTTTCGATTGCTATATGCCCGGGCAGGAGATGCCTATTCATACCTGTCAGGCAGAAAGATGATTCGGCAGTCCGGGGATCAGATTGTAGAGATGATTCATAAGAACTTTGATAGTGAAAAACTTATCCTTTTAGCACCGGTAGTAAAAGGCAGGAAAGGTCATTACCGTGAACTTTTTGTTCAAGTCAGAAAACTTGGCTTTACTAAAGTCAGAGTAGATGGAGAAATTCAGGATTTGACCTCCAAAATGCAAGTGGATCGGTATAAAACTCACGACATTGAAATTGTCGTGGATCGAATCATTGTGGATGAGAAAGAGAAAAAAAGAATCAGACAATCCATCAATACCTGCCTTAAGCATGGAGACGGTGTAATGATGCTGCAAAAGCAGGATGGATCCATCTCATATTTCTCAAAGAATCTGATGGATCCGGAGACAGGACTTGCGTATGATGATCCGGCCCCCAATACTTTTTCATTCAACTCCCCCTATGGTGCCTGTCCGGAGTGTAACGGACTAGGCCGTATAGAGGAGATATCCGAAGGTGCGGTGATTCCTGATAAATCATTGAGTATCAGTCAGGGTGGAATTGCGCCTTTAGGCAAATATCGTGATATCTGGATTTTTAAGAAAATTGAGGCCATCTTAAAAAAGAATAAAGTAAACCTTGCTACACCTATTGAAAAGATTCCAAGGAAAGTAGTAAATATGCTCTTGTATGGAGATAATGTTCCTGTAGATGTAAGCTCGATAAAATATCCCGGTACTGACTGGCATACTAAATTTGAAGGCATTATCAATTTTTTAGAAAAGCAGAAAGATGGAGGTTCCGAAAAGCTTCAGACCTGGGTTAAGGAATTCACAGACACAAAGATTTGTCCGGGCTGTAATGGGTTTAGGTTAAAGAAAGAAGCCTTACACTATCGTTTAGCTAATAAAAATATCGGTGAGTTGGCAATGATGGACATTCACGCACTGGGAGAATGGACAAATGATCTGGAGAATCATCTCCATGATCAACAGAAAATAATTGCCACGGAAATTTTAAAAGAGCTAAAAAAAAGAATAGGATTCCTACTTAATATAGGGTTAGACTATCTAAGTCTGAATCGCTCCCTAAAGACGCTCTCAGGAGGAGAAGCCCAGCGAATTCGGCTGGCCACGCAGATTGGAACACAACTGTTAAATGTGCTTTATATTCTCGATGAACCAAGCATAGGGTTACATCAGCGTGATAATGTAAGATTGATTCAAGCCCTGAAGGATTTAAGGGATCTGGGAAACACGGTGATTGTTGTGGAGCATGACAAGGATATGATGCTTGAGTCGGATGAGATTGTTGATATTGGGCCCGGAGCGGGCAGGCACGGGGGACAGGTAGTTGCCAAAGGCTCTCCGAAGGACTTCTTAAATCAGCATAGTTCAACATCGGATTATCTAAGTGGAAAAAAGAAAATTGCTATCCCCGAAGCCAGGAGACCACAAAATGGAAATTGGTTAGAATTGATCGGCGCATCCGGCCATAATCTTAAGGATGTTGATTTAAGACTTCCATTAGGAAATCTGGTTTTAGTCACGGGGGTCTCCGGAAGCGGAAAATCAACGCTTATTCACGAAACGCTTTGTCCGATTCTTAAAAAAGAACTCTACAAAAGCCGGAAAGTCCGGTTACCATTCAGAAAAATAAGAGGTGCCGACCAATTTGATAAAATGATTGAGGTAAATCAGTCTCCTATAGGAAGAACACCTCGCTCTAATCCCGTAACTTATACCGGTGTTTTTTCAGAGATAAGAAATCTTTTTGTACAACTTCCGGAGGCTAAAATCAGAGGTTACAAACCCGGTAGATTTTCCTTTAATGTCAAAGGAGGCAGATGTGAGACATGTGGAGGAGGAGGAAT
>JACONI010000073.1:135437-136171 GCA_014323825.1 Ekhidna sp. | reverse complement strand
GTAAACAATATTCATACATTTTGTATGATGTCATTGTGCAAATGTATGTTTATATTTTTTAAACGTACAAAAATTATTTAATTTTTTTTAAATCTTTTTTAAACCTCCAAGGTGTTGAAAAACCTTGGAGGTTTTTTTGTGGTGATATTGTCTCATTAGTTAAACCTTCAAGGTGTTGAGAAACCTTGGAGGTTGCTGTGGTGCTGTCGTCTCGTTGGTTAAACCTCCAGGGTGTTGGGAAACGTTGGAGGGTTTTGTGGTGATATTGTCTCGTTAGTTAAACCTTCAAGGTGTTGGGAAACCTTGGAGGTTTTTTTTGTGGTGATATTGTCTCGTTGTTTAAACCTTCAAGGTGTTGAGAAACCTTGAAGGTTGTTGCAGTGCTGTCGTCTCGTTAGTTAAACCTCCAAGGTGTTGAGAAACCTTGGAGGTTGCTGCGGTGCTGTCGTCTCGTTAGTTAAACCTCCAAGGTGTTGAAAAACTTTGGAGGTTTTTTTGTGGTGCTGTCGTCTTGTTGGTTAAACCTCCAAGGTGTTGGGAAACCTTGGAGGTTGCTGCGGTGCTGTCGTCTCGTTAGTTAAACCTCCAAGGTGTTGAAAAACTTTGGAGGTTTTTTTGTGGTGCTGTCGTCTTGTTGGTTAAACCTCCAAGGTGTTGGGAAACCTTGGAGGTTGCTGCGGTGCTGTCGTCTCGTTAGTTAAACCTCCAAGGTGTTGAAAAACCTTGGAGGTTGT
>JACONI010000073.1:122412-135417 GCA_014323825.1 Ekhidna sp. | reverse complement strand
CTGTCGTCTCGTTGGTTAAACCTCCAGGGTGTTGGGAAACGTTGGAGGGTTTTGTGGTGATATTGTCTCGTTAGTTAAACCTTCAAGGTGTTGAAAAACCTTGAAGGTTGTTGCAGTGCTGTCGTCTCGTTAGTTAAACCTCCAAGGTGTTGAAAAATCTTGGAGGTTTTTTTTGTGGTGCTGTGGTTTCGTTGTTTAAACCTTCAAGGTGTTGGAAACCTTGGAGGGTTTTGTGGTGATATTGTCTCGTTAGTTAAACCTTCAAGGTGTTGGGAAACCTTGAAGGTTGTTGCAGTGCTGTCGTCTCGTTAGTTAAACCTTCAAGGTGTTGAAAAACCTTGAAGGTTGCTGCGGTGCTGTCGTCTTGTTGGTTAAACCTTCAAGGTGTTGGGAAACCTTGGAGGTTTTTTTTGTGGTGATATTGTCTCTTTAGTTAAACCTTCAAGGTGTTGGGAAATCTTGGAGGTTGCTGCGATGTTGTGGTGGTTGTCTTGAACAGGATTTACTTGATTTTAGGATGGACAGGATTTTTATGGTAAACCTCTCTACGAGTGGGGTTGGTAAATTTACCTTTATATTCTTCTTCCGCTGATGGCGCAGATGGATGCAGATTCTCAGGGGGGTTCTTGCAGTGCGTTCCGGGGTTATTTTTTTTCATCCAGCGGTTATTGTTTATCTTTTGTATCCATAAGAAGGGTTACCGGACCGTCATTGATCAGTGTAACCTGCATGTCGGCACCGAATTTTCCGGTTTTTACTTTTTTGCCTAATTTCTGCTCCAATGCCAACGTGAAGGCTTTATAAAGCGGGCTAGCGATTTCCGGTGCGGCCGCTTTGCGGTAAGAAGGTCTGTTTCCTTTTTTGGTGCTTGCATGTAATGTAAATTGACTGACCACCAATGCTTCACCTCCGATATCCGATAAACTCTTATTCATGACCTCTTCTTCATCGGGGAATATTCGCATATTGACGATCTTTTTCACCAGCCAATCCACATCCTCCTTGTTGTCTGCTTCTTCAATACCGAGTAATATCATCAGACCGATCTTAATTTCAGCTTTTATCAAGCCCTCCACTACAACAGAGGCTTCGCTCACCCGCTGAATGACTGCTCTCATCGGTCCGTTTCTTTCCATTGTAAAAATCGCTCGATGTCCTTGTTTAATTTGCTGTAAATCAGGTAAAGGACGGAGGCATCATCGGTAAATCCCAATGCAGGGATAAAATCAGGGATGGCATCTGTCGGGGTAATGAAATAAAGCAGTGCGAAAACAATGAGCAGCAAGGAGGCACTAGAAAATGCCCTGTACTTCCCTGAAGCATGATATTGTACCATGTCTGTTAGCGTGTTCACTTTTGATCTCAGTGTTTTCCACTCCGAAGAGCCAGCCGTCAAACCCTTCATCTTTTGCATCGTTTTTGCTAACATGTCAAGCAGTTTTTTCCGATCTCTGACGGTCTTCTTTGCTTCTTCAACTATTTTCTTCTTCGTATCCATGCCTAAAAAACGTCTTGAATTTCTTCTTTGATATACCTGATCGCCTGCTTTGGCATATCCATTTCTTCTCCCACACCCTTTTCCAGAATAGCTCTCGCCAGTTCAACCCCCCGGGCTTCTTTGTCTAGCATATTAGCGGAAGAATTGATAAGGGATATCGTTTGCTCCACTGCTGTTGTTACGTATGTCCATGCACTGTCAGACATATATACCTGCTGTGAAAGATTATGATTGAACTCATTCCTAATCTCATGCACCAAGATCTGTTGGAACTCTTCAGCATTGTAATCAGCATTTCCCAACCTTGATAAGAGATTAGGAGGTGTGATTCTTTCCAGGAGTAGTGTAACTCTTTCGTAGGCTTGCAGCCTAATAGGCACTACCACCTCCTGATTTTTCCGGCGTGCTGAAAAAGTAATTTCATCCAATTGTTTCCGTAGAAACGACCTGACCAACAAATAAGAGAGGTACAGCATGAGGACAGCCGGGATTGTCATTTTTAAGAGGTCGTAAACCATTTCCATAAAATAGGATTGTTTAGGTTTTGATAATTGTCAAAAATAATACTTTTGGAGCATGGATACACCTGTGAGTATCAGTGAAAAGGCACTTGAGGAAATAAAAAATATTCTTAGAAATAAAGGGATACCTGATGGCTATGGGCTGCGGATCGCTACTAAAGGAGCGGGATGTGGTGTTGGCTTTAAACTTGGTTTTGACAAGAAGAAAGAAACCGATAAGGAATACTTTTTGGGCGGGGTTCAGGTGTTGATACAAAAAAGGGAGTTGCTGTTTCTTGCAGGCAAAAAAATAGAATTCTATGATGAAGCTGACGGGCGGGGTTTTGTATTTGTTTGAATTGTTAATGTTGGTATTTAAAGAAATTTATGATCTCGGAATTAAAGGCATTGGATATGCTTACTTTAAAGTTTAAGCTCAGCAAACTTGATGTGAGAGAAGTAATACAAAACCTTCGTGAAAGAGAAGACCCTTTTGGAGATCAAGTTGATAAAGCGTTTGACAAGAGGCAGAATACTTTTTTAACCAAAGACGATAAAGTGGAACCGGTTGAAAAGATAGAGAAAAATCGGTCTGATATGATTAAGCGGGGGTTTATTTTTGAGCCAACTTTGGTTTTCTAAAAGTATTTTTCTCCTGAACCTACCCTTCTAATTCCACAGTAGCTCGTTTGCATAATCCTTTAATGGGTGGATTGTATTTGCTAATGGTCACTTTCGCATGACTAACTTCCGGGAATACCTCCCGAAGTACTTTTACCATTTTTCCTGCTAAATGTTCCAAAAGATTTGCATCAATGCTCATCACGTCCCGGACGATCTCGTAGACTTTTTCGTAGTTTACGGTCCCTTCTAACCTATCATCAGTAGCAGCTTCCGAAAAATCAACATCTAATGTAACATCTACGCTGTATTTATTGCCGATCATACGCTCTTCTTCGTAATAGCCATGACGTGCGTAGAATTCCATTCCTTGTAAAGAAACTTTCCCCATGCGGCTTAATGATCCTTATCTAACTCATCAAAAAATGAAACCGTTCTGGCAATCCGAGGCCCCTTCTTGGGTGGCCCTTCTTCTACCACAACAGGCTCATTTTCCTTCTTCGGCTTTTTCCGAGGGACAACATCTTCAACTTTAGTTGTTCTTTTTTTAACTCTCTCTACCTTCTCCTCTACCTCTTCCGTCCCGGTTTTTACTATGCTGTCAGCATCATCCTCTGTTTTCTGCCGCTCAATGATTCTTTCTTTTAGTTCTAAGGGCTTTGGAGTTTCCTGTACTGACTCGAGTTTTGGCTGCTCCGGTTTTTTGTGAATAGGTTTTATATTTTCATTTTCTTTCACTGTAATGACTTTTGCCGGTTTGTTTTCTACACTTACTTGGGTTTTCTCTGCTCTTATCCTTTCTTCACTTTCACGTGCCAGCTTTTTTACGCGTTTCACATAATCATCCAGTTTGAATTCCTTAGTCTCCTGAGCATTTCTTTCTACCTTCTCAATCAATGTAACCGAAAGGTTTTTAAGTTCTTGCAGGGCTATATCTCGCTGATTTTGAATATCTTGGTGATTTTGTTGGATAGCCTTCACCGCTTCCTGAAGCTCTTCGATGATTTGTCTGGCCTCGGCCTCCGCCTCTTCAATCATGGCCCTGGCCTTGTTTTTTGATTCATTCAACAGACCTTCAGCATTCATCTGCGTCTCCTTCATATGCAGCTCCGCAGCCTTATTTGCCTGCTCAATCACATTGGCACCTGTGTCTTCGGCTGTTTTTAGTGTCTTATAAAGTGAGCTTTCCACTTCCCGAAGTTTGGCTACTTCTTTTTCGGCTTGTTGCAGTTTTAGGCTAAGCCCTTTGTTTTCTTCCAGCATTCTTTCCCACTCATTGGACAGGGATTGAAGAAATGCGTTTACCTCATCTCTGTCGTACCCGCGAAGTTTTTTTTCGAAGTCCTTTTGCCTTATTTCCAGCGGTGTAATCTTCATTGTTCTCTATTTATAATCCTTAATTTAAGTTGGCGGCTTATATTTTGAATTATTCTAATACAAAGGTAACGAAGAGGTTATCACTCATCAAAGTGAATCTCCCAAACAGAAATACTTCTATCGTCGCTACAAGATACTAATAAATTATTATACCTCATCCAAAGTAATGCATTGACACTATTTCCATGCCCCTCATGTCGCTGTTTGTCTAACACTTTTAGCAGCTTGAAATTGTGTGCATCCCAGAGTTTGATAGATTTATCCATACTTCCTGTGGCAAAATACCTGCCGTCAGGACGAAATACCAGGTCATTGATGGTATGAAGGTGTGCTGCAATTGATTCTCTAAGAGTATAATTTGTATTTACATCCCAAACTTTTATATGAGCATCTCTACCAACTGAAGCCAGATACTTCCCACTTGGATGATACTTTGATGCGAAAACCGAATTTTTATGTGAAGTAAGCTCTTGTGTAACCTCAAAGGTTTCGGGATTAATTTTTCTAATCTTTCTATCACTAGAAGAAACTGCAATTTGATTATCAAATACCTGAATATTTCTAATGCGGTCGGAAGAATATTTCTTCCTTGAGAGCACCTGTAAATCTTTTGACAGTACTACTAACTCTCCGGCAGCCAATGCAACCCATAACTTGTCATCAATTACCTCAATATCAAATAACTGATGTTGTCCGAAATTTATTAATCCGACTTCTTTTTTCTTATTGAAATCAATTTTATGTATTCCCTGACCGTTTTGACCAACATAAAGGAATTGCTCTTCTTCATCGTATTTAAGTGAATAAATAGAGCTCGGGGCTTTAATGATCAGCTTCCCTTCTCCCGGATTTTCCAGGTTCCAAAGTATAACCATTCCGTCGGCTCCAGCCGAGAGAAATTCATTATCTGACACTCGCTCAAGAGTATAAATACTATCTGCATGCCCTAAATACGAATTGTGTTTTTTTACTGAGATGTTAGTCAACTCGTTGTGCATTATGATTTAAAATAAAAAGCTGCTCATCTTACTGATAATCAGTAAGTTGTTTTAGATGTAAAATATTAAAAATGAACAACTTAGATGCAACTTACCAAAGAATATTGGAAGTATTACAAAAAACATCAGCAGAACAATTATTACCCTGCCAAAGGTAAAGACCAAAACTGAGCGATTTAGAGTTAATCAATTTCGGTTTAATCTCAGAGTATCCGGGGAGCGGTAGTAAGAGTGATTTGTTCAGAAAACTTCCCGAATTGCTCAACTTAAAGATTGAGTGCAGTGTATATAATAGAAAAAGACGAATATTGGTGCACTATATCAAGAATATTTGATTAAATCCGACTGCCCATTTTAATGAATTCGAAGATTTCTTTATCGTAGATAGTATGCCTCTACAGGTTCGCAAACTCTCACAAAGCTCACATTCAAAAATCTGCAAGGAGATACAGTATGCTTAATCTTGAGGTTTCCTTTATGGAAGGCAAACTTGCAAGTTGTGAAAATCTCATTAAAGAGTTTTGGAATATTCTTGAACCCAAGATCAACAGTCTGAACTTTAAGGCATCACTACATCAGTTAAGATTATACGAAACTTCTCGTAATTTTGTGAATTACTATGGTGAAAAGGAAATTACGAGTTAAAAAACTTGAATAAACTAACCATAGCACCTGGCTGACTTATTTGAGATACAAATGTCTATTTTATCGTATCTGCATGAGTACGTTCTAATAAACCGATTTCAACCTTGTGTACAATAATAAATTTAGATTATATTAATTATGTATCTAAGCAGCTCTTAGCTTATTAAATTTTGATTTCTCAAACTTCTCAGAGGCATAAGAAAAGTTAACCGTCATTTCTTTGATATCCTTGTTAGATGGTAATTCAAACATTGCATCGGTAATGATTGCTTCACAAATAGACCTCAAGCCTCTAGCTCCCAACTTAAATTCCATTGCTTTCTCAACAATGTATTCAAGCGCATCATCCTCAATGGTCAGTTTTACATCTTCCATTTCAAACAACTTGATATACTGCTTTATGAGTGCGTTTTTAGGCTTTATAAGTATTTGCTTGAGAGCGTCACTACTAAGAGGGTCTAAGTGTGTCAGTACCGGAAGTCTTCCTATCAACTCCGGAATCAAACCAAAACTTTTTATATCCTGTGCTGTAATGTATTGAAGAAGATTTTCTTTATCTATGACACCAGAGTTATATTCATTCTCAGAGGAAAAGCCGATTGGTCTGGTATTAAGTCTGTTAGTAATGTGCCTTTCTATTCCGTCAAAAGCTCCTCCACAAATAAATAAAATATTTTCTGTGTTTACATTAATCATTTTCTGATCCGGATGTTTCCTTCCTCCTTGAGGAGGCACACTTATGGTTGTACCTTC
The DNA here is from genome assembly GCA_014323825.1 of Ekhidna sp. GTDB lineage: Bacteria > Bacteroidota > Bacteroidia > Cytophagales > Cyclobacteriaceae > Ekhidna. The sequence continues at coordinate 129,025 of JACONI010000073.1, read as the reverse complement.
AAGCAGTTTCAATAAAGCTTGTTGGACACCTTCTCCGCTAACATCACGGGTAATTGAGGGATTATTAGATTTTCTGGCGATTTTATCTATTTCGTCGATATAAACAATTCCTCTCTCAGCCGCCTCCACATCATAATTTGCAGCCTGTAATAATCTGGTGAGAATGCTCTCAACATCCTCACCAACATATCCTGCTTCCGTCAGGACGGTAGCGTCTGCAATACAAAAAGGGACTTGCAAGATTTTAGCTAAGGTCCGTGCCAGGTAAGTTTTTCCGGTTCCTGTCTGCCCTACCATGATAATATTTGATTTTTCTATAACAATATCATCACTATCAGTTTTCTGCATTAAGCGCTTATAGTGATTATACACAGCCACTGCCATATATTTTTTGGCATCATCTTGACCAATAACAAACTCATCAAGATGTTCTTTCATATCAGCTGGTTTGATCAACTTAAAGCTAGGCACTTCGTTTTCAGTAGTAGTTTTTAGCTCTTCATTAAGAATTTGCTGTGCCTGCGCTATACACTTGTCACAGATATGGGCATGGATCCCGGAAATCATAAGATCCACATCCTTTTTATTTCGTCCACAAAAACTACATGTAACTTGAGGCATAATTATTTCTTTTCTAAGACTTCATCAATGAGGCCGTATTCTTTTGCTTCCGAAGCCCTCATCCAATAATCTCTATCAGCATCTTTTTCTATTTGATTGTAAGTCTTACCGGAATGTTTGGAAAGTATATTATAAAGATCTTTCCTTAATTCTTGCATTTGTTTTAGCGTAATCTCCATGTCTTTGGATTGTCCCTGCATTCCACCACTGGGTTGGTGAATCATGATCCTTGCATGAGGGAGTGCTGATCTTTTACCGGGGGATCCGGCTGTTAACAGCACTGCACCCATTGATGCAGCCATGCCTGTACAGATAGTAGCAACATCGGGGCCAACGAACTGCATTGTATCGTACATGCCCAGTCCTGCGTAAACTGAACCTCCGGGGCTGTTTACATACATCATGATATCCTTTTTCGAATCAACAGATTCTAAGAAGAGTAATTGAGCAGTGATAATATTAGCAATATTTTCTTCAACTTGCATACCAAGGAAAATAATTCTGTCCATAATAAGTCTTGAAAAAACGTCAATTTCAGCAAAGCGAGTTGGACGTTCTTCAATAACAGACCGAGTCATATTCTCTACGTGATTGGCATAAGCATCAAATATGCTCCCGCTAACGTGCTTATCCTTTATTGCAAATTTTCTAAATTCTTCTTTGTTGATCATAAATGGCTAAAACTATATAAAAAATAAGAAAGTCCTGTAGATAGAACTTTTGTTATTAACCATAATGCTAAGAACTTAGTTCTACAACTTTCTTGAATTCATCAAGTGTCACTTCCTTGTCTTTAATAGTAATCTGTCCCTTAATGAAGTCAAGGGTTTTATTATTCTGGACTTGATTGAAAATCTGTAGGTAGTTTTCGCCATTTTCACTTTGAAGGTAGTTGTTAGCAAATATATCAAGTTGATCATTGGCTTTATCTCCCATTCCGGATCCGGCAAATTGTTTCTTGATCAATGCTTTAGCTCTATTGATCACATCCTCATGTTCTACCTTAATTTCATTGTCTTTTACAAGTTTATTTTTGATAAGTGACCATTGAAGTTCTTTAGCATAGGAATCAAATTCAAGTTCCACCAACTCAGGAGTCATATTTTTATTAGACCTAATCAAACATTTTTTCAGAAACTCTTCCGGTAAAGTGATTTTAGTATTTTCAACTAGCTTTTCTCGTATTTGATAATTAAGGTATTGATCTTCTTCTGTTTTATAGCCGTCAGCAACTAGACCCCTTACTTTTTCACGGAAATTTGACTCATCTTTTACAGCATCTTTTCCAAAGACCTTATCAAAAAGCTTTTGATCAATAGCTGCTAACTTATAATGATTGATCTCTTTGACTTCGAACTTTAGCTTCTTCAATTTTTTGAACCCATCTGCATCAAGTTTTAGTTGTTTCTTCAAAACTGCTTCGTGCTTAAAACTCTTTTTTGGGTCTATTTCAAGAACATCTCCGACCTTGGATCCCGTAACTTTCTCTACCAGAGCATTCTCTGCATCTCTCAGGTCCAGACTAATTTCTTGATTTACTGATTCATATTTAACAAGTCCGTGTAAAGTATCTTTTTCACTCGCAACTTCAGGGGTCTCCAATTCTCCGAACTGCCGTTGAAGATTCTCAACAGTCCCATTAATAACCTGATCATCAATTTCAATCAAAAGCCTGTCCAGTTTTACTTCTTTGTCAACTTTTATTTGAAAGGGTTCGGCAAAACCAATTTCATATTCAAATTCAAAATTTTCTGCATTATCCCAGTCAAATACTTCCTCTTTTTGGATTTGGATAGGCTCTCCGAGGAATTGTGCTTCTCCTTCCTTCAAATAAGTATTTAATTTTTCAGAGACAAGCTTATTAAGCTCTTCAACAATTAAAGATTTTCCGTACATTTTACGAATCATAATTGACGGAACTTTTCCGGGACGGAAACCTCTTATGTTTGCTGTTTTGCTGTATTCTTTGATTTTTTGGTCTACACTTGGTTGAAAATCAGTCTTATTTACACTAATTTTAATGATACCTTGCATTTTCTGATTTTTGTCAAAAGAAATTTCCAATGTAGTATTGATTAGTGTTCAAAAAATAAAAACTCTTTTACACGTTCCCATCAAAAGATTTCGGAACAAAGGTTGTATGTTGGTGCGGATGGAGGGACTCGAACCCCCATGCCTTGCAGCGCTAGATCCTAAGTCTAGTGCGTCTACCAATTTCGCCACATCCGCTTGGGTCTCAACTATTTTTTGATTAAAAAAATTGAATTACAAAACTAGATAATATTTTTCATTTGGCAAGCGAATAACTTTGAAAAGAGCATGATTGTAGAAGAAGATTTAGAAGCTGAAAAAAAAGAGATAGTCAATCGCTATAGATGTCTTTTAAGAAAAGCAAAACCAATACTTAAAGATGGTGATGCCAAATTAATTAAGAAAGCCTTCCATACATCAATGGAGGCGCATAGTGGGATGCGAAGAAGATCCGGAGAACCTTATATTCTTCATCCACTTGAAGTAGCTGAAATTTGTGTATCTGAAATAGGCTTGGGAACCACTTCAATTATTGCAGCACTTCTCCATGATACTGTTGAGGATACTGACTATGAAATAACAGATATCAAAAGGATTTTCGGGGAAAAAGTAGCTCGTATAATAGATGGTCTTACTAAGATATCTGGTGTTTTTGAGCAAGGTAGTTCTCGACAGGCAGAGAACTTTAGGAAGATGCTGCTTACACTTTCTGACGATGTTAGGGTAATTCTCATCAAGATGGCAGACCGATTGCATAATATGCGGACGTTGCAGAGTATGCCAAGAAATAAGCAACTTAAGATCGCTAATGAGACCATCTACTTATATGCACCTCTGGCGCATCGTTTAGGTTTGTATGCGTTTAAATCTGAACTTGAGGATTTGTATTTAAAGTACAGTGAGCCTGAGGTATTCGGAGAAATCACATCCAAGATCAAAGATACTAAAGATGCCAGAGCAAAATTTATCCGAAACTTTATCAAACCAATAAAAAACAGATTAAGCTCACTCGGAATTAAATATGAAATAAAAGGACGTCCTAAGTCTATTTATTCCATCTGGAGTAAAATGAAAAAACAGGACATTCCATTTGAGGAAGTCTTTGACCTGTTTGCTATTAGAATTATACTAGATGTGTCATATCATCAAGAAAAGGCATGTTGCTGGCAGGTATACTCATTGGTAACAGATTATTATCAGCCCAATCCGGATCGATTAAGGGATTGGATAAGCATTCCAAAGGCAAATGGTTATGAATCACTTCATACGACTGTTATGAGTGGAAGAGGTCAGTGGGTAGAGGTTCAAATAAGAACCAAACGAATGGATGAAATCGCTGAAAAAGGATATGCTGCACATTGGAAATACAAGGACGGAAATACTTCGGATGAGACGGGATTGGAAATGTGGATTACAAAGGTTCGGGAGATTCTTGCGCAGAATGACGCAAGTGCAATTGAGTTTGTAAATGATTTTAAGTCCAATTTATATAGCGATGAAGTTTTTGTTTTCACCCCTAAAGGAGACCTAAAAACCCTCCCGCAAAAAGCTACAGTACTGGATTTTGCTTTTGATATTCATACGGAGGTTGGTACTCATTGTCTGGGAGCCAAAGTCAATCAGAAACTGGTTCCTTTAAATTTCGAGCTTAAAAATGGTGATCAGGTTGAAATACTTACTTCTAAAAAACAGAAACCAAATGAAAGCTGGCTGCAATACGTTGTAAGTTCTAAGGCCAAATCCAAAATTAAGGATGCTTTAAAAGAAGAACGAAAATCCTACATTGGTGAAGGTAAGGAGATTGTCAAAAGGAAAATCAGGCAACTTAAGCTTAATTATTCCCAATCGGTCTTAGACGAAATTGTAAATTACTTTAATGTAAAAACGGTTTCTGATCTCTTTTATATGATAGGAACTGGGAAAATAGAGCATAGCCTGATTAAATCTTTCCATAAGGTCTCTAATCAAGGCTCAACTGGGCTTAGAGATGTCAAGTTAATAGAAGAGAAGTTAAGGAAAATAAGGAAAACGGATAATGATCTGCTGTTGCTTGGAGCAGATTTAGATATTGTAGATTATAAATTTGCCAAATGTTGTAACCCTATCGCTGGAGATGATGTGTTCGGGTTCGTAACAGTAAGTGATGGAATTAAAATTCATAGAACGACTTGTCCTAATGCGGCAGAATTGCTGTCTAATTATGGATACAGAATAATTAAAGCAAAATGGGCATCTTCAGGAAAACATTCATTCGAAGCAACTTTATCAATGATTGGAACAGACAGATTGGGGCTAGTGAGTGATGTATCTAATATTATTTCAGAAGAGTTAAAAGTCAACATGAGATCATTATTGATAAATACCGAGGGAGGTATCTTCGAGGGAACTATAAAGTTATATATTGAAGATACATCTCATTTAGCTATCTTGGTCAAAAAACTTGAAAAGGTTAGCGGAGTAGTAAAAGTAAGCAGGTCTAACTGATTAAGGTTTAATTATATTTGTAATTATGGTTAGAGCTAATATTGCAGAAAAAGCACAAAAAATTTTCCATGCATACTTAGAAAACAAGAGCCTGCGAAAGACTCCTGAAAGATTTGCCATATTAGAAGAAATTTATACAAGAGATGGCCATTTTAATGTTGAATCCCTCTATGTAAGCATGAAAGAGAAAAATTACAGGGTTAGTCGGGCAACAGTATATAATACTTTGGATCTTTTGGTGGACTGTGATTTAGTAACGAAACATCAGTTTGGTAGAAACCTTGCACAATTCGAAAGAGCATATGGATTTCGGCAGCATGATCACCTAATTTGTACTGACTGTAATGAAGTACATGAGTTTTGCGACCCAAGAGTGCAAAATATTCAAACTACTGTTGGTCAGCTTCTTCGGTTCAACGTTCTACACCACTCATTGATTTTTTACGCAAGTTGCGATAGAGAGAATTGCGAGAATAAAATAGCTTCATAAACAAACATGAAATACACAAAAGAAATCAAGAGTGAAATATTGTATCTTAAATTCACTGGTGATTTAATTGGCGAAAACAACGGCCCCGAATTAGTAGAATTAGCTAATGATGCACTATCCGAGGGAGTTGTAAATTGTATACTTAATATTTCCGAAGTTCGATACATAAATAGTAGCGGTATTGGAGTTTTAATAACCCTGCTTACGAAATTTAGGAATAAGAATGGCGATTTGTACATAGTTCAACCCTCAGATCATGTAAATAAACTTTTTATTATGACGAAACTTCAGGCAGTTTTTAACATAGTAGAGTCAGAAAGCGAAGTGCTCGAAAAAATTAAATAAGCAAATGTCAAAGGTAGATGTACTTTTAGGCCTTCAATGGGGAGATGAAGGCAAAGGGAAGGCTGTGGATTTCCTGGCCCCTAAGTATGATATTGTGGCTAGGTTCCAGGGCGGTCCTAACGCTGGTCATACCTTAGAGTTTGAGGGAAAGAAACATATATTGCATCAAATACCCTCCGGAGTATTCAGGCAAGAGATCATAAATATTATCGGAAATGGGGTTGTGATTGATCCAATTGTTTTCCAAAAAGAAATACTGAATCTTAAGTCTTTTGATATTGACCCTGTTAAAACTTTAATACTTTCTAACAAAGCTCAATTGATTCTTCCTACGCATAAACTGTTAGATAAAGCCTTAGAAAAGCAAAAAGGAGAAAGCAAAATTGGATCTACTCTGAGAGGTATAGGGCCTACTTACCAAGACAAAATGGGTAGATATGGTTTACGAATTGGCGATATCATTGAATCCGATTTTGAAGCCAAATACAATAAACTTAAATCTCAACATGTAGCGATACTTGAAAGATTAGGCTTTGTAGAGGACTTCACTGTTCAGGAGGCTGATTTTTTTGGAAGTTTAGAGATATTGAGAAAATTTAAAATACAAAGTACGGAATACTTGATCAACGAAGCAATTCTTAA
>JACONI010000073.1:64912-117412 GCA_014323825.1 Ekhidna sp. | reverse complement strand
TTTACCTACAATGTGCCCGGCACCTATCAAATCGTGCAGGTTGTTGGTGTTGACAACATAGAAGACAAAACGGATACGCTTGAAATACAGGTATTTGAATCATTAAAGCCATCCATTGAAATGACAAGGTGTAATAATTTTGAGGTATTTATTCAGTCTACGGACACCTACTATGACGCTATTCGGGTATATTTCACTACTGCGGATTCCGTAACCCTAAACACCGATGAATCCTCATCGTTTGCTTTTGGCTCTGAGAACATTCAAACAATAAGGCTCAAAGGACTGTTCAGTAATGCAGATGAAGTTTGCAATGTCTTTTTGGAAGAGTTTAAACCGGTTTCGCAAACCATCCCTTCGGAGATAACAGATGCCTCCATTAAGGAATCTTGCCAAAACGTATATGATCTGTACTTGACTATCAACGCATTTGACTCACTCACAAACTACAGGGTGAAGTTAAATCAATCGTCAGAATCAATGCTCTACGATGGTTTTGTAGATACCGTATCAATAGTCATTAGAGATATTCCATTTGAGACCGATGATTTTTGCCTGTCGGTAGAAAGCTTCGATCCATGTGCCGGCGATACCCGTTCAGGTCGGGCATTTTGCGGAAGCCCTACAACGCTCTCGCTTTCTCCATTTGAGTCACTCTATTCAACGTACAATGAATCAGGTATTTATATCAATCTGGATAATGTCAGTTCAGGTTCATTTGCAATTCAAAGAAGATTTGAGGGAGGCAATTTTGAAAACCGTACAATAGTAAACGGGTCTTTTGAAGACCCGGTCGGCTCAATATCACGAAAATATTTTTACAAAATTGATTACATAGACAACTGTGGCAGTACACTATTCAATGCCGAGACACACCCTCCGCATCTGGATGCGGTCCCTGTAGCTGACAATCAATATCAGATTACATTCAGTCCATCTCAAAATTCACTAGGCTCCTCAGAAAACGATATCTATCAAATTGGAAAGACAACAGAACCCGTCAGCAATAGCACTTTTGATTTAATACTGTCTTCCGATGATGGTATTCCCAGACAATTTTTGACAGCACAATCAACCTATGCAACAGACGAAATACTAAGGTCAAATACTTTAACGTTAGCATATGAATTTGTTGTATATGTTCCCGCTGCTTTTACTCCTAATGAGGACGGACTAAATGATACACTTGATTTTTACGGATTACCTGCCGGTAATGCAAAAATCAATATTTATTCAAAATGGGGACAGATATTGTATTCATCGGTTGATGTGGAAGATGGCTGGGATGGCATCATAAGCGGATCGGTTGCACCGGAGGGAACTTATCTCTATGAAATTGTCTTTGAAACAACGGATGGAAATTTGCTGAAACAAAAAGGTACTTTTGTATTAATAAATAAATAAGCAGAATATGTTTGATATGATGAAGATGATGGGTAAGGTGAAAGAGATGCAGGGGAAGATGAAGGAAGCCCGGGAACAACTAAAAGATTTGAGAGCAGAAGGAGAATCAGGTGGGGGTATGGTAAAAGCAATAACCAATGGGAATAAAGAATTAATCAGCCTTCAGATAGATGAATCACTTGTCAATAAAAAAGATAAAGAAATGATGAAGGATTTGATTATTGCAGCTGTAAACAAAGCGGTGGACGAAGCCGGAATCAAAGCCAGAGAACACATCAGGAAATCAACGGATGGGATGCTTCCCAATCTTCCCGGAATGGATCTCTCAGGCTTAGTCTGATGACAAAAGTCGCAGTAGTAATTCTCAATTACAATGGGGCACAATATTTAGAGCAATTTCTTCCTACCGTTATTGACAAATCCCAAAATGCCGACATCGTTGTTGCTGACAATAAATCAACAGATGATTCGGTTAGGTTGCTTAAAGAAAAATTTCCTGCTGTTAAACTTATTGAACTTGATAAGAATCACGGATTTGCAGGTGGATATAATGAATCGTTAAAACAAGTTGATTCAGATTATTATGTGCTTCTTAATTCTGATGTTGAGGTTACTGACAATTGGTTAGAACCATTGTTGCATTTTTTAGCAACACGCCCCAGGTATGCATTATGCCAGCCCAAAATCAAAAATTACAATAACCGAGACAAATTTGAATATGCAGGGGCGTGCGGTGGTTTTATTGACAGCATGGGGTATCCCTATTGCAGAGGCAGAATATTTGACTCCACTGAAACAGATACAGGTCAGTATGATCATCCGGTTGATATATTCTGGTCTTCAGGTGCCTGTATGATGATAAGATCAGAAGATTTTCACCGCATCAATGGCTTTGACGCAAGCTTCTTTGCCCACATGGAGGAGATTGATCTGTGCTGGAGACTCCGGTCTTTAGGTTATAAGGCAAAGGCAGTCCCCGATTCTGTTGTTTTTCATGTTGGCGGCGGAACACTCTCATACCAAAGCCCGTTTAAAACTTATTTGAATTTTAGAAACGGATTGAAACTTTTGTTAAGAAACCTTCCGGTTTGGCAGCTTTTTATTAAAATTCCGGTTAGATTCTTTTTGGATTGGATTGCAATGATAGCTTTCCTGATTCAGGGAAATGGGAAACAAGCAATTTCCGTTCTTAAAGCCCACATGTTCGTGATTAGAAAGATTGCCGGAATTCTTAAAAGCAGAACCCACACGTCCAAGATATTTAGCAAAAAACTAATTTTATGGGATTATTACGTCTTAAAAAAGAAGAAGTATTCGGATCAGTAATACCAGAGTGCATTATTTCTTCTCCTTAGATGTTTACGAAAGTTCATGATGAATGCAAGTGCTAAATAAATAAGCAAAGGAGAACCAAATGCTATAAAAGAAGCGTAAATAAAAAACAGTCTAATGCTGGATATAGGAATGCGAAACTTTTCACCTAATCGGGTACATACTCCAAAAGCGTACTGTTCAATAAATTTTTGCATAATTGTTCTTAGTAATTCAATGTAAAGTTAAGCAATCATCACAATAGAATATTTTTTCCGATAGTTTTTGATATAAAAATTAAATTCAATTATCTTTGAGGCAATTATAACTTAGAATTACATTAATTTATTATTCATACATTAAAAAATCTAAATCAAATGAGAAAATTTAACTTAGCCGTGGCTGTCGCAATCAGTGCAGTTTTGCTCTCCGGTTGTAAGCTTAACCAAATGATCAAATTGGCTCAGGACAATGATCTACAAGTAGATCCAAATCCTTTGGAGGTACATGGAAAAGATGTACCTTTTGAAATGAGTGCAGTTCTTCCACCTAAAATGTTGCCTTCCAGCACTAGTTTCACCCTAAACACAATTTATGTTTATGGAGATCAGGAAGTAAATGTCGGAGCCGTAGAATTTATTGCATCAGATTATCCTAACAGTGCTTCAACTACTTCAAGAAAAGTAGAAAACTTCTCCTTTCCATACCAGGAAGGAATGAATCCGGGAACGCTTTATGTACAAGGGGTAGCTACTGATACAAGAAGTGGAAAATCAAAATCTACTGAAAGACTAGCAGTGGCACAGGGTTTGGTCTTTACTTCTGAGTGGATACAGGATGTAGCTATGGCTTCTTACGCAGACCATAGTTACAACGATAAAGAAGAGTTAGTTGCTACGAATGTCAATTTCTACTTTGACCAAGGAAGATCTAACCTAAGAACTTCACTTTCATACGATGGAGTAACGAATAGTTCAAAACGTAAAGAACTAAGTGCTTTCATAGCAGAAAAAAATGCAACCAAAACAGTTACAATTACTGGTACTCACTCTCCGGAAGGAACAGAAACAATTAACAGTAACCTTTCAAAAGACAGAGCCTCAACTATTGAGAAGTTCTACAGAAGTAGAATGGATCGATATGATTACAAAGGAATAGCCAATTCAATCGATTTTATTCTGAAGCCTGTTGTGCAGGACTGGTCTGCCTTCAAAACTGCTCTTGCTTCATACGAAGGAATCTCAAAAGCTGAAAAAGCCAAGTACACTAACATTATCAATGGTACAGGATCATTTGTTGACATGGAGAAAGAAATGAAAAAACTCTCTACTTACAAAAAAGTATTCAACGATATTTATCCGGGCCTGAGAATTGCTCAGACTGAAGTACTTACTGTTAAGCCTAAGAAGACAAATGTTGAAATTTCAATTCTGGCCAAAGCCATCACTAACGGAGAGGCTGAAGCAGATAAACTGACTACTGAAGAGTTAATGTTTAGCGCAACGCTAACTCCTTCTCTTGAAGAAAAAGCAGCAATTTATAAAGCTGCTGCTGATGCTACCGGAAAATGGGAAGCTCATAATAACCTGGCAGTTGTTCATTTGGAAATGGCTATGAAAGGGGACGATTCCAAATTAGATGGGGCTGCTACTCAGTTAGAAATTGCAAGGAATAAGAATGATAATGCAGTGGTGCAGGCTAATATGGGTGCTCTTCATGTGCTTCAGGGAAACTATGAAGAAGCTTATGCTACCCTTAAAGAAGTAAGTGAAAGTAACAACGTAAATCCCAAAGTATCTGCTATGAAGGGATCTCTTGAAGTTAGAATGGCGAAATATGACGAAGCTAAGGCTTCATTTACCTCAGCAGCCGAATCTAATAGCGTAAGCATAAATAAGGGTTTGGCTTATCTTCTCAGTGGAGACTATAGTCAGGCAGATGCAACACTTGCAGAAGTTAATACTGCGGAGTCTTACTATTTACAGGCTGTATCTGCGGCAAGACAAAATCAGCCGGATGGAGTTGATCTCTATCTGAGTAAAGCTGTTCAGGCAGAACCTTCTTTGAAAGGCAAGGCACTAAACGATTTGGAATTTGCAAATTTTGCAACTGAGGTTAATCGTGCCGTTAATTAATCGAAATTAAATATACCCCAAAAACCCGGCTGATAGCTGGGTTTTTTTATGTTCGTAAAAAAATGAACTTATTCATTATTATTTTAGCTATCAATTTATAAACTGGTCATAAAATGAGGGAAATCCAATTCAGAGAAGCATTAAGGGAAGCAATGAGCGAGGAAATGAGAAGAGATGAAAATATCTTTTTGATGGGAGAAGAAGTAGCGGAATACAACGGAGCCTATAAAGTGAGCCAGGGGATGCTTGATGAATTCGGTTCAAAAAGAGTAATTGACACTCCTATTACTGAATTGGGATTTGCAGGAGTTGGTGTGGGTGCTGCAATGAATGGGCTGAGACCAATCATTGAATTTATGACTTTTAATTTCTCACTGGTCGCAATTGATCAGATTATCAATAGTGCAGCCAAAATGAGATCCATGTCCGCAGGCCAGTATGGTGTTCCTATCGTTTTCAGAGGACCGACCGGAAATGCGGGGCAGCTAAGTCAACAACACTCTCAGAATTTTGAAAATTGGTATGCAAATACCCCCGGTCTTAAAGTAGTAGTCCCTTCCAATCCATACGATGCAAAAGGGCTTCTTAAAACATCAATACGAGATGAAAATCCTGTTATTTTCATGGAATCTGAACTGATGTACGGAGATAAAGGAGAAGTGCCGGAAGAAGAGTACTTATTAGAGATTGGGCAGGCAGATATTGTAAGAACCGGTTCGGATGTTACCCTCCTTTCTTTCGGAAAAATGATGAAAATAGCTGATGCCGCTGCCAGAGAGCTTTCTAAAGAAGGAACAGAAGCAGAAGTTATTAATCTTAGAACAGTAAGACCAATAGATTATACAACAATTGTAGAATCTGTTAAGAAAACCAATCGTTTAGTTATTGTGGAAGAAGCATGGCCGCTGGCTTCGATCTCATCGGAAATTAGCCACCACGTGCAAAGGAACGCTTTTGATTATTTGGATGCACCAATACACCGAATTACCAATAAAGATGTATCTCTTCCTTATGCACCTACCCTAATAGAAGAAGTGCTTCCTAATATAGGCAGAACTATTGAAGCAATCAAAGCTGTCACCTATACATGAGCTATATTACATTATTAGTTTTTATATTTTTTATTGATTTGTGTGTCATTGATCATATAAACTGAATAATTGCTTTTTTAAGTAAATGGAGGCTAATTCTTAGGTTTTAGTATTAAACCCGGATTATGAATGAAAGCACTGTTCTGAAGCTATCAAAAACTCGTTAGATTTACTCTCTTATAATAGGGATTTGCCCTGACTGCGGCAGTCAGGACATATCTGGACAGCACTAAACCAAAGAGACATTGTAGCTACGGATTAATAACAGCTTAGGAACGCTATTACGAATCAACTGAAAAAGAATTGGACGAATTCTGTAATGACTATTTTGAAAACGATACAGAAATTGAAAAATACTGTAAAGAAAAAAATATACCCCAACTAGGAATAGAGCAGTAAAAAGGTAACCGGGTGTAGTTACAAACTACATCTAGAGAGGAAAGATCACTAACTGATAAATTGCCTTTTCCATTCTCTTTCATTATCATTGTGCAAACGAAGTTTCACAAATGTAAAGTTCATGACTGAAAAAGAGAAAGCCCATCGGGTTGCCTTTTTTATTTTCTTTCACTATTATTGCCTGAAGAAACTAGATTTTATGACGTGAAAGAGACAGTTCAGTAAGCTGCCTTTTTCTTCCATTATAAATTTCAATACTCATGAAGAAAACCACACTTTGGATACTTGCGATAGTCTTAGGCATTGGTGTAGTACGCTCACAGGAGAAACAAAACGATGCCACTTGGGAAGAGACGGTTTCGTTTTTCAATAAGTATAAGAATTACATGAAAATTTGGCAATGTTATTTACAAGGTTCTGATGCGCTTAAGGCTGAGATAGCCGATGTTAAATACTTGAAATGTTTGGGAGATCGGAAGGTATATATGAGGAGCGATACACTTTTTGTTACTTATAAAGACAGGGCTTTTATTTCCTTTGAAGAGATTGAAGGCAGAACAATTATTCGGATACCATTAAAACGGCTTAAAGCAGTTGATGTTTCCGATAAAAATCCTAATGTACTTGTTTTTCATGTAGAAAATTATTCCGGGATATATAATCTGTACGACGCGGAGGGAACTGTCCTTATTATGGAAGAAGTTCCTCATTATCCTCTTTATGTTCCTGATAATGAAATGCTGTCCCGTTTTCTAAAAGCTGGTGTTCATTTAGCCTACCTGGCAAAACAAGAAAGAGGAGAAAGAGACCCGGAAGACAAATTTTGAAACTCCCCAACCAGAAGTAGAAAGGCAAAAAAGAATCGGGTGTAGTTTGTGACTACACCTTCGTATCTTTCAGAAATGAGGCAGGGTAGGTTGCATAAGGAAAGGAACGCAACTGTAACCAATCCCTAAATGCCTCCCAGCCTCTTTCGGAAGACCTTATTCTGAAGTATGGATAAACCATTTTTTGCAACCTTCAAACCCATATTTCTTCAGGCCTCTCCAAGCCCAAGTAAGAAATTCTCCGCTGCCTCGTGATGGGCTTTTCGCCTCTCTTCACTCATTTTATCAAAGGTTCTGATGAGCATGCCTAATCTTGGATTACTTAAAAAGAAGTCCCTGTGCAAGTCCATGAACCGCCAGAAAAGCCCATCCCATACTGTATTCCAAGTTCCTTTTTTGAAATCACTCATTTTCATAATGTAGTTGCTCCCGCTAATGTACGGCTTAGTGGACATCAGTCCTCCGTCAGCAAACTGACTCATACCATACACATTCGGCACCATTACCCAGTCATACGCATCAATGTACAGTTCCATAAACCATTGGTAGACTTCATCCGGATCGAATTCACAAAGCAGCATGAAGTTGCCTAAAATCATGAGCCGTTCAATGTGGTGGTTATAGCCTGTTTTAAGCAGCTTCTTAATGGTACTATCTACAGGTTCAATGTCGGTCGTTCCATCATAAAAGGAAGAGGGGATTTTTCTTTTAAATCTCCAGAAATTGCAGGTACGCTCTTCGGAGCCCTTCACCTCATAGACACCTCTGATAAACTCACGCCAACCAATGAGCTGTCGAATAATTCCCTCGGTATTGTTTACGGAAATGTCATGCAGTCCGGCATATTTTAAGATTTCATCTATTACAAAACCGGGAGTGAGTAAACCGATATTGATCAATGGCGAAAATAGACTGTGGTTAAGAATACTTTCTTTTGAAACAATAGCATCTTCATAATCACCAAACTCCGAAAATCGAGTCTGTAGAAACTGCTCCAGCCAGGCTTTAGCAGATTCAAAATCAATCGGATACAGAGGTGAAGCACCAATGGAACCCGGATTACTCGAGAAGTAGCGTTCTACATACTCAACAGCTTCATCGTAAAATGAATTGACGGGCGGAAAGGAGACCTTCGGAGGAGCCTTATCTTTTGGATATTTCTTTCGATTTTCCACATCGAATGTCCACCTGCCTCCTATTGGATGTGCTGCATCATCAATGAGTATGCCTCTCTTTTTGCGTTCTTTAGTATAAAATTCTGTTTGAAGGAATTTTTTCTTTGTTGGCTTAAAAAATTCGGAAAGCTCTTCCTGGATATTGATAAAGCCTGGGGATTGATACCTGATAAGTTTAATTCCCTTTCTTCTACATCCTTCTGAAATTCTCCTGTTCAAATAATTATCCACAAGATCCACAAAATGGATGACGTTCACATCCATCCTTTCAATGAGTTCTCGAATATCGGAGTTGGGATGAATAGAGTGAATATATTCTACTTCAATATACCGATCTCGTAGAAATTTTTCGTAAAACTTCATAGTAGCCCGATGGAGAGCAAGCTTTTGCTTATGAAAGCGGTATTGTTTGAAAAAGAGATACTCTTCAACTAAATATACTTTCCTTCTTACCTGAATAATGGGATTGTCTTCAAATAGTTGATGCGGGAATATGATCGCTGCCTCTTTCATTCTTTTATTAAATTTTTAGATTCTTTCTTCTTATTACGCAAATGGATAGGAATTTACAACTTACTTCCCTGCTCCTCAACCATGAGTAAATTGGAAAAAAACCATGTGTGGTTTATAACTACACATGGAGAGGGTAGTAATATGACGGATAAATATAAAATCAGTAAGTTTATGTTTTAAATAATTGATGAATTTATGTTTGAAATAGATTGTTATAATGAAGCCATTGATCTGCGAAACGATTGTTGGAAGAGCAACCCAAATATTCCAAATTGGGTAAATATTGAAAATGTTGGATTAGATCAATTTTTTACTCATCCGGATATTGCAATTTTATATTACAATCAATTACTAGAATTTCTTTCAAAAGAAGGAATTGAGATAGATAATTGCATTTTTATTGAACCTTCGGCAGGTGCAGGCTCATTTTTTGACTTATTACCCAAAAGTAGATCTATCGGACTTGATATTTACCCGATAAAAAATAGCATTGATCAACAAGATTTCCTCTCTTGGGAACTACCTGAAAAATATGAAAAGAAAATAAAAATTTTTATAGGTAATCCTCCTTTTGGTTATAGGGGTTGGTTAGCTCTATCTTTCATGAATCACGTAGCTAAATATGCAGATTATGTTGGATTTATATTACCAATGTCATTTCAAAGTGATGGAAAAGGAAGCCCCAAGAATCGTGTAAGGGGTTTAAGATTAAAACATTCGGAAATAGTTCCTAAAAATTGTTTTGTTAGCCCTTTAGGAAAAGTTGAGAAAGTCAATGCACTATGGCAGATTTGGAAAAAAGGAGAGAATTTAAAAAAGAGCCGACTAACTTGCAAACAGTGGATTTAAGGAAAGAACGACTGTGCGGTATGGAGAAAATGGATGATGCTGACTTCTTCTTGCAAAGAACTTTTTATAGCCGGCCTCCAAAGTTAGTGAAAGACTTCTCTGAAGTAAAATATGTTTGTGGTTACGGTTTAATTTTAAAAAAAGAAAAAAACCATTTAACCCGAATTTTAAACAGTACGGATTGGACTTCCTATAGTAATCTTGCGGCTCATAACTGTCGCCATATAAGTATGTATCATATTGAAAAAGTATTAACAGATAGCAAAATTGTGGATGCAGGATTATAGAACTATTTTTAGGGATATAGTAAACAAACACAAAAATCATTCAAAGTGAGATACAGGTGATTTTATCGGAATAAAGAGTATTTCTAATACAAAAGTTGGTACGGTTGGCCAAGATTTCATAGAAAGCCTTTGTAATCACTTAAATATTCCAACATACTTCCCATTGAATAAAAATCAAAAAAGAGCAACACAAAGTCCTTGGGACATTCAAATTAATAATGTCAAGTTTGAACTAAAAACTGCAACTGAAGATACACACGGAAAGTTTCAGTTTAATCATTTAAGGTATCATAGAGAATATCAAGCAGTATTGTGTTTGGGAGTAAGTCCAAATGCTTTGTATTTCAATTTATGGAGTAAAGCAGATATAACAACAGGAAAAGCGGGAAAATTAGTCTCTATGGAAAAAAGTACAAGTGCTTCCTACAAACTAACAAAATCAAAAGATGATTTATTTCATTTGAATGTATTTGAGCAAAAAATTAGGGAATTTACGAATGACTTTGAATAGAAAATATACTACCCAACACAGTATATATGCTATCCCTCCTCTCTAAGTGTAGTTACACACTACACCTTTGTATCTTTCTTTCAGAGATGGGGCAGGATGAGCTGCACAAGCAAAGGAACGCAATTGTAACTCAAAAGAATCTCCACTCCTTCTAACCATCTTACTTTTGCAGCCATGATTGATATTACGAACCTTTCATATTATCTGGGAGATCGGGCACTTTACGATAAAGCATCGCTATTCATTGGTTCAAAGGACAAAATCGGCCTCATTGGGCTGAACGGAACGGGCAAGTCCACCTTACTGAAAATAATGGTTGGAGATATTCAACCCACATCCGGAAAAATCTCTATGAGTAAAGATACCACCATCGGGTTCCTTAATCAGGACCTCCTTTCATTTCAGACGGAGGATTCTATTCTTTCCGTAGCGATGACAGCTTTTGATTCCACAGTGAAGATTCAGAAGCAGATTGACAGGTTGATCAAAGAACTGGAAGAAGACTACAGGTATGAGCTAGTTGATCAACTGACCAAACTACAAGAGCAATTTGAGGCCCGAGAAGGCTATACTTTACAATCAAGAGCAGAAGAAATTCTGGAAGGAATTGGTTTCAAGACAACTGACCTTCTGCGTCCATTGAGTGAATTTTCAGGAGGTTGGAGAATGCGGGTAATGCTTGCAAAACTTCTGCTTGAAAAGCCCGGTCTGTTAATGCTCGACGAGCCTACTAACCACTTAGACCTTCCATCTATCCAATGGATTGAAGACTACCTAAAAACCTATGAAGGGGCTTACATTATCGTATCGCACGATAGGGAATTCCTAAATCGAACGATAAATAAAATCGTTGAGGTCACTCAGGCAAATTTGCATGTTTACCATGGCGATTATAACAATTACGAAGAGGAGAAGGCACTCCGTAGTAAGTTCCTGCAAAACGCATTTGAAAACCAGCAGAAGAAAATAAAAGAAGCAGAACACTTCATTGAGCGATTTAAGGCTAAGGCGACTAAAGCCAGCCAGGCACAATCCAAAATGAAGATGTTGGAGAAGATGGAAAGGGTAGCTGAAGTCATTGATGACACTGCAAAAGTCAATTTCCGCTTCAACTTCAAAACCAAATCAGGCAGACATGTCAAACGACTGGAAGATGTCTCCAAAGCTTATGGTGATTTGAAAATCCTTGATCATTCCAGTATTGGAATAGAGCGTGGTGATAAGATTGCCCTAATCGGAGCAAATGGTAAAGGAAAATCTACTTTATTGAGGATAATCGCAAAAACCGAGCCTTATGAGGGCAAAGTTCAAACAGGTCATAATGTCATTAATTCCTTTTACGCACAGCATCAGCTGGAATCGTTAAAACTTCAAAATGATCTTTTAGAAGAATTAAAGCAAGCAGGTACTGGCAGGACCGAACAGGAGCTACGCAGTGTACTTGGCTGTTTTCTTTTCTCGGATGAGGAGGTATTTAAAAAAATCAAAGTGCTCTCCGGAGGTGAGAAATCTCGTGTGGCATTAGCCAAGACACTTATTTCAGAAGCAAACTTTTTATTGCTGGACGAGCCAACCAACCACCTGGATATGCTCTCCGTAAGCATTTTAGTTCAGGCACTTCAGCAGTATGAAGGCACCTTTCTGGCCGTTTCTCACGACCGTCACTTCATTTCTCAGATTGCAAATAAAATCTGGTACATTGAAGATCGGCAGGTAAAAGAATATCCGGGTACTTATGAAGAGTTTAACTGGTGGAATAAAAAAAACCAAGCAAAAGAAAATAAAACGCCGATAAAACAAAATCAAAAGAAAGGCAATACCAACTCTCGGAACAATGCCGAAAAACAGCAAACTGCAAAAGGGCTTAGGAAGATTGAGCACCAAATTGAACAACTGGAGGATGATATTAAATCATTGGAAACTCAGATGGCTAACTCTGAGCTATACAAAAATGCCGATGAGCTTGCTAAGATGAATGTTACATACGAAATCAGAAAAACAGAACTTGAAAGATTAATAGAAAAATGGGAAGAGTTGGCTTAATTGAGTGTACCGATACTCTTTAAGAGTAAACAACCATGCCTATCCAAGATCACGTAGAGATGGGATTTAATAGAACAGAGAGAGCTGTATAATAAGAAGAAATTACTTTGAAAATTCAATCCTGTAAAATGCTTAAAGGATAGGCTTTCTTCTTCCTCTCAATTTTTTTTGCCAATTAACTTGTTTGGTTGATTTTATTCAGTTATATTGTGCTTTGTGTCTTTTTTAAACAATTGAATACAAACTTCATATTTCATATCAAATTCTATAATTATATTTAACATGAGAATACTTTTTTAATTCTAGTAATTTTCCTAAAATTGTTAGACACTAGTTTTTAGTATTAAACCATTGATTAAAAATAAAATCGCAATTAATTATGTTTCCAGAAGCAAATGATCCTTTTTGGGTTAGTCTTTTAAGAAAAAGGCCCCAAGTTTCTACCATGGCACTCAGACTACTACTCGGCCGACTACAAAAAAAATTTGAAAATGAAAAAATCACAGAAAATGAAGCCGCTAGTGAACTTATAGTTTTTTTTAACAAGTATAAATCAATGTGCAAAAAAGAGTTTCAACTTATTAAAAACCAGCTATAACACGAATTACTATGAAAAATAAACTATATACTTTAGAAGAAGCCAAAGAAATCTTAGGTAAGGGACAAACTGCCGTTGTTGGTGCTGAAGAAGACCTCCTTTCCCAGTTACCTCCGGGAAACTGGATTGGAGGCACCATACCTTATTTTATGGACGAAGAGGGCGGAACTATTTCCAAGGAAAAGGTTTTCCTTAACTTATTGAATGCTCCAATTAAGATTAACAAAATCAAAACTTATGAAGAGGATGTCCTTTCTACCATTTTTGACGACTATCCGGAATGGGGTGTATCATTTATCATTCTACCGGGCCTCTCTTCGTGTGCCTATCGCTATCCATTTGCAGTCAAAGAAAGTAATGATGTTTTTAAATCTCCTATTATTGGATGGGCTTCAGGTGTCTTATGGGAAAAGGTTGGAGAGAAAACACCTAAAGTAATAGATGGGAACACCGGGAGGTTTTATGATAATCAAGCATTGGTTATGCACTGTGACCTCCCCTCAAACATCACACCAGTACTTGGAATAATCAATATTCAAGAACCCGAAGGTTCATATTTGGAGTTTGAAGAAGAAGTAACAGAGGTTAAGGAGGCTGTTATAGATGGTGAAAAGCAGAACGTTTATGACTATTTCAAAAGCAGAGGAATGGACACAGATCGTCCGATAATAACCAATGTAAATGGTTCATTAATCAATACAAGCATATTAGCTTATAATGATGAAGCTAAAACGGTAACCTTTGCGACTCCGGTATGGCCGGGCTATAAATATCAAATCTCAAAGCCACTTTCTGATTATGAAGAGAAGTTTGAAAAGGAATACAAGGCAATAGAAGAGCAAATCCATTTCAATTGTAATTGTCTTTATAATTATTTCTTTGGAAATCTTGAAGGAAAAAAGACTGGCGATGTCACAGGATTGATCACATTTGGGGAAGTAGCCTATTTAATGTTAAACCAAACCATGGTTTATCTCACATTAGAGGAGGATGAATAAATGCTGCTTGGGCATTAAACTCCAGTTAAGATGTAATTCTAAAATAACAAAACAAGGTTGAAATTAACTTATAGAAGCCCCGTTCTCCGCATCTTCCTCCGGGCTGACCATCACAAGCTTTCCATCACTATTTTCAGCAAACAGCAGCATCCCCTGTGACTCAATCCCCATGATCTTTCGCGGGGCGAGGTTGGCCACTACCGTTACTCTCTTTCCGATCATCTCTTCCGGAGTAAAATGCTTTGCCACACCACTCAAAATGGTACGTGTTTCCAAGCCCATATCTACAGAAAACTTTAAGAGCTTATTAGATTTCTCTAACCTCTGTGCTGTTTTGATCTCCCCTACTCTTAAGTCCATCTTTATGAAGTCATCAAATACTACTTCATCTTTCAGTGCAGGTAAATTCGGAGTTAGCTTCTCTTGTTCGTTCATTTTTTTTGTTTTCAATAGCTTATTGACTTGTGCCTCTACTTCCTTGTCCTCAATCTTTTCAAAAAGCAACGCTGCCTTATTTAGTTGATGGCCTGATTCAGTCAGGTCAATAGATCCGGCTGCACTCCACTTACTTTTTTCAATCGCTAAAATTGAGATGAGTTTCTCCGCAGTAAAAGGAAGGAACGGTTCACAGAGTATGGATAGGTTGACGCTGATTTGAACAGCAATATTCAGGATCGTTTCAACTCTACCTTTATCTTCTTTAATAAGCTTCCATGGCTCAGTATCTGCCAGGTACTTATTACCCGCTCTTGCCAGTTCCATTAGTTGGAATAGTGCCTCCCTGAACTTAAACTGATCCAGTGAATCAGCTATTCGCTGAGGTGCTTCTTTAATAGACTTTATTATTTCATTGTCAATCGGTTGTAATTCCCCTCTTTCAGGAAGTTTACCATCAAAATACTTATGAATAAGTACTACTGCACGATTAACAAAATTTCCAAAAATAGCAACTAACTCACTATTGTTTCTTGTCTGAAAATCTTTCCAGGTAAAGTCATTATCCTTGATCTCCGGTGCATTGGCGGTTAATGTATACCTTAATGTATCCTGCTTTCCTGGAAGGTCTTCTAAATATTCATGTAACCATACTGCCCAGTTTCTGGAGGTTGAAATTTTGCTGCCTTCAAGATTTAGAAACTCATTTGCAGGCACGTTATCAGGCAAGACATAACCTCCTGCTGCTTTTAAAATCGTAGGAAAAACAATGCAGTGAAAAACAATATTGTCTTTCCCAATGAAGTGGAGAAGTCGTGTATCATCCCCTTTCCAGTAGACTTCCCAGTTCTTACCGTTATCAATAGCCCATTGTTTCGTTGCAGAGATGTATCCTATAGGTGCATCAAACCACACATAAAGAACCTTACCTTCTCCTCCCTCTACCGAAACGGGAATCCCCCAGTTTAAATCTCGAGTCATTGGTCTTGGTCTTAGCCCATTATCAATCCAGCTTTTGCATTGACCATAGACATTGGGCTTCCATTCCTTATGTCCTTCCAGCAACCAATCTTTTAACCACGGCTCATATTCATCAAGCGGCAAGTACCAATGTTTTGTTTCCCTTATCACTGGGGCTTCTCCGCTAAGCATTGATCTTGGAAATTTTAGCTCTGTGGGACTCAAAGTAGATCCACAGTTTTCACATTGATCCCCGTATGCTTCCTGAAAACCACACACCGGACATGTTCCTTTGATATATCTGTCGGCTAGGAATTGACTTTCTTTCTCATCATAAAACTGCTTAGAAGTTTCAATTTTAAACTTACCCTCAGCTTCCATCTGTTTGAAGAAGTCAGCAGCCGTTTTGTGGTGGAGCTTAGAAGAAGTCCTATGATAAATATCAAAACTAATTCCAAATTCTAAAAATGATTCTTTGATTTGGTTGTGATAGAAATCGACTATTTCCTGAGGGGGTTTCCCCTCCTTCCTGGCTTTTAGTTCAATGGCTACCCCATGCTCATCAGACCCACAAACCCAGACCACATCTTCTCCTTTACTTCTTAGGTATCTGACATAGATGTCTGCCGGAATGTATACTCCGGCAAGATGGCCAATATGGATAGGACCATTCGCATAAGGAAGGGCTGATGTGATGATATGTCGTTTGAATTGTTTCACTGTCAATCAATAATTGTCTGCAAATATAATTTTTGTATTTGAGTATTTTTTAAGTTACCACTCGGTAAGTTACCACTCGGTAAGTTACCAGTTAGCAACTTAATTTGTTGGATTTATATTTACATGTATGAATGATGTCTTCACTCCATTTTCTTACGGACAAGTAGTTCGTCGTGATGAGTTTACCAATCGAACAAAGGAGAAAAAGTTGCTCAAGGATAATTTGATGGGTGGAAACAGTGTGATTTTGATTTCGCCCAGACGTATAGGGAAATCTTCACTCATCAAGCAGGTATTTACAGAGCTTGAGAAAAAGAAAAAGCTGGCAATTGTTCAAATGGACATCACTTCTTTTCGATCTGAAAAGCAATTTCTGGAAGAATTTGCCCTCAAACTCACTCAGGCTAATCGGTCCGGATATAAAAATTTTATAACCAATCTGAGCCAAACACTGAAGCACTTGGTTCCAATGCTTTCTTATAAAGCAGGTGGTTTAGAGCAAATCAGTCTTTCATTCAATTGGAATGAAGCAAAAAAAACGAAAGAAGAAATTTTAAGACTACCAGAAATCTTATCAGAACAAAACGGAAAGCAACAATTGATCGCTATAGATGAATTTCAAAGTATCAGTCGGTTTGAAAATTCAGAGTCATTACAATACGAACTTCGATCCTATTGGCAGCATCAGAAAAAGTCTTCTTTTTGTCTTTACGGCAGTAGGCGACACATGATGGAAGAGTTATTTTCAAATGAATCTGCCCCATTTTATAATTTCGGACAAATCCTGAAACTTAACAGAATATCAGAAAAAGACTGGATTCCATTCATCACTTCTAAATTTAGTTCAACAGGTAAGCCAATTTCAGAGAAATATGCTAAGATCATCTGTGAGTGGACTCAACGGCACACTGAGCATGTTCAATTTCTCTCACATATTATTTGGACGAATAGCCCCGGAAACAAGGAAGTCGGGAAACAACAAATGCAAAAAGGCTTTTTAGATTTCCTCAACTTCACTAATACGCATTCCACAGATATTTTTGATCGGCTCAGTAATATTCAGATTAATGTCCTCAAAGCTATCCTTTCAGGAGAAAAACAACTTACCCGTCAGGAATCCATCAGAAAATACCATTTGAAATCATCCGCCACGGCCCTTAAAGCCAGGAAAGCACTTATCAAGGAAGACTTGCTGGAACAGCTATCTCAAACCGAGTATAGAATCATTAATCCGGCATTTGAATGGTGGTTTCGAACAAAAGTGCTGAAAGAGGATATCCTCAGCAAAATTTCCGATAGATTAAACTGATGGAATTAAAATCCGGATGTTTTCAAATTCACATTAAATTTCAGTTAGAAATAAAAGATACTTCACCTAACTCTACAACTCATTAAATATGCTATGAGTATTTGATACTGTTCCAAAAAGTATGATTTATAACTTCTTCAAAAAGAACAGGTTAGCATAAATTTGCGTAAAAATTAATTTTCAAAACTGATGAAAATACAAATCACACTAACCTACCCTCCATGTAAGCGTACAAATATCGTTAAAAACTAAAAAGCAAAATTATTTGTGCAACGCCTGCTCCCGTCCGTTTATCGGCGATCATGCGCTGAGCTATAAAGGGGCTCATTCTAACACGATTACCCTGATCACAAGGATGTTGGTGAGAGGTTGTGGCCTCAGAGCTATAAGTGCTATTTTAGGTGTCTCGCTTGGAAAAGTATTGAAGACCTTAGAAAGACAGCAGGTAGTCTTCCAACCCAAGCGTCGCTTTTACGATAAATTGGAAGTCGATGAATTTTGGACTTATGTAGGGAAAAAGAGCCATAAAAAATGGTTTATTTTTTCACCAAAACACGTCTGCGTCCATCAGCGAAATCTGCGGGAGAGCAGAGAGCCTGTCGCATGGGTCTTGGGCAAACGTAATGAAAAGACCGTCAGGGCGTTACGGGATAAAATAGGGCAGTTTATTGACGGGTAATTGGAAGCGTTTTAAGCGGGCATTTAGTGACACCCATCAAGTGATAGGCAAAGAGGGCATTGAAGGGAACAACTGTCGATTAAGGCACGGGATAAGACGAGCCTTTAGACGGACGTGTTTTTTTTCAAAAAAGATGGAAAATCACATTTAGGCGATCAGGTATAAAAAAACCTCCCACATAATAAGGATGCCGCAGTAGGCTTTTTTATTGCTTCACAAACTTCAGCAAACGCCCGTCCGGCAGTTGGACAAGGTACAGGCCGCTTTGAAGGGAGGCTGCATCTATCTTTGTGTTTGTGGTGCTTTCCAATAATAACTCCCCTCCTACGCTCAGGATGCGGATCGGACTTTCCACGGAAGACTGCACTTCTACGTAACGACCCGAAGAGGGGTTGGGAAAGACCACTGCTTCCAACGCATCGTCCCCTGTGCTCAGCGGCTTGCTCTCTTCCGGCGGACATTCGGTAATCGTCACTGCCTGTGTTTGTGTGGCGATGTTGCCTGCCTTATCGGTGTAGGTCCATGTGATGGTGGTGTTGGACGTAATGGGGAAGTTGGTGACATTGTGTGTGGCAGTGATCTCCCCGTCGCAAACGTCATTGGCTTTGGGGATGGTGAAGTCATTTTCCTCAAGTGAACACTCTGCGGTAATTGCGTTCAGGTCTGCAATTGTCGGTGCTTCGGTGTCGGCGATGGTCACGGTCTGCGTTTGCTCGGACGTATTGCCGTTCTCGTCGGTATATATCCACGTGATGGTAGTGGTGCCTGCCTGAATGGGGAAGTTGGTATCGTCTTTGACGGCCACTTTGACTGTCCCTCCACAGTTGTCTGTGGGAGCAGCAGGTTTGGTCAGGTCAGTTTCAGCATTGATCGGACACTGTGCGGTAATGGCATTCAGATTGCCTGTAACTGCCGGGGGCATGGTATCGTCTATGGTCACGTCCTGCGTTTGCTCGGACGTATTTCCGGACTCGTCGGTGTATATCCACGTGATAGTAGTGGTGCCTGCCTGAATAGGAAAGGGAGTGCCGGTTTTGAGTGCCACGGTGACCGTCCCTCCACAGTTGTCTGCGGGTGCAGCAGGTTCGGTCAGTTCATTTTCAGCACCGATCGGACATTGTGCGGTAACCTCCGGTAAAGTCCCTGTAACTTCCGGGGCCTCGGTATCCCCTATGGTCACGGTCTGCGTTTGTGCAGCGGTATTGCCTGCCTCATCGGTGAAGGTCCACGTGATGGTAATATTAGAAGTAATGGGAAAGTTGGTGACATCATGGATGACCGTAACGCTTGCTCCCGGGCAGTTGTCTGTGGCGGAGGGCGCGGCAGCCTTGAGTTCATTTTCAGTGATTTGTGCACAGGCAGTAAGTGCTTTCAGGGTCACTACATCAGGTGTGGGATCGATGGCATCATCTAGTTTGCTGTCTCCTTCAATGGTCCAGGAATGCGTATTGATGAGTTTGTTCCTAGCGGCCTCCCCTTTGCAGGTGTAATGATCCGGTGCGTTGAGAGTGATGTGGGAGGAGGGGATTTTAGTCTCGCCCGCCTCTTCGTTTAATGTGCTCCATCCGATGAGGAGTTTATCGTAGTTTTCGGAAGACATGGAGGTATTATCATTAAACATGCCGAACATATTATTCACACTGCTGATGTCCCATTTGCTGAGGTCTTGGTTGAAGGGAGATGATGCAAACATACCTGACATATTCATCACCTTGCTTACGTCCCATTCGCTGAGGTCTCCGTTAAAGTCAGAACCGCTGAAGATGAGTCCCATGTTTGTCACCTTACTTACGTCCCATTTGCTAAGGTCTCCGCTGAAGGAAGAATTAATGAACATGCGGAACATACTCGTCACATTTGAAAGGTCCGGAATCCCCGCGTCATCGGCAATGGTGAGGTTGCTGCAGCCTTCAAAAGCACTGTTCATGGAAGTCCATGGGTTATCCCCCCACTTTTGGATGGATCGTATCTGCCCTGCGGAGGTGCTGTTTCCGGAAAAGTAGATACGTGGAAACGTACCGCTGATGGTCACGGTGTGGGTTCCTGCCGTAGCGTATTGATGGGAGGCATCCCCGGTGTAGGTTTTGTTATCGGCAGGTTCGTCTTCGCCCCAGTTTACGGAGTAGCTGTAGCCTCCTCCTGTTGTAGGGATAGTAATGGTTTCGTTGTCAGAGGTTGTCTGCCAGGTAGTGATGAAGGGTTTGGAATCGTCCTGTGCCCGTCCGAAGAGAGCGAGCAGGATAGTGAAGATTAAGAAAAAGGTATTTTTTATAGATAAGATTAGACTATAGGGGGGGGGGGCATTAAATTAAGCCCGCACAGCCCTTTCGGCAGCGTGTGTGACGTGTTCTCTGTGTTCATGATGTCTTTTGATCTTTTACTTATAAACGTTCTCATAATGCAATATTTTATGTTTTAAAAATGCAAAGGTATATAAGTTTTTTGATTTGTATTATAAAACCTGAATTTTTTTAGAATAAGGCATCGCACTGTCCGGTTTATCGGTTCGATACTTTATTATTGCGTAGAATCCAGGGTACTATTACAAAAAGTATGATATATAACTTATTCCAAAAGAATAGGTTAGCATAAAAATTAATTTTTAAAGCTAATGAAAATACAAATCACATTAACCTGCCCTCAGTGTAAACGTACAAATATCGTTAAAAGCGGAAAATCACATCAAAGCCTTTGAATGAGCCTTTTATTACATCAATTATGGGCATATTTAAGATTTCATACTTTTTATAACACCTCCGAGTATTTTATTACGTAGTAAACTTGCACCGGAATTAAGTAATTCCATGAGAAATATAGCATCATTAACCGCATTATTAATTGTTTCACTCGGCTTTAGTCAGGACAAATATCAGGTCAGTATAGATCTTACAAAGGCAAAAAATGACAAAGTTCCTGTTGAGATTTCAGTTCCTAAAACTGATCAGGAGGAGATTGAATACCACATGCCAAAAATTGTTCCGGGTACCTACAGCATTTCCGACTTCGGAAGGTTCGTTGTGGGCTTCAAAGCACTTGATAAAAATGGGGATCAACTCGAATTTGAAAAAATATCAACAAACAGATGGTTGATCAAAAATGCAGCACTACTTGATAAAATCACCTACCGGATAGAAGACTCATTTGACAACTTCAGTGGTTATGGAAAAAATAAACTATTTGAACCGGGAGGAACGAGCATTGAATCAGAAGAAGGTGTTTTTGTAATGAACACGTTTGGGTTTATAGGCTATATGGATGGCGAAAAGTTTAGGCCTTTTGAACTTACTATAATCCATGATGAGAAAATAAAAGGCACCACTTCGTTAAAGAAAATCAAAGAGACCTCTACTTCTGATACTTACACTACGGAAAACTACCATTCCCTGGCAGATGCTCCATTGATGTATTGTGAACCGGATATCGTTTCGAAGGAGATCGCAGGAGCGAATATTTTGGTCTCTGTTTATTCTCCTAATAAAGTATTGTCTGCCAAAGATGTTATGGATAACATTGATGAACTGATGGAGGCACAAGCGAGTTATCTTGGCGGAAAGTTACCAGTAGATCGATATACCTACCTGATCTATTTGTTTGATTCTCCAACCTTATCCGGGTCCTGGGGAGCTCTTGAACATTCCTACTCATCCCTCTATGCCCTTCCTGAAATGGAACCCGGGAGGATTAGTCAAATGGTGAAAGATATATCAGCACACGAGTTTCTGCATATTGTTACCCCTCTCAACATCCATTCTGAAGAAATCCACAACTTCAATTATATCAAACCTGAAATGAGTCAGCATTTATGGCTTTATGAAGGAGTCACGGAATACTCCACTCATCATGTACAAATAAAATATGACTTGTATGAAATAGATGACTTTCTTAATGAAATGAGAAATAAAATAATCCGGCAAGTGCAGTATGATGTGGATATTCCATACACAGAGTTTAGTAAGAATATCTTAGAGGGAAAGAATGAAAAGCGGTACGGGGATGTATATGCCGGTGGAGCTCTGATAGCTATGTGCCTGGATCTTACGATCATCAAGAGCACAAATGGTGAAAAAGATCTACAATGGTTACTTCAAGAACTTTCCAAGGAATACGGACCCATGAAAGCCTTTAAAGATGAAGATTTATTTGATGAAATTGAAAGAGGGACATCTCCGGAAGCAGGTGATTTTCTGAGAAAGTACGTGGCCGGAGTTAAACCATTACCACTCAAAGAAGTGTTGGAATGGGCCGGTATTGATTATGCTGCCGAAAGCGAAAACAACGTTATCGCTACCGGAAATTTTACTCCTGCATTAAACGATCAACAAGAAATTTCCATTGCAAGTACCAAAGAGATGGATGATTTTGGGAAAAAACTTGGGCTTCTGGAAGGTGATGTGCTCCTGACATGGAATGGTGAAAAACTAACCTTTAAAAATTTTCAACAAATTATGGACAGGTTTTATAAAGAAGTGAATGAAGGAGATAAGGTTGAGGTATTGATAAGGAGAAAAATTTGGGGAAAAGAAAAAGAAAAGAAGTTAAAAGCCAAAGCCATAATCGTAAAGTCTTTTGAAAAGCACACCATGAACCTCACAAAAAACCCGACAGAAGAACAACTTCGAATCAGAAATGCATGGCTTAATGCTCAGAACTAAATTCTTGATCAAAATTTGTAAGAATTTAAAATTTTCATTTTTGAGATAAATCTGGCAGGAACCATTTCTTAGACCTCCAAAATGATTAAAAATGACCCCGGAACGGATAAAAATAACCACCGGTGGTTGGTAAAAGCCCAATTTTTGCGGGGAGAGTGCATACCACCATCACTCCAGAGTGTACGGAAGTAAGAAATTCAGTATATAATACCTGACCGGTATCTTACCTTTCAAAAGATAAGGAAGAGATCACGGAGAGAGCCTTCCAACATTCCAGGAATCACCTGCCCATTCGTAAAAAATACGATCATGCAAGCGATTTGGACATCCCTGCCAGAACTCAATTGAATAGGGAATGACCAGGTATCCACCCCAATTATCAGGAAGTGGAACTTCTTTGTCTTTATATTCTTCTTTCAGTAAATTCAATTTGCTCTCTAAAGCTATTCTGTTAATAATTCGCTCACTTTGGTTGGATACATGAGCACTTATCTGACTGCCTTTAGGTCTTAAATGAAAATATTCTTCAGAAGCCGACCTGCTTATTCTCTCGGCTTTGCCCTGAACAATTACCTGTCTTTCCAGTTCAAGCCACGGAAAAAGAAGACTCACTGAGTTATTCCGTGCTATTTCTTTTCCTTTGCGACTATCGTAATTGGTATAAAAAGTAAACCCCTTTTTGGACAAGTCCTTGAGCAGGACGGTTCTGGAGGATGGCTGACTGTTTGAATTGACGGTGCATATCACCATTGCATTTGGCTCCGGGATAGCTGAACGTTTTACTTCCTCGAACCATTTTTCAAACTGATCAAAAGGGTTTTTTAATAAGGATAATTCATCTAAAGAGGATTGGGTATATTCATTTCTTAGCGAAGCAATATCTTCTCTCATTTGTAATCGTTTTGAGTTAAAAACGAAGGTATTCAAAAATTAGATGAAATTTGGGCATGGTTACTTAACCCTACTTCGTAACATCATTCAATGTGTAATAATCGTTCTTTTTATTCAAACGTAAAGTGGTGAAAAAAGCAAGACCTTGCTAAGAGACTTTTAGGAAGTTTGAAACTTTCCAAAAGTTAATGAAAACGGAACCCCTGCCATCAGACACCCTGATACTATGCTATCAGACTTCCTGATACCATGCTATCAGACCTCTCTAATGTATGCACTAGAAATCCCTCAACCCCAACTAAGCGTAGGTTGCACTTACACTTTGGTATCGTCGTCATTTAAATCTTGAAGGTTTCTCTTTTGCTTTTCTGCGCACCCTTTGGCTTTTATCCCCCTACTAAGATATCCTGTACCAGAAAACAAGGGAGATAATTGATTATATGACACCACATTTTTTGCTTGAGTGACGGTAAACACTAAATCATTGCCCCCTGAACTTGAAAGAGTCAGGGTAATGTTGTAGGTGGTTCGGGATCTTACGTGTCTGTTTCAGGTTCCTGTTTTTAAAAAGTATTTAACTATTCGGGGGGTGGGGTATTAAGTAAGTACATAATTTAAGGTTAAACAATTTTTTATTTAATAGAAGTCAGATCTTCATCTCCGGAATATCACCTTCAACTACTAATCGGCCTTCGGTTGCATTTTTGATATCCTCAACAGAGATACTTGGTGCTCTCTCTACCAATCTAAAACCTTCAGGAGTGATATCTAATACTGCCAGGTTGGTAACAACTTTCTTTACACATTTGATGCCGGTAATCGGAAGGGTGCATTCTCTTAATAGTTTTGATTTGCCTGCTCGGTTGGTGTGCATCATTGCAACGATGATATTCTCCGCAGAAGCTACCAGATCCATTGCACCACCCATCCCTTTTACCATTTTGCCCGGTATCTTCCAGTTGGCGATGTCTCCATCGTCAGCTACTTCCATGGCACCGAGCACGGTAAGTTGAACATGCTGTCCTCTGATCATTGCAAATGAAGTGGAAGAGTCAAAGATAGAGGCTCCCGGTAAAGTGGTTACTGTTTGCTTCCCCGCATTGATTAGGTCAGCATCTACTTCTTCTTCAGTTGGGAAGGGTCCCATTCCTAACAATCCATTCTCTGATTGGAACTCAACGCTTATTCCTTTAGGAATATAGTTAGCGACAAGTGTAGGTATCCCTATCCCAAGGTTTACGTACCAACCATCCTGAAGCTCTTGCGCAATTCGTTTTGCAATACCATCTTTATCAAGCATATCCTATTTTGTTATGGTTCTCTGTTCTATTCTCTTTTCAAATATTTCACCTCGGAAGATTCTTTGCACAAATATTCCGGGTGTGTGGATGAAGTTTGGATCAAGCGCTCCCGGTTCCACCAACTCCTCCACTTCAGCGATTGTGATCTTTCCGGCCATCGCCATCGGGGGGTTGAAATTCATGGCGGTTCCCTTATATATAAGGTTACCTGCTCTGTCGCCTTTCCACGCTTTAACAATTGCATAGTTGGCAGTCAGGGCTGATTCCAAAATGTGTGGCTTACCATTGAATACCCTTACTTCTTTTCCTTCAGCTATCTCCGTTCCATAACCGGCCGGTGTAAAGAAGGCCGGAATACCAGCTCCTCCGGCCCTGCATCGTTCTGCAAGAGACCCTTGTGGAATAAGGTCCACTTCCAGATCGCCGCTTAACATTTGGTGCTCAAATTCAGCATTCTCTCCCACATAGGACGAGATCATCTTTTTTATCTGTTTTTTCCGAAGAAGAAGACCCAAACCGAAATCATCAACTCCGGCATTATTAGAAATACAGGTAAGGCCTGTTATATTGGCTTCTACTAATGCGGAGATACAGTTTTCAGGGATACCACAAAGGCCAAACCCTCCAAGCATTAGTGTCATATTGTCCTCAATTCCTTGGATTGCTTCCTGAGCATTCGCAACTACTTTGTTGATCATAACAATAAGTTAGAAGGTAAGATTAAATAAAAAAAGCCACCCCGATTGCTTGGGGCGGCACAAAAATCAATTTATTTTAAAACTATATCGCTAACTTAAAAATAATAGGAATTGTGACCCTCCCTGCTACTGCATCACCATGCCGATTGATTGCAGTATTAAATTTTAGTTTTGGTAATGCTTTAGTCACCGCTCTTTTCAAATTCGGGCAGGGATATGAGATAAACTCGTGGCTTACCAAATTGCCTTTTGTATCTACTTTGAGTGACACAATAACTCTCCCCTCAATTCCCTCTTGCACACAAGCTTGAGGATAGTCAATTTGAGAGAGCACCTCTTTATAATTGGTTACTTCTGCTGCCTTGGCAGAAGATAAAAGCTGACCGTTGGCGCATGGCATAAAACAAACGGAAAGCAACATAAATAACATCTTTTTCATAATTCTCTCATTTTAATATTAACACAATATTAAATTAATATTACGTAATAAAAAAATTATTGTTAATAAAAATTAACACTGAATTAACATAGGCATTTTGACTACCTTGAATTTACAAGTCTAATCACTTCAGATTTCTTATTTTAAGACCTGATGAAGAGGAGAAACTTTGACAGGATTCTCCTCAAAACAATACCGTTGATTATTGGTATTATTATTGCTAAGGTTATCAATAATACCCAAAAGAGGTATGCTGATAAGCAATATTTGGAGGTGTACTACAAAGTATGATAGTTTAAATATGCCCGTAATTGATATAATAAAAAGCTAATTCAAAAGCTTTGATGTGATTTTCCATCTTTTTTGAAAAACAACATGTTCGTCTAAAGGCTCGTCTTATCCGGTGCCTTAATCAACAGTTGTTTCCTTCAATGCCCTTTTAGTGCCTTCTTTGCCTATCCGGTGATTGGTGCTGCTAAATACCCGCTTGAAACTCTTCCAATTATCCGTCAATAGATAGCTCCATTTTATACTTGGTGACTTTATTTTACATCGGAACACCCTGACCGTCTTTTCATTGCGTTTGACCCAGACCCATGCGACAGGCTCTCTATTCTCCCGATGATAAGCATAAATCAACCACTGTTTATGACTCTTCTTCCCTACATAAGTCCAAAATTCATCGACTTCCAATTTATCGTAAAATCAACGCTTGGGCTGTAGGGTTACCTGCTGTCTTGCTAAGGTCTTCAATACTTTTCCAAGCGAGATGCCCAAAATAACGCTTATAGCTCTGAGCCCACAACCTCTCACCAACATCCTTATAATCAGGGTAATAGTGGTAGAATGGGCTCCTCTATAGCTCAAAGCATGGTCGCCGATAAACTGGCGGGAGCGGTCATTACATAAATAATTTTGCTTTTTAGCTTTTTTTTCCTTTTTGACTATGTTTTGTACTCTTACATTGAGGACAGGTTAGTGTGATTTGTATTTTCATTCGTTTTGAAAAGTAATTTTTATGTAAATTTACCTTAACTTGTTCTGCTGGAAGAAGTTATAAATCATACTTTTTGTAACAGTACCTAAAATTATATTTAAAACCAATTAGAATATAAGACTTGGGAATAAATGCTATTGGAATTATTTAGGATAAAGTCAATTGAAATGGGTAATATAGAATTGCAGACATTATCAGCCGAAGATAGCAAACTTGTACGCAAGATTAAGGTAAACAATGAACAGGCCTACAAGGAATTGTTTTTCAAGTATGGTAAAAAGCTCTATTATTTTTCACGGAAGCAAAACCTATCACATGAGGATGCTGAAGGAGTGGTTCAGGATGTTTTTACCAAACTCTGGGAGGTATGGAAAACACTGAATGAGGAATTGTCTATTAACTCATACATTTTCACCATTGCCAAAAACCTGATTTACAATAAGTCCCGGAAAAATGTGAACAAACTTCTGTTTGAAAAATATTTGCTTACAAATGGACACTCTTCTTCTAGCAATACAGAAGACGAGGTGATTTTCAGGGATTATAAAAACATCATTGAGGAGGTCATTGCCGAGTTATCCCCACGAGCACAGGAAATCTTTAAAATGAACCGATTTGAGGGGCGCACCAATCAGGAAATTGCCGATCAGCTAAACATCTCAAAAGGAACGGTGGAAAACCAGGTACACTTTGCGATGAAGTATATCAAGAAGCAACTGATTGAAAGAACGAACCTTGATCTGACTATACTGCTGGCCATTGTGCTTAGCTATTACTAGACCAAACTGATTCATTTTTTCAGTTTCCCCACTTATTCATTCATTTCCAATATGAGTATCCTGAACTTTGTGTGTATATAACACCATACTCACCACCAGCGAGTTGGAGAGTTGATTATTCAGATAACCAAGAATCCATGGATTTTAAATCTATACCCATTAAGACAGTTGTTCTCCTTTCATTTCTTTTTCTGATCATATATAGTGGTCACACAAAAGGAATAGCCCTACAAAATTTAGATCAACCGTCCACAGAAGAAATTACGGCCTCCGGATCGGCACAGGTAGATACAACCACCTCAACCGACTCAGTGGATTTGTTTGCCTTTGGGATATTGGCATTTTTGGCCGGACTGGCGGCCTTGCTCACCCCGTGTGTTTTCCCCATGATCCCCCTTACAGTCACATTTTTCACAAAAAATGGAAGCAATGGTAAAGGAAAGAGACAGGCGTTATTGTATGGCATCAGCATTATCCTCATCTACACTATTGCGGGCACATTGGTGGCTTGGATCAATGGACCCGAATTTGCCAAATGGCTCAGTACCCACTGGGTGCCAAACGTTTTCTTCTTCCTGATCTTCGTTTTTTTCGCCTTTTCATTTCTGGGAATGTTTGAGATTACCTTACCACAAGGCATGGTAAACAAGATGGATCAGAAGTCCGAAAAAGGTGGGTTATTAGGTGTCTTCTTCATGGCATTCACGTTGGTGCTTGTTTCATTTTCCTGTACTGGCCCTATTGTAGGCACCATACTGGTAGCTTCGGCTGGAGGGGAGATTGTGCTCCCTATCGTGGGTATGTTTTGTTTTTCACTGGCATTTGCAATCCCGTTTACCCTATTTGCTATTTTCCCCCAATGGCTGAGCAGCCTGCCAAAATCCGGAGGCTGGCTCAATTCTGTCAAAGTAGTATTGGGCTTTTTGGAGCTTGCATTAGGACTAAAATTTTTAAGTGTAGCAGATCAGGTGTATCACTGGGGAATATTGGATCGCGAAATCTATCTGGCACTTTGGATTATCATATTTACTATGCTGGGTTTTTATCTGCTCGGTAAAATTCGTTTACCTCACGATTCACCAATGGAGAAAATCAGCGTTCCCAGATTGATCATCGCCATAATCACTTTTTCTTTTGTTATCTACCTTCTTCCCGGCATGGTGGGAGCTCCATTGAAGACATTAGCAGGATATCTGCCTCCCATGACCACTCACGACTATAACCTGGCAGAGCTGTCTGGCACACATACACCTTCCGATTCCTCCACCCCGGTTTCTCAACTTTATGATGAATCCAAATACAATGACCTCTTGCACCTTCCTCACGGGCTGGAAGGGTATTTCGATATCAAACAGGCTCTAAAATGTGCGAAAGAACAAAACAAGCCCATTTTTACAGATTTCATGGGACATGGATGTGTAAACTGCCGGGAGATGAAAGCCAGGGTGTGGTCAGACAGCCGGATACTGAAAGTGCTTAAGCGCAATTACACCGTTGTAGCGCTCTATGTGGATGAAAAAACCAAATTGCCCGGAGAAGAATGGTATGAATCCACCTACGATGGGAAAAGGAAGCGGTCCATTGGCAAGCAAAATGCGGATTACCAAATAGTGAAGTTCAACAACAATGCCCAGCCATTTTATATTCTTATGAACCCATACACAGAAGAGAAAATGGTGGAACCGAAGGCCTATGACCTCAATGCCGATAACTTTTTAGAATTTTTAGAGAGCGGTAAAACCGAATTCACCAAACAATCATCAGTCAGCTGATATTAAAAAATCCGAAACTTAAAAATATGCGAAGAAAAATACTTTTAGGAACAGCTCTTTTATTTATAACCATATTCTCCTTTGGTCAGGACCGGCCAAAACTCCTTGATGATAAAGTCATCTTCGGTCAGTTGGACAATGGGATGACTTATTATATCCTGGCCAACATAGAACCCAAAGAAAAGGCCAGCTTTTATATGGTCCAGGATGTAGGAGCCATCCTGGAAGAAGATCACCAGGACGGTTTGGCGCACATGCTTGAACACATGGCCTTCAATGGATCCACCCACTTTCCGGGCAAGGGTATAAAAAATTTCCTGGAGCGAAATGGGGTTGAATTCGGCAAAAATATCAATGCCTATACCAATGTGGACGAGACCGTATACAATATGAGCAACGTACCCAGTACTGACCTTTCGGTATTGGATTCGTTTGTGTGGATATTGCACGACTGGTCGGGTTCACTGACCCTTGACGGGAAGGAGATCGATGCGGAGCGTGGTGTAATTAATGAAGAATGGCGGACCCGGAATACTGCCGAACGCAGGATATATGATGCGCTCTCCGAATACAACTTCAAGGACTCACAATATGCGGTGAGAAATGTGATTGGGGAAATGGACATCATCAATAACTCTGAGTATGAGGCAATCAGGAGTTTCTACAAAAAGTGGTATCGGCCTGATCTTCAGGCAGCCATTATTGTGGGCGATTTCAATGCTGTTGAAATGGAACAAAGGGTCAAAAAGATACTGTCTCAGGTTCCCCCTGCTATTGATCCGGCACACAGGATAGAGTATGAGGTGGCAGGCAATGAAGAAATGATTTATGCAGTGGCCACTGACAAAGAAGCCCGGGCGGTCAACTTTAATTTATTGATCAAACACCCGGTAGTGAAGAAGATTGACCGGGACAATGAGGAGTACCTAAGAGGTGAAGTACTGCGTGGTTTTGTAAACGGACTCCTGGGCCAACGACTACAGGAAGCCTCCCAAAAACCTGATGCCCCCTTCCTACGTGCTTATGCCGGCTACTATCCTTGGATCAGGACATCCAATGCCATGATGATTGGAGGACAGGCAAAAGAAAATCAACTTTCAGAAACGATTCAAGCCATCTTTACGGAGGTGGAAAGGGCAAGGAAGCATGGATTTGTTGAAACCGAATTGGACCGACTCAAGGCAAATTATCTCACCTACTTTGAGTCCCGCTTTAAGAAACGCGACAAAATCTCCAATGATGAGTTGGCCAAGTCCATTCAGCAATTGTTTCTCGTGGGTGAGCCCCACGGAGGGATAGAATTCGAATATGAGTTTATTAGAAACTACTACGAACAAATCACTGCGGCTGATCTGCAACCTCTATTGAAATCCTGGCTGACAGAAACCAACCGGGTTTTTACCTTGAGCGGCCCGGAGGGTGTCACCTATGTGTCTGAGGAAGAATTAAATGCCATTTTCAAGGACATTGAACAAAAGGAAATAGAACCGTACTTTGACCTAGTATCCAATTCACAATTGGTAAGCGATGATCAACTCCCCAAGATCGGAAAAATCACTAAGCAGGAACCTTTTGAAATCGGCAAAGGGGGCATGGTGTTTACGTTAGATAACGGATGCAAAGTAGTGCTGTACCCCACAGACAAAACTAAAAGTGAGGTGCTTCTGTCCGGCATAAGCCGAGGAGGTGCCAGCCTCTTGGATGCTGACCTCTTAGCAACCTCCGCACATTTTGGGTCTATCGTAGGCCAGTCCGGTGCGGGGGATTATACGGATACGGAATTGAAGAAAATCCTAGCGGGGAAAAATGCTGGGCTGTCATTGCGAATAGGTGAAAACCAGGAAACGATCTCAGGGCGGGCAGATACGGATGACTTGGAGGTACTTTTCAAGTTATTGTACCTGCGTCTACAGTTTCCCCGAAGTGATGAGGATGCGTTCAAAGTATTCAAAGCCCGACTTTCAGAAAACGTAAAAAACAAGGCCAACTCACCCAATGCCATTTTCGGAGATTCCGTAAAACAGGTCATGTCCAACTACCACGAAAGGGCTGTCTTATCCAACCCGCAAACGGCAGATGAGGTTACGCTGAACCAATTCGACAGAATCTACAAAGAGCGTTTTAAGGACCAGATTGATGACTTCACCTTTTTCCTTGTTGGGGACTTTGAAATTACGTATGCCCTGCCCTTGTTACAGAAATACATCGGAAGCCTGGAATCAGGTGCAGGACAGGAAAAAGCGAAGGACCATGGCATAACACCAGCCAAGGGTGGAGCGAACAAGCACTTCAAAGTGGAAATGACCACTCCAAAATTTTCAAATGTCTATTACTACTATGCTTCTAAATACAAGTACACAGCCTACAACAACTTGGTGTTGGACATTGCGGCTGACATACTTAAAAACAGGTATTTTGAGCAGATGCGTGAGGATGAAGGCGGAACGTATGGGGCAGGTGTTTGGGCAATGACCACTCATGCTCCCAGGTCTAGTGCCGGTCTATGGGTACAATACGACAGCAACCCTGATAAAGCCGAAACACTTGCAGAGATTGTAAAGAAAGAAATGATGAACCTCATTGAGAATGGAGCCAAGCAGGATGAACTAAACAAATCCATCGAGGCAAAACGAAATGCAAGAAAGAAAAACCTGAATCAGAATGGATACCTGCTTGGACAGCTTACCCAACACCTTCTTACCGGTATTGACGGGCTGGATAGCACTAACTATGAATCGATTCTGGACAACCTAAACCTGACCACCTTCAATAAAACAATAAAAACCCTGCTGGGCAAAGTGCAGTTGCATGAAGTGGTAATGGAGCCGAGGTAGGTGGAAGTACAAATTGAGAAAAAAGAAACCTCTTCATAAGTTTAAAAAGCTCTTCTCATCTTTGGGAAGGGCTCTTTTTTTCATTCTAATCAAAACAAGAAATTTTACTGATCAACATTATTCCCTTCCCAGATGTAAAAAATTTATAGGAGCTATGTGAGTAATAACAAACATAGGTGTACAAAGAAACAGATGGAAAATCCAGACGAAGAAAATAACATGGAATTGGTCAAAAAACTTTTCTCAGGCAAACTGACCAACGCAAAGGACTTGTTGCGTGCCCACGGTCTTTTTAAGACGAAATCCTTTGAAGATGAAGTTGACCAATATCTGACAAATGAATGGGAGTCATTCAACGTAGATATAGATACCCTGCTTGAGCCGGAAGGATTCAATAAGCTCTATCAAGATACTAAGAAGCAGGCCGCCGGAATAACCGACTCTATTTCCTTTTATGTTAAAATAGCAGCGTCCATTGTTATTCTATTATCTGCCACTTGGTTATCATATTCCTTAATGGATAGGTTGGGAATTAATAATCAAGGAGAAATAGTGGAGGTACGAACTTTGCCCGGTGAGACACAAATAATAACACTCAGCGATGGGACAGAAGTAAAACTTAATGCTGACACCTATATCACCTATCCATCCCAAATTACCGAAGAAGACAGAACTATATATATTGAGGGTGAAGCATACTTCAGCAATAGAACGCTGACCCATCCACTCTTCATAAATACTACGGATATATCCCTGGCTGTGTATGGTGAGTCCTTCAATGTTTCGGCCTATGGATATGATCCCAAAATCAGTGTAGCACTTGACAAGGGTGAAGGTTACATCAGTTCTGTGCTTCCCCGCACAATTACTTCACCATCTGTATCTGTCGACAGAGAATTTGATAGCATACAAAGTGTTGCTGAAGCAGAGGTGCAACAACAGATCAAAGCTCCCGAAATGGAACAGGGAAAGTACTTTACCTATTACAAGAACGACCACTTTTCTGAAAAACTGGAGATCAATGATGAGAAAAAGTTCTTCGCTTGGAAAGATGGGCTCTTGTACTTCAAGAAAGCAGGAATTTATGATGTCAAGCTTTGAATTGAAAGAAATTTTGCCATGAAGATTGAATTAGAAGGTTGTATAGAAAGTAACCGGACATTCACC
Organism: Ekhidna sp.; assembly: GCA_014323825.1. GTDB lineage: Bacteria > Bacteroidota > Bacteroidia > Cytophagales > Cyclobacteriaceae > Ekhidna. The sequence goes on along the minus strand of JACONI010000073.1, from coordinate 83,638 downwards.
GGAGAATTTAAAGAAAACGAAACACTTGAAAATGTATTGGCCAGTTTGACCGAAAGCCTTGGAGCAAAATACTCTATATCTAATGGCGTAGCTGTAATAAGCAAAGCCTGTTTACAAGAAAACTAATTGAACTAAATGAATTAATGATTAACAATTAAACTTATGAAAGATAGATTACTTACTAAAGGATATTTATTAATAGTCATTCTTGCAGGAATGATTTTCCTCACGCAGTGTGGCAAAGATGATGGTCCAACGCTTGCTTCAGATACTGATCTCTCGGTATTCTCTATAAATGGCGTTGCTTTTACCGTGGATGCTGTTGGAATGACAATTGAAAATGATGATGAATTCCCATACGGAACCGATGTGTCAGCTTTGGTGGCGACATTTACTGTATCAGGAGCAGCAACCGTTCTTGTTGGTGATATAGAACAAGTAAGTGGAGTCACGGCAAATGACTTCACAAATCCTGTTACATACACGATTGTTGCAGAAAATAAGGTAGATATGGTTGACTTTACAGTGACCGTAAATGTAAGTGCTACCGCATGGAATATGGCATCTGAAAACAAATTTGTAGGATTGAAAAGGCCTGCTGCTCTAACCCATGACGGAAAGCTGTTCCTGCTAGGAGGTGCTGAAGTAGGTGGCGATGCAGATGCAACTCCTCCAACTCCGGCTGACTATTATGAATATGTCTATAGTTCTGAAGACGGGGTAAGCTGGACCACAGTTTTTTCTCATGATGCCCTCGATTTAGCTAATTCAGATTCAATTCCTGTTGGGTCATTCCTTTCTGCTGTTTCTTTAGGTGGTAAAATCATCACCGTGGGTGGGCATACGCCCCCTACCCTAGTATTTGGAGTGCTATTAAGTAGGGATGCATTAGGATCTGCTTCATCCTCGGATGGTTCTTCGTGGACAGTTACTGCTTTAGCAGACTTAACCTTAGATGCTGGAGAGGGATTTAATGCAGTAAAACCGGGTCTTGTAGTACATAACGATGCAATATACATGCATGGTTACATGGAGGCCGCCTTCTCTGGGGCTGAACAGTCTATTAAAAGTATGGATATTCTGAAAAGCACAAATGGAGTTAATTGGCAAACAGTAGCTGCGGGTGCATTGAGTACAATCAAAACGACGGACAGCCCCCCTACTTTTGCCGCAAATTTCTCATTTGGCGGTGACCTTTACATTGCTGGAGGAGTATCAGGAGCAGCATTCATAACCGAAACGGCAGATAGATATTCTTCATCTGTGTATAAATCATCTGACAACGGAGCTACCTGGAGTGTAGCATCTTCTGACGGGTTCCCCGCAGTTGCCCTGGCACAGGTAGTAGAGTACAAAGGAAAACTTATTGCCATTGCAGGAGCCACTGGAGATGACACAGATGCAGTTTATACAAGTGATGTGTATGTGTCTGATGATGGCACCACTTGGACCAAACAAACTGGCGGGCTTGCATTGCCTGCCGAGTTTGCAGAAAGGGCTTTCCACAATGTGGTGGTACTGAACGATAAAATCTACATAATTGGTGGAGAGAATGCACAAGGTGCCTTGAGAGATGTGTGGGTTGGAGAATTCGTATTCTAATAATTCAGAATTAAAAATGGCAACCGGAACGGGTTGCCATTTTCTCATTCAAATTTTGAGGTTAATAAACAAAAGCCTTTATGCCCTGTGATCAATAAACTAAGAAGATTCCTTGTTTTCTTTTTCACCGTGATGTTTATAAGTACCATATCAGGACAAACTTCCATTCCTGCTACTAAAATCAAGCAAGTGGCTGGTTTGGTGAAGCTTAAGGACTCTAACGAACCTGCAATTAGTGCAACTATCAGATTAAAGGGGACAAACAATGGAATAGTGACTGATATCAGTGGTAAGTTTATACTCGAAGTTTCTGAAGGTGATACATTGGTGTGCTCATTTGTTGGATACAATGAAGTTGAGGTGCCTGTTAGGAACCTAACCAAAATTGATATAGCCCTAACACCAGCGGTGGAAATGCTGGAAGCTGTGGAAATAGTGGCTGTAGGTTATGGGAAGCTGGATCGGGAGCGGCTTTCCAGCTCTGTATCCACGATAGAGGGCAAAGACATTGATAAATCGGCATTAAGCCTGGACAATGCCCTTACCGGAAAATTGGCAGGCGTTCAGGTCACAAGCTCATCAGGGCAGCCGGGAAGTGCCTCTTCCATCACCATCCGTGGGGTAACCTCCTTTAGTGGGGCCAATAATCCCCTGATTGTCATTGATGGCATCCCTATCTATGGTTCCAATAGGGATTTGAATACTAATAACTTTGATGGCTCACAATTTATTCCCGGTGCAAGTTTTGGCGGAACCAGCGTCAGCGTATCCAGTACACTCAACAATGAGCCGGAATTTGAAAGAAACCCACTAGCCCATTTTAATCCTGAAGACATAGAGAGCATCAGCGTGCTGAAGGATGCCTATGCCACGGCCATATACGGTTCCAGAGGAGCAGCTGGGGTTATCCTTATCACTACTAAAAAAGGAAAAACAGGCAAAGGAAGCATTAACCTGAACTATGAAGCAGGTGTGGGAGAGCCCATAGGTACGCCTGATTTGCTCACCGGCCCTCAGTATGGAGAATTACAAGAATTAATTTCAGGAGAAATAGGAACAGGAATAGTAAGAAACTACAACACCACCAATAACGTGGACTGGCTTGATCAGGTAATCAGGCCTGCCAGGTCTCAGAGTGTAAACGTCTCCATGTCGGGAGGAAATCAAACCTCCAGGTATTATACCAGCCTGTCTTATACAAACAATCCCAGTTATATAATTAACAACGATTTTGAACGATATAGCAGCCGCATAAACTTCAGTTTTGATCCCATTGACGAGGTGACCATTGGTGTCAATTATCAATTTGTACACACTAACAATTCCTCACTGAATGCGCCACGTATTTACTCCGGTGCGGTGAGGAAAGCCCCAAATGTCCCGGTAACTGACACCAATGGAAACTACATTTGGAATTCTCAATTCTGGGATGGAAACCGGGAAAATGCTGACGGCCAATTAGACAATAACCCCGTAGGCATTGCACACCGATCAATCAATGAATTAAAGGACAACAGAAACGTAGGGAATGTATTCGTGGAATTAAGGCCTTTGGAGTGGATAAGCTGGAAATCTGAAGTGGGGATAGATGCCGTAAACTCTGAAGCCAATAGTCGGGAGCAAGAGCGAATAGATGAGTTGATCAACAATAATGTTGGAGGAAATGCAGCACAAACCATCCGACTAAACAATAGGCTCATCATCAACAATACGTTGACTTTGGATCGGACTTTTGATAAGCACAATGTGAATATCCTGCTTGGGCATAGTTTTGAATCCTCCAAAGAAACCACTACCCGGGTGAGCGGCGCAGGATTCTTTGATGACGACATTCTGAGTATCGGGGCGGCTGAGATTCAATCCGTAAACAGGTCTGATTTTAACGAATGGGCACTGGAATCCTACTTTGGAAGAATCAACTACATCTTCGATCAAAAGTACATTGTGGGAGCCACCTACCGGATTGACGGCTCGTCAAGATTTGCCAGGAACGAGCAGTATGTTGGTTTTCCCTCTTTTTCAGCCGGTTGGAATATATCACAAGAGGATTTTCTCTCCAATACGGTTTGGCTGAACAACCTGAAATTGCGTACAAGCTTTGGGTTTTCCGGTGTTAATGGTACCGGACAAAACTACTACGGAACCCAAGGTGTCTATAACCTATTTGTAGATCCATTTACGTATGGAGACATTCAGGGAATCACAATTGTGCAGCCCGTAAACCCCAACTTAAAATGGGAACGAACCCGACAGCTGGATGTAGGGCTTGAAGGCTCATTTTTCAATAACAGTCTGGGCATCACAGTGGATTATTATTACAAACTGTCCAAAGATGTCCTTCTCAGCACGGCACTGGCTTCCTACAAAGGTTTCAGCAGCGTCCGGAGAAATATAGGCTCCATTGAGAACAAGGGGTTTGAGTTACTCCTGGACTATCAATTTGAGAAAAACGATTTCTCCGTTACCAGTTCATTCAACATCGCCACAAACCGAAACAAAATCCTGAAACTGAACAATGCGGGTGAAGAAATCAGTGGGGCAGAATTGAACTATAAGTACTTCAAAGAAGGCGAGCCGGCCGGTCAGTTTTTTCTATATCAATGGCACGGAGTAGACCCGGAAACAGGGGACGCACAATGGGTAGATAAGGATGGAAATATTACTAACGATCCTCCGGCTTCATTCAGTGATCCCAACATTCACCGAAAGCCCTATGGCACTTCACTTCCTGATTTTTTTGGTGGACTGAACAATACGATTAGCTACAAAAATTGGTCACTCACTAGCTTTTTCACCTACTCCATAGGCAGCCAACTCTTCAATGGCACCCGGGCCGAATTGCTGACTTACACGACCGGGGATAAAACGAACCTCAGCACGGAGATTCTAAACTACTGGCAGGAAGAGGGTGACCGGACAGACATTCCGGAGTTTGGCAATTCTTCCCTGAGGTTTTTTCAGGGGGGCGCAGCGCAAGACTATCTTCCATCCCGGAACAATTCCAGGTACCTAGAAGACAACAGCTATATCAGGCTCAGAACCCTCACCCTGGGCTATGAACTCCCGGAAGATCTGATAAACAAAGCGGCAATGTCTGGGGTGCGTGTTTATGTAACCGGAACAAACATTTGGACCTGGACGAGGTATTCAGGTGTTGATCCGGAAGTCACCATTGGAGGTTCCAATGTATTGCTCAACGGGTATGACGAACTGACCATGCCACAGGTAAAATCATGGATTTTTGGTATTAATATGACCTTTTGATGACATGAAGAAGATAGCCGGATTATATATAGCTGCTGGATTGTTCATACTTGGTAGTTGTGCAGACAAACTGGACATAGAGCCCGAAGGAATCCTTACAGACGAGCAGGTATTCAATAACACGGGGACGGCCGAAAAAGTCCTCGCAGGTGTTTACTACAACTATCTGGAAACTGTGGTGGGTGCACGATACATGTATGGAGACATTACCACTCAAAACATTATTACATCCACGGATCAATTTGTCAATCAATTCATTGCGCCCGTGCTGGGTACGGGTGAAAATTTCTGGTCAGACTATTACAGGACAATCAACCTGGCCAACAATGTTATAACTAAGGTGGCTGAAATAGGAACTTACGAGCCTGAAATTATGGAGCAGCATATTGCGGAAGCCAAATTCCTCAGGGCTATTTGTTATTTTGATCTGCTTAAACTTTACGGAGATGGAGCCCTCACTGGTAATATGGACGGCTTAGGACTGCCCTTACAACTCAAAGGATACGATGGAACAGAAATTGATGATTTCATCCCCAGAAACACCAATGGGGAAGTTTATGACCAAATTATCAAAGACCTTACCGAGGCACGAAGCAACTTGCCAACCGTCCACGGCAGCTTAACGTCCACTGCCTCACGCGCTACTGTTGGGGGTGTAGATGCTTTGTTGTCTCGTGTGTACTTGTACCTAGAGGACTATGAAAATGCCGCCCAATCAGCAGCCAGCGTCCTTGATGGCGGGCAGTATGATTTAGAAACCGAGTTGCGCACCCTGTACCCCACTGACCCGAATGTGATCGTTCAGGCACTAACCGAGGAGGACATTTTCGCTATGCCGATTTCCTCTAATCAGGCACCTAATTTCACCGCTGCAACCAACAGAGGCATAAACAATATCTTCTACATCACCAGCATCACCAGAAATGTAAGCCAGGATCTGATAGATGAATTTGAAGCTGGCGATCAGAGAAAAAACCAACTCATTGTAGAGGGGTGGGATTTAGTCGGAAATGTCAAAGAAGCCTTTGACCAGATGGGAAATCCAATTGGGTCTGGTAACTACACCACCTTCAAATTCGGACCGGACCAGAAAGACAATGTGGCCATCATCCGACTAGCCGAAGTGTACCTTAACCGGGCAGAAGCATTGGTACATACGTTAAATGCCGTAAACCTGGAATCGGTCCGGTTACTGAACTCTGTGAGGGTTAGGGCTAACCCAATAGCCACACCATTTACAACAAATGATTTTAACAGCACCCAGGAGCTTTTGGATCGTATTCTGCTCGAGCGCAGGTTGGAGCTGATGTTTGAAAGCCATCACCGATATGACTTGATAAGGACCGGCAGGAAAGAAGGTCTTCAGGATCCTGACATTTCTAATGATTTGCTGGTGTTGCCTATACCTGTGAGTGAAATAGAATTATCGGATGGAATCCTGCAACAAAACATTGGGTATCAATAATTAAAAAACCATTAAACAATTGAAATCATGAACAAGCAAAAATTTTTACCATTCATCGCTATAGCCATTGCTTTCCTATTCGTAGGTCAGCCTCAGGGCATGGCGCAAATGAAATTTGAAAAAGGATCCTGGGAGAAAGTATTGAAGAAAGCCCGGAAACAAGGCAAGTACATTTTCGTGGATTGCTATACCACTTGGTGTGGACCATGTAAGCTCATGGACAAGAAAGTTTTCCCTGATCAAAAAGTGGGAGAATTCTACAATGAGAACTTCATCAACTTCAAGATAGACATGGAGTCTCCGGAAGGCCTGGCATTCGGACAATACTTCTTTGCCTCGGTTTATCCTACGTTTTACTACCTGGACTCTCAGGGCAATACCGTCTTGAAAACCGCAGGGTATAATGCTGCTGAAAAGTTTATTGCAACGGGCGAGCAGGCCCTGAAAGAAACCGTAAAACAACTCTATGGTAAAGTAGATGTGGCCCAGGAACGGAAGAAGGAAAAAACCTTACAAAAGAACAAATACATGGCCTACATCAACTATGTAGGCTATAAAATAGAACCCAAAGAATGGGAAGAAACCCTAGCAGACGCTAAGGCCAATAATAAGAACATCATCGCCATCATAGGCGATTCCAACTGGCCAATTCCCGAACAATTCAGTAATGCTGACACCCGAATATTCCTACAGGAAAACTTTGAAATAGTAGCGGTTTCATTCTCCCAGAGCTATCTTTTCGATGAAAATGGAGATTATGTGGAGGATGAAAATGGCAAGCTGCTACAGACCGAATGGATGACCCGTTACAGCGCACCCGTTTACCCTGGCGTGAACTTCATTAATCCTAACGGGGAGATACTGATCGGTGGAGGGCTGGCAGAAGCCCTTGATTTGGGCAAGGGGGTATTGGACAATAAGTTCAAACCTAAAATGGGCTTCTTCAAAAGTGTTGCCACCACGAACTGGGGGTTTCAGGAAAATGAAAACTTCGAAGAAAAACTAGCCGAAGCAGCGAAACAAAACAAGCCGCTCATGATTATGTGGCATAGGAAAAATGACAACTTACTTCCCGTTTATGAAGATCAGGAAGTCATTGATGCCATGAAGGGCCGGTTTGTTGTGATGACCCTAAACGGGCGAGAACGTGAAGTGGAAGCCTACAAAAAGTACGGATCGCAGACTGGCGGGATAAATGGCACCCTCTCGGTCGTTAGTCCTGATGGTATGCTTATAGGGACATACCGCGTGGGACCACTAGCCACAAAGGATACTGTTAAGAGCATATTAGAAAACGCCAGGTAAAAGACTGCTTCTGCCAATTAACATAAAGAGCTATGAGTAAAAAACTGACATTAATTTTCGCAGGCTTATTGAGCCTTTCGGCAATTTCTTTTGCACAGGAAGAAATTCGGGTTTCAGGAAAAATAGACAACATTGACACAGACAAACTCTACCTGACCATCACTGCCGATAATACGGTCCGTGAAGATTCCATCGAGGTGAAGAAAGGGAAATTCAAATATGCGTTTACTTCTGGCTCTTTTTCGGCCATTCAGATTTATCCCCGATTTATGGCCAATGTGGCACCCGACAAATTCAAAGAAGTGACGGCCAGCGCCTTCACTATATACGGCATGCCGGGAGATCAGCTGAAAGTCACTGGCAGCAGGTTGAGTTACCTTATAGACTATGAGGTAACAGGCAATAGTGCCAACGATGATTTTGTAAAAATGGCCAAAGCCATCAATCCGGTATATGATGAAAAGCTGGTCATTGACTTCAACGATCAGTTGGAACAATACTATTCTGCCACTGGGGCAATGTTCGAGCCCGGAGCAAATTCCAAAGATCAGCAAGAGGAGATGAACCGTTTAAAATCCGACTTTATGGAGGCCAATCCGCAATCATACTACACCATGTATGAAATGGCTTTTTCCTCTGACAAGGAGAAACTCATCAGCTACATGGATAAGCTGGATGAGGAGGCCAGCCACCCCTATTTCTATAAGCTTCTACAGGCTAGAAGGCAAAGTTTTGATGTGGGTAATGAAGGATCAAAAGCACCTAATATCCTTACATCAGACATCTACAAAGAACCCTTTAACTTGGAAGACTTACAAGGCAAAATCGTAGTGATCGACTTCTGGGGCACATGGTGTGGCCCGTGTATCATGGGCCTTCCTGACATGAAGGAGCACTATGAAAAATACAAAGGAAAGATTGAGTATGTGAGCATCGCATGCAATGAAAAAAATGGTGTGGAAGGGGTCATAAAAATGGTAAAGAAGAAAGAAATGGTTTGGCCACAAATCATGAATGGCGAGGACCTGTTCAACTATTCGAAGATGTATGGGGTCACAGGATTCCCAACCAAGTTTGTCCTTGATCAGGAAGGCAATGTGCTACAAAAATTCGTAGGTGAAGGCTCGGGGTTTTATACTTATCTGGATGAGTTGTTTAAGTAAGCCGGAAATCAAAATAATCTTGTAATCCAAATAATGGGAGTTTAGCTCCCTTGAAGTGTATCAATAGAAATACTTTAAGGTAATGAATGCACGCATCAACACATATCTGACCCTCCTAATTGTCTGCTCTATATGCTTTTCTCAAATCAAAATAGTGCCAGCCAAAGCAGTCGGAGTTCAGTTTGTAGAAACTTCACTTGACCAAGTGAAGGAAATGGCGACCAAAGAGAACAAGATCATATTTTTTGATGCATATACTACCTGGTGTGCTCCATGTAAGCAAATGGACAAGGAGGTTTTCATTGATGCGTCAGTTGCTGATTTTTTCAACTCTAATTTCATCAATGCCAAATTTGACATGGAGAAAGGCGAAGGTCTTGAGTTAAAAGCAAAATATGGTGTCCAGGCTTTTCCTACCTATATTTTTCTGGATGCCACTGGCAATATGATCCATCAGATTGTCGGATTTTTTAAAGCCGAGAAACTCCTCGAGGAGGCGCAAAAAGTGCTGGACAACAATGGAAATGTGCTCTCTGTGATGCAGGCACGGTTCGAATCAGGAGAAAGAGCAGAAGTTTTTCTTCTCAGCTATTTGGATATTCTTAATAAGTCATTTGACCGTGAAAAAGCTCAGCAAGTTGCAATAGAACTTTTGAATAGTCAAAATAAGGAAGAGCTCTTAGGCGAAGGTTCATGGGCCATATTCAGCAAAAATGTGAACGACCCCTATAGTCAGCCATTCAACAATTTTCTTTCAAACTTTGATCAATTTGAAGAACGCTATGGAAAGCAAAAAGTGGAAATGAAAATTAAGCAGGCCTACCTCATTCATGGCCGCAGCTATTTTATAAAAGATGAGAATTACAAGTTACTCAGATTTGATAAGAAAGGATTCAAAAACCATTTAACGGAGGCTAGAAAATTACAAACGAGCAATCGAACTTCTATTGAAGCAGAACTGGGCTTAATGCGAGCAAGGGAATTAAGTAAATGGAGTAAATATGTAAGCAGAATAAATACAGGTATAGCTGATGGCACGTTGAGCGGATCCTCCATGGCACTTTACAACTATGCGATTGCTGTAAATAATGGCCAAAAGGCACTCAAAAAGGACTATGAAAATGCTTCGGACTGGGTAGCCGAATGCATTGCTCAGAACACCATGCCACAGGCGTTAAACAATTACAACAAACTATATGCCGACCTGCTCGAAAAAGCGGGTTTGACATCCCAAGCCGAAAAAGTAAGATCACAGATAAAATAGACTATTATGAAGAACACAAAAATTATAATCGCAACACTGGGGATTTTATTCTCCCTACACGGCACAGCTCAAATACTACAACCAGCAAAATGGAGTTCATCTGCATCAAAAAGCGAGGTGAAGGTAATTGAAACGATCGAGCTGACTTTCACGGCCAAACTGGATGATACTTGGTACATCTATTCCACGGATCAGGATCCTGACCTTGGGCCTAATCCAACTGTATTTGAATTTGATAAAAACAATACATTTGAGTTGGTGGGTGATATTATGCCTATGAATGTGAAGGAGAAATATGACAATATATGGGAAGGGAATGTCAGAATCCTCAGTAAGGTGGCCGTATTTAAGCAAAAGGTGAAAATCCTAAAACCTAATCCTGAAATATTTGTCACGGTGGATTACCAAGTCTGCACCACGGTGGATGGCAAATGCATTCCCGGTGACGAGGAATTCGAATTTAATTTTGAAGGGGAGTAATTGAGCTTGAGCCCATGGGTGATCATTTTTTTCTAATCGAGTTATTCAATCAAAAGTTTCTTGTCTGTTTCTGTAATATCAAACTCCATACATATCTAAATCAATAGTTCTCTTACATTTTTAAATCAAGGTCGGCTGTGCTTGTTGCAGTCCAGGAATTTTACACTCAAATTATAACCATTAAAGTATCTTTGTTTATTATTTGTAAGGTCTTTTCAGCTTCTGATCACACTTAATTCATGCCTCTAACCATCTATAAATCATCGGCAGGTTCCGGTAAAACTTATACCCTCGCCAAGGAGTATCTAAAGCTTGCACTTCGATCAGCAGATTATTATCAAAAAATCTTGGCAGTTACTTTTACTAACCGGGCAGCGGAGGAGATGAGGGAACGTGTTTTGGAGTTCCTGATTCAGATTTCAGAGGGAAAGCACGAGTTGATTCATGTGTATACCGAAGAGTTAAATAAATCTGAAGAACAGATCATTAAGTCCGCAAAGGCTAGTCTCACACACTTATTACATCATTACAGTCATTTCAATATTACCACAATAGATACCTTTTTTCATCGAGTGATTCGATCTTTCTCTCGGGAGATTGGTTTGCAAGGGAGTTTTGGGGTAGAGCTTGATACCGATAAGGTAGCAGAATTTATTACCTCAAGTGTGTATGAAGGTGTGGAGAAAAACAGGCAGTTGAAAGATTGGCTGGTGGAATTTTCAATGGACGGCTTATTGGACGGTGAGGGCTATGAAACTAAAAGCCGGATAAGTAAGCTTGCGAAGCAGCTCTTCCGAGAGGAGTTCAAAAAACTGCCACAGGATCAATTTTCAGATCAGGATGTCAAAGAGAAGATCAAAGCATTGAAAGTACATCTTCTGAACACTAAAAAATCCTTTGAAAATATACTGATCGGGATTGCCCGGCAGTTTGACGAATCCATGACTTCATCAGGTCTTAGTATTGATGATCTGCTATATAAAATTTCCGGACCAGGTGGCTTTTTTCGTAAACTTCATCGCCAAGAGTACGATACGTTGCTAACAAAACGAGTAGAAGCAGCCAGAACTGATGCCATGGCCTGGACTTCCAAGTCCAGCGATAAAAAAGAACAGATTTGTCAGGTTGCAGAGTCAGCATTTATTCCACTAATGAATGAAGCACTGGCTTACATCGAACAAAATCAAAAAGAATACCATACTGCGACTGTGGCCTTAAAACACCTTTATACACTTGGACTAATGAGTGATATGGCCCGGAGACTTCGGGATTATAAGCGGGAAGAGGAAATGATTATGATTTCTGACTTACCTGATTTCCTGTCTCAGATCATTGATAAGAGCGGGGCACCATTTATTTATGAGAAAGTGGGTTCGTGGTATGCTCACTTTTTGATGGATGAATTTCAGGATACCTCCCGATTTCAGTGGAGTAATTTTCGTCCGTTACTTGAGGAGAGCCTAGCCAATGGTCATGAAAATATAATCGTAGGAGATGCCAAACAATCTATTTACGGATGGAGAGGAGGGGATTCCGGCTTACTGCTTGCCCAAGTTAAAAAGGATATTCCTCAAACGAATGTTGACGGGACCGAAAATACCAACTGGCGGAGTGCTCCTGTAGTTGTTGAGTTCAATAACCTGCTTTTCTCCGCACTTCCCCAAATTCTTACTGATGAACTAAGCCATTTGGTATCAAAGGAGGAGGTTCAAATGATTAGAGAGACTTATGCTGGAGTGGAGCAGGAGGTTGCTAAAAAGCATAAGGAGTTGGAGGGATTGGTGAAAGTTGAGTTTTTAGAGGCCGATCGCAATGAATGGAAGCAGCATGCGATGGAGCGGACAGTAGAGACTATGGAGTCTTTACTTAAAGAAGGTCATCAATTAGATGATATGGCTATTTTGGTTAGAACGAATAAAGAAGCGACAGAAATAGTAAATTATGTCTTAGAATATCGACAGAGAGTCCGGAACACCCGGATTGAAGTCATTTCTGCGGAAGGGATGCTTCTTGAAAATTCAAATGTGGTTCAATTGATACTCTCCGCATTTAATCATCTTATCAATCCGGATGATGTAAGTATCAAAGCTGATTTGACGTATCGTTACCAAAAAGAGGTCAAGGACAAAGCATTTGATACACATAAGGATTTCTCGAAGTTGTCAATGGGTGATCTTCCCGAGAGTTTTACAAAATATAAGCAACATTTGCTTCACTTACCTATTCTGGAATTGCTTGAGGTGCTTATTCGGACATTCGAGTTGAATACATTGAATACTGAGTTTGTTTATTTGCAGGCTTTTCAGGATGCCGTGCTGGAATTTACAAAAAGCAATCGGTCAGATTTGCGGCTTTTTATGGAGTGGTGGGAAGAGAATGGAAAGAAACGCTCCGTACAATTGACCGGCGCACTTGATGCAGTTGAAGTCATTACCTCGCATAAATCCAAAGGGTTACAATATCCAATTGTTTTTATTCCCTTTTGTAATTTCCCAATGGACAGTCGATCGAAATTAGTTTGGTATGACTCCCCATTTCAAGAGGGTGAAAGTATCCCTGTGGACTATAAGTCCGGGTTAGAGAAGACGAAGTTTTCTTCAAGCTACCAAAAGGACCTTGTTAAGTGGCATCTTGAAAGCCTTAATGTGCTCTATGTGGCTTTTACTCGTGCTGAAAACGGGCTTTACGTATTTTGCAATCTACCAACATCTCAAAAGGAAAAGATGTATGGAACGGCGGGCAAATTACTCTGGAGTTTCCTCGAACATTATCCAATAGAAGGCTGGAGTGAAGAAAAGAAAGTTTTCAAAAAAGGATCACTTCCCGTAAAGCATCACATGAAAAAAGACGAAACGATAAGCCTGGAAAGCTACAACTCCAACAAATGGAGCAACAAACTACAGATAAGGAAAACAGGGAGGACTTACTTCGATAAAGAGGCGGAGAAGCGACGAGATGAAGGAATTTTGCTGCATCAAATCTTATCCGAAATCATTCATTATAAAGATTTGTCTAAGGTGCTGGATCGCTACGAACGAGCCATGAAAATTACGAATGAAGACCGTGAACGATATAAGACCCTCATCAACAATTTGTGGAAAAATGAGCAGGTAAAATTCTGGTTTAATGGAGAAGGGGAGGTGAAGACGGAAGTAGTTGTCTTGCCAAAAGATGGTGAAATCAAACGAATGGACAGAGTAGTTATTCATGCCAACAAAGCTACCGTTATTGACTTTAAGAGCGGGCAGCCCAAATCAGAGGATAATAAACAGCTAAAAGAATACACCGCTTTGTTAAAAGAGATGGATTATGAAGCAGAGGGATATTTGTTGTATCTGAGGAGTGGAGAATTAAAATCAACATAGAAATGTCCTTCCTGTCAGAAGTAGCAAATTATTTATGGGAAAAGTATCCGGATCGTTTAGGTGATTGCACGGTTGTTTTTCCTAACCGCCGGGCGGGGCTATTTTTGAAGAAGCAACTTTCCAAAAAGGTGAATAAGCCGGTTTGGTCTCCTGTAGTCCATAGTTTGGAAGATTTCCTTTTCTCATTTTCTGATATTAAAAAAGCAGACCCATTAGCACTGATTTTTGAACTGTATGAAGCCTTTAAATCACAGCAAGAAAGAGCGGAGGGGTTTGAATCGTTTTATTCCTGGGGGGAGATGCTATTAAGAGATTTTGAAGAGGTAGATCATTACCTGGTTGATCCAAAGCGGCTTTTTACTTATGTAAAGGACGACAGGCAGTTAGCAGAGGATTTCCATTTCCTAAGTCCGGATCAGGAGGCAATTATCAAGAAATTCTGGCAAGGATTTTTGCCCGCTTCTACCAAGACTCAGGAGCAGTTTTTGGCGACCTGGAAAATCCTTCTTCCGGTCTATGATAAGTTTAAAAGTCTGATTCGGGAAAAGAAGATAGGTTATGCTTCTCACATTTATCGGGAGCTATTAGCAAAGGAGGAATCCGTGAAGTACCCTCAAAATAAGCCGCTCCTATTTGCCGGTTTTAATGTGCTGACTTCAACAGAGGAGAAATTAATAAAGTACTTTATTTCGGAAAACGAAGCAGAAATTCTCTGGGATATTGATGCGTATTATATCAATTCCGAAAAGCAGGAGGCAGGCGATTTTTTGCGAAAGTATAAAAGTGATAATGTTTTTAAAACCAGTTTCCCTAACTCACTTCCTCAGCGTATAAAGAGGAATAAAGACATTGAAGTTACCGGCGTTTCACTGGAAATTGGTCAGGCAAAGTTGATAGGACAAGAAATAGATAATTTAATTCGGTCCGGCGTGAAAAGTGAAGAAATTGTAGTAGTGCTTCCGCAAGATTACATGCTTTTTTCTGTTTTAAATGCAATGCCCGATACGGTAGATAAACTCAATGTGACAATGGGTTATCCACTGAAAGACACTCCGTTGTTTGGATTGCTTGAGAGTGCCATTGAACTACAGGAACATGCAAATTTCTCTCCTGATAATGGCCTGTCCTTTTACCACAAACCAACCATTGACATACTCAGCCACCCTTATCTGTACAAAGAGGATAAGAATCCTTTGGACAAGTTGATCAAAGACATTAAAAAGAACAATAAAATCAGAATTTTTCAACAGGAAATCAATGCACTTCAATCCACTGTTTTAAATACGATATTCAGACAGGTGAATGATCAAAGTAGTTTAATTACCTATTTACAGGATATTGTAAAGGTGTTAGGTGCTCAGGTCATTGAGCGATTTGGGCTGGAAAAAGAGTATCTGTATCACTTTCAGCAGCTGCTCTCCCGACTGAAAGAGACATTCACCGGACAACAAAATACGGCGATTGACACGAAGACTTTTAAAAGTTTATTCGGAAAAGTGACTCGCTCTATCAGAATCCCTTTTAGCGGGGAGCCGGCAGAGGGCCTTCAAATAATGGGTGTATTGGAAACAAGAAACCTTGACTTTAAATATGTGCTTATGCTCAATATGAATGAAGGTATCTTTCCGGCCTCACAGCGCACAGGCTCTTTCATTCCTTACCGCATTCGAAAGGCATTTGATTTACCCACTTTTGAAACACAGGACGCGATATACGCCTATTTATTTTATAGGCTTTTTCAACATTCAAAGAAGCTTTCTTTTTACTGCAATACGCATGCTGACTTTGGTTTAAGTGGGGAAGTAAGCCGCTTTATTCGTCAGTTAGAACGGGAGAGTGGATTAGCAATAAAACGCAGAAAACTGAGTAACTCCATTCAGGTAAATGAAATAAGGGCTATATCCATAGATAAGACTTCTGATGTTTGGGACAGGCTTTCCATTTATACGGATGCCGTTCCCCAAGAGAAGCAAAGGAGGCTATCAGCATCCGCATTGAATATCTATTTTGATTGTAAACTTAAATTTTACTTCCGGTACGTCCTTCGGTTGTTTTCAGGAGATAAGATGAGTGACGATCTTGATGCCAGACATTTTGGTAATGCACTGCATAAAACCCTGGAGTACCTCTACTTAGACACTATCAATGAAAAGGGCAGTAGAGTAATTGATGAGAATGATTTTCTGAGATTGGAGGCTTCCATTAATGGAGCAATAGAGAAAGCATTCAAAGACGAATTTGGAATGAAGGGTAAGAAGCACTTCGCATTCGAAGGGCGAAATGTGATCATGTCCGAGATAATCAGAACGTTCGTCCTTCAGGTGCTTAAAATGGATAAAGCGTATGTTCCGTTTGAAATAGTAAGCCTTGAAAATGAAGATAAATATGAGCGGTTCATAGCGATTGAGGCGAATGGAAAGAAATTGAAAGTAAAGCTCGGAGCTGATATTGATCGAGTGGATAAGAAGAACGGGGTAGTGCGTGTGATTGACTATAAAACAGGTAGAGATGAAACGGAAATCGGTTCTTTTGATAACCTTTTTAAACCGGAAGTAAGTCAGAAATACCTGGCTGGCAGAAAAGCGGGGTTTCAAACTTTTTTCTATGCATGGCTGTACAGTTCTAAATACGGGGAATCACAGGCCATAGTACCGGGTTTGATTAACATCAAGCAATTTTTTCAAGAAGGCTTTGATTACAAAATTAAAAAAGAAGGAATACCTATCAAAGATGCGAGGCCATACATGGATGTATTTGAAAAAAACCTGAAAAGATTACTGGAAGAAATTTTTAGTAGCTCAGAACCATTCAATCAGACAGAAGACCTGAAAAAGTGTGTTTTTTGTGATTTCAAGGGAATATGTGAAAGATAAACAATATTAAAAGATAGGGTAATATTTTAGGCCGCAACTAATTAAAATATTATTTCGTATACATACTTTATTATCTATTTGTTAAATATTTAGTTTAGTATTAAATAAATATTAAAAGTAAATATTTAACGAACTTTGCACGCAGTTTTTCGTATTCATTATTGACTTTTGCCACAAATAATCATTTAAAAGGTTTACCATCGTGAAAATATCTAAATCTTCATCAAACAAATTAAGAATAGCTATGCTCATTCTGATCACCATTTTTCTAATCAGGGCATACGCTGAATTTTCATTTGGGCTTTAAAATATTCAAAAGCACTTCATACTTATCAGTATTAAACTAGGGTCTTAGGATTTTTCTTGAGTTTTTTTAATGGGAATCATATAATATCAGACTATTTCTCATCAATTTCAAATAATTGGTTGGAACAATCATATTTTTCGTGCTTCAAAATTAAAAAGCTGCACGCAAGCACTTCTTTCGGCAAATTTTTGTATGCCTGCAAGGACAAGTCCTCGTCCTATTCTTTGCCCACATTATAAGGCGGCGAGGTTGCCATAAGATGTATGGAATTATCGGGCAGGTGCCGCATATCTCAGCTGTCTTGGCAGTAGATTTTGTCTATTTTTTCGGTGGGTGGGGGCGATATTTTGTGGTGCCGGTGCTTTTTTATTTGTATATAGTTTACTTTTTTCACTTTTCTTATTTGGCTTTTTAACTCTGTCGTTGCCAAGTGAATTTGCAAACTACACCTGGTTGGGAAGATGCTATCATCCTATCCATCCTTTAATCCTGGTACTGACTTTTCACTTCTTCACAAACTTCAGCAAACGCCCGTCCGGCAGTTGAATAAGGTATAGGCCGCTTTGCAGAGAAGCTGCATCTATCCTTGTGTTTGTGGTGCTTTTCAGTACTAACTCCCCGCCGAGACTCAGTACCCGAATCGGACTTTCCACGGGAGATTGCACCTCCACGTAACGCCCCGAAGGGTTGGGGAAGACCACTGCTTCCAACGCATCATCCGCTGCACTTAGCACACAGGGAGTAATCGTCACCTTCTGCGTTTGCTCGGCTGTATTGCCTGCCTGATCGGTGAAGGTCCAGGTGATGGTGATTTCAGAGGTGATGGGGAAATCGGTGATATTGTGTGTGCCCTTGATGGAACCATCGCAATTGTCCATAGCGGTGGGTGCTTCCATGTTCAGTTCATCTCCGGAGGTGATCTCGCCGCAATCTACGTTAAGTGCCTCTAAATCCATGCCAGGCATGGGGTCGGTGTTGTCTTGTATGGTCACGGTCTGCGTTTGCTCGGCTGTATTGCCTGCCTGATCGGTGAAGGTCCAGGTGATGGTGATTTCAGAGGTGATGGGGAAATCGGTGATATTGTGGGAGCCCATGATGGAACCATCGCAATTGTCCGTAGCGGTGGGTGCTTTCAGGTTCAGTTCATCTCCGGAGGTGATCTCGCCACAATCTACGTTAAGTGCCTCCAAATCCATACCAGGCAGGGGGTCGGTGGTGTCTTCTATGGTCACTTCTTGCGTTTGCTCGGCTGTATTACCTGCCTCATCGGTGAAGGTCCAGGTGATGGTGATTTCAGAGGTGATGGGGAAATCGGTGATATTGTGGGAGCCCATGATGGAACCATCGCAATTGTCCGTAGCGGTGGGTGCTTTCAGGTTCAGGTCATCTCCGGAGGTGATCTCGCCACAATCTACGTTAAGTGCCTCTAAATCCATGCCAGGCAGGGGGTCGGTGGTGTCTTGTATGGTCATCACGGTCTGCGTTTGCTCGGATGTATTGCCTGCCTGATCGGTGAAGGTCCAGGTGATGGTGATTTCAGAGGTGATGGGGAAATCGGTGATATTGTGCGATCCCATGATGGAACCATCGCAATTGTCCGTAGCGGTGGGTGCTTTCAGGTTCAGTTCATCTCCGGAG
>JACONI010000073.1:25682-64892 GCA_014323825.1 Ekhidna sp. | reverse complement strand
CCTCCACAGTTGTCTGCGGGTGCAGCAGGTTCGGTCAGTTCATTTTCAGCATTGATCGGACATTGTTCGGTAACCGGAGCTAAGCTCCCTGAAACTGTCGGGGGCATGGTGTCGTCTATGGTCACTGCTTGTGTTTGTACAATGCTTTTGCCGTTATGGGTATAAGTCCACGTAACGAGGGTGCTTTCGGTAATGGGGAAGTTGCTGACATCATGCGCAGCCGTGACCGTTGTTCCTCCTCCCATCGTGCAGCTGCTCTTAGCCGTGGGGGCGTTCAGTTCAGCTTTAGTGACTTCACACGGTGCCGTCACTGCCGAGAGGGCGGCTGCGTCCGTCCGTATGGAGATTAACTCATCATCTGAGATAGTCCAGGAATGCGTGCTGGTGAGTGCATCCCTTCCCGCTTTTCCTCTACAGGAGTACTTATCCGGTGCGTTGAAAATGATATTAGGGGGGATTTGGCTCTCGTCCGCCGATTCATCTAAGGTACTCCACCCGATGAGGAGCTTATCGTAGTTTTCGGAAGACATGGAGGAGTTATCCAAAAACATGCTATTCATATTCGTCACGCTGCTGATGTCCCACTTGCTGATGTCTTGGTTGAAGGAGGACTGATTAAACATGCCCCCTGCATTCGTCACGCTGCTTACGTCCCATTTGCTAAGATCTCCGTTGAAGGAAGACTGATAAAACATAATATTCATATTTGTCACGCTGCTCACGTCCCATTCGCTAAGGTCTCCGGTAAAATCAGCATTAACAAACATGTCTTTCATATCTGTCACGTTTGAAAGGTCCGGTACATCGGTAGCATTGAAGGCCAGGTTATGGCAACCCGCAAAAGCACTTTTCATGGAAGCCCACGCAATGTCTCCCCACTGTTCGATGGTACGTATCTGCTCCGCTGCAGTGGAGCGTGTAACATTCCCGAATATGTTAGTTTTCCCGAATCGGATACGCGGGAAGGTACCGCTGATGGTAATGGTGTATGTTCCTGCTTTAGTGTAGGAATGGGAAGCATCTCCAGTGTAGGTTTTGTTATCGGCAGGTTCGTCTTCCCCCCATTTTACGGTGTAGCTGTAGGTTTCTCCGCTGACAGTAGGAATGGTAATGGTTTCGTCAGGAGTTTTCGTCTGCCATGTGGTGATGAAGGGTTTCGGGTTGTCCTGCGCCCGTCCTAAGAAAGCGAGGAGCAGTATGGAGATGAATAAAAAGGTATTTTTTGGAGATAAGATTAGACTATAGGGGGGGGGGCATTAAACTAAGCCCGTACAGCCCTTTCGGCAGCGTATGTGACGTGTTCTCTGTGTTTATGATGTCTTTTGATCTTTTTTTATTTAACGTGCTCATAGCTTTTTATTTTAGTTTTTACAAAATCATAAAATGCAAAGGTATATAAGTTTTTTGATTTGTTATATACAAATCTTATTTTTTTGATTTTTTTTCGGTTGTCTGCTAACAGGGTGTGTAATTCCCGGAAACCGCAACGGTGGACTGCTTTGAACGTTATTCATGCTGTGCCTTTATGCCGAGTGTAAACTTTCTTTTTTCTAAATAACATAAAAGGGGGTAAAAAATAACAGACCTGTTGAATTTCGTAACTTAAAACCAAGGTTTTTATTGATAGACGATCTTTACAACAAAATGATAAAAGGGGTTGCAACGATCAAACCCCTGAAAACCGTTTCATATCATGATGAGCGTGCACAGAGAGCTTTTTCTTGCTAAGAAAAATGTAATTTACACGGCTCCCTGTGCCAGCATCGCATCAGCTACCTTGACAAATCCTGCTATATTGGCACCTTTCACGTAATCAACGTAATTATTGTCCGCGTCTGCGTGCTCAATGCAATTTTGATGGATTTCTTTCATTATTCCATGAAGTTTCTCCTCTACTTCTTTAGCAGTCCATGATAATCTCAGCGCGTTTTGTGACATTTCCAAGCCTGATGTCGCCACTCCACCGGCGTTTGATGCTTTTCCCGGACTGAACATTAATTTTTTAGATTTGAACAGTTCTATTGCGTCAGCTGTGGCGGGCATATTCGCTCCCTCAAAAATCCCGCAACATCCATTATTAATTAGGGTTTCAGCGTCTTTTAACGGCAGTTCGTTTTGTGTTGCACACGGGTAAGCAAGATCGCAGGCTATATTCCAGGGAGTTACTCCTTCGTGATATTCGGCTCCCGTAAATGTCTCGGCGTACTCACGAATTCGAACTCTTTTGACATTTTTTAGCTCTTTGATGAACTCCAGTTTTTCCTTATCAATCCCATCTTTATCAAAGATGCACCCTCCGGAGTCTGAAACAGTAACAACTTTAGCCTCTTTTTGAATCAGCTTTTCAATAGCAAACTGCGCTACATTTCCCGATCCTGAAACCGCACAAACTTTGCCTTCAAGTGAATCGCCTCGATGCTTAAGTACCTCTTCACTGAAATAGACACATCCATAACCTGTTGCCTCCGGACGAATTAAACTTCCCCCATATTGACGGCCCTTACCCGTAAGTACTCCGGTAAACTCTCCTCTTATTCTTTTATACTGTCCGAACATGTACCCAATCTCCCGGCCTCCTACTCCAATATCTCCCGCAGGCACATCCGTGAACTGCCCGATATATTTTGATAGCTCAGTCATAAAGCTCTGGCAGAATCGCATGACTTCATTATCGCTTTTTCCTTTAGGTTCAAAGTCAGCACCTCCTTTACCTCCACCCATTGGTAAGGTGGTTAAGCTATTTTTAAATACCTGTTCAAACGCAAGAAACTTAAGAATACTTAAATTAACAGACGGATGAAAGCGAAGTCCACCCTTATACGGACCAATAGCAGAGTTCATTTGAACACGAAACCCCCGATTTATCTGAATTCTTCCGTTATCATCCAGCCAGGGTATGCGGAACATGAAAACACGTTCCGGCTCGCACATACTCTCCAGAATATTTGAATCTATATATTTTGGCTTATCTGCAATGAAAGGAATTATTGTTTCAGCAACTTCCTTTACTGCCTGTAAAAATTCCGGTTCATTGGGATTCTTCTTTTCAATCCTTGAAAGGAAGTCATTTATTTCTTTAAGATGATTTGACATGATATTTTAAAATTATTATATATTAAGGTTGAAATTAAGATTTTTGCGTCGGAAAGGTCATATTAAATAATAAAAGGTCACCTATTGATTTAATTCACCGTTGTATTTTGTAAATCAAACACAATATTTGACTAAAACCTACCCGTTGTGCATTTTGAACAATTATTTTTTTTAAGATCGGCATAATAACCGCTTCTGTTTACTATTTTGTTTTTTGCTTGTGCAGTTCATCCTGTCCCTTCTCAAAGATACGAAGGGGTAGTTGCAAATTACACCTAGGGGAGGTGGAACACTACCGGAAACTCGCTGAAGCAAATCGGTCAGAAAATGATTTAAACTAACACTATCGTTAGTGAAAAGGAAGTTAGATCTGTGCTGCCGAGAGGCGGTAAGGCTGCTGAACCGAAAGCTAATTACAACTTGCGCTCTTTCTCTTCAAGCTCTTTTTGAAGAAGTTTCATTCTCAATTCATGTTCTTCACGTTCCTCAGCACGCTTTTCTTTTTCAAGTTCTTCAGCTCTTTTGGCTCTTTTCTCTTCTTTACGGTCTTTGATAATCCTAAATATCAACGTCATAATACCTACGATCAATATGCCGAGTTTTACCATAGGGTCTACCCGGTCAATAAAAGCCAGAATGCTAAGTCCTAATATTGCCAAAGTGTCGGAGTCAAATATTTGCTTCATTTCTCTTGATTTCACTTTAGCTATTAAAGTATACTTCCATGATGAGTTTAATTTGGAAAGACTAGTTCTTCTATCCGGCAGTCTTCGCCGTTTGAGATTCAGGCTCTTCTCAGGGTCGTTCCCACGTTGCCTCTTTATCTTTCCTGAACGACTAACTATACAAATATAATATTTTTTGGATCATGCCCTTTTTTTGATTCAATATGAGTTGGAAGCATATTATCGTTAATGAAAGGGAAGTTAAATCTGCTGCCGAGAGGCGGTAAGGCTACTGAACCGAAAGCTAATCACAACCTGCGCTCTTTCTCCTCAAGCTCTTTTTGAAGAAGTTTGAAATCATACTTTTTATAACAATACCAAAATAACGATGATTACACATTGAATGATGTTACTAAGTAAGGTTAAGTAACAATGCCAACAGATGGATAACAGTTAATCCTCTGAAAGAACGATAACCATGTCATTCTCTTCCAAAGTAAAAAGCTCTGATTTTTTAGGATTTAGTACAACCCCATACTGATTCTTTGCATCTTTAGCTCTGGCAATGTTTCGATAACCAATGGCTACTTCATTTTTTCTTGCTGCGGATTCAAGTACTGTATAAAAGTTCATTGACTGGCCGACTTGTACATACTCTTTAGCCGGTTTAATGTAAATTTCCGAACCCTCTGCATCAAAAAGGTCTTCAAATACTCTCATTAAATCTTTTTCTTCAGCTACCTGACTCATTAACAGACTTATTAGTTTATCACTGACTATAAAGTCATCTGCACTTGTAATATCTGCAAGCTGTCTATTTCGTATATCCAACATCTCACTTACGATCTTATACTTACTTCCATGCACCTCAGTGAAGTTTCGTAAATGAAGCAGGGTAATAAGTGACTGGGCATCAGCCTCCTGAATCGGAAAGTAATTCTGGTAGCTTAGCAATATGATATAATCATAGTTTTCCAGGTGCATACTTTCAAGGGTTTCCCGATCTGTTGTATCCTGTACTTCAAAAGAAATTGTAATATTCTCGACGTTCTTATTAAGTTTTTTGATTGTCTTTCCAGCGTCTTCAAACTTTGAAACAATCTTTACTGTTGATTCTTTTGGTACGTAGTTATCTAACTCACTAACAATGTATCTAGCTCTGTTATTCCATCCCACGATGAGGATTTCTTCTGCCTCCATAGGCTCCGATTCAGTGTATACAATTTTGCTCTCGTGAGCTTTTATATCAGTATCGGGTGCTGCATTGGGAAGAAGTGTATCATCATCTTCCGTAATACCTATTACCTTATCATTTTTGCTGAAAACCGTATCCATAGACGGATTAATATCAACATGCCCATCTGCATATTGAATTCCCATGATTGCAGAATCTTCGTAAGCAAAAAGAATCTCTCGAAAGGTCTTTCCTTCCAGAGAAGATGCAAATTCGAAGTAGATTTCGTCGCCGTCAAAATCCATTAAATCTTGATAAACAACACTTAAACCGGATTGCCTGCTGGTCTGTACCATGATCTTTGAAATAATTTCATCAGACAAGATCAATTCTACCTCATCCTTTCCAACCATCTTAGCAACATCAAAGTTTTTCTTATCTTCTATTTCTGCCGTTATATGGTAAGGAGCCTCTCTTCGGTTTGGGTTGGTGACAATAGCAACTATTGTCTTGATAATCTGGCTGTCAGAATTCTCATTTTCCTTATCAAGGATAACAATTGCCTTTGTTTCAAACGGATTCGCAATCTGCAAATCATGCACATCAATAGGATTTCCTGTTCGACAGATTACCTGAGTATTACCGGTGCCTCCTACTTTATCTTTGATCTCGTCCTCCATCACCACCTTATCCATATCAGCAAGAATTACGATAACACCCTTTTTTTGATTCTCATTGGCTTCAACGAGCTCCGGAATGATCGTGAAGATTTTGGATGACCAGCCAAGAATAAGCACATGACCTTCCTCAATAACGAAAGATCGCCCCTTTCTCAGCACTTCCAGCTTGGTTAAAATACCGTTGGAAACAAGACCAATAAGAGTAGATATAATCACCAGACCGAGAACGGTAGTGAGTAGCATGAATATTCTAAACGGCCAGTTTTCGTCATGATTTCCCAAAACTCCCGGGTCAAGTGCATGAGTAAGATTTACCCAAACGGATTCAAAAATGTTGAAGTTATCCTCGTGGTCGGGATGAAGGCCTAGGGCAAGCAGGAAACCTCCAAAAAGAGTAATGACTATCAAAGTTATTACTCCCAGTCCTTTGATCATAGAAATGGTTCCTTGCGAAACGAAATTATCAAATTTGTATTTAAGTTTGTCCGTAAACGAAATGTGCTCCTTCATTCAGATTGGATGTAATTATTAAACATACAAAACTAGGTCTAAAATACTGCAAAATAATGATATAGGTATCATTATGCTATAAAATGAGATGTGTCAAGAGTAAGACATAGAATATTAGCAATATTTTTAACGTATTCGTAACATACATTTATGAACCGAAAGTTTTATTTTCTAATTTTTGTAATCATACTTGGCTTTACTTCCTGTAATCCAATTCTTACCCGCTTCAAATTCATCTACAATGCCGAAGGGCCTAATAAAGAGATAGTTCTGAGGATGGAAGAGCTTCTTGAAGCTACATTTTACAATACCGATATTGTGCTAATTGAAGGTTTAGGGACAGAAGAAAACCTGGATAGTCTTACGTTAGGTTCCGTAGACATTGCCCTGGTTGAGAATTACGTAAACTTTAAGGAAGGGATTAACTCTGTATTTTCTGTCTATTCGGAGATTCTTCAGATTTTTTACAAATCTGAAGAAGAGATCAATTCGTTTAAGGATTTGGTTTATGACAGGGACTTATACATCGGAAAAGAAGGGTCACCAACCCATAACTTAATGTTAGACTTGTTTGAGTTTTATGCCATTGATTATTCAAGGGTTAGTATAACTCAGGTGTTGAGTCGGGGAGATGTTGTCGTAGAGTTAACAAATTTGTTAAGTGATGAGAGATTAAGTCAATATACCGGTTATCGACTGTTCTCTTTTGAAAATACTCAAAATGACAATTCCTCTGTTGTTGAAGCACTCTCATTAACATATCCTAAGTTATCACCTTTTTTAATTCCGGAGGGAACCTACATGGGATATGTGGAAAAGCCAATTGTAACGCTATCTGTTGACTTGATTATGGTGGTAAGATCTTCTATGGGAGAAGTCCCGGTTAATGATTTTACAAAGACGATGCTCAGAAACAGGCAGATTTTTACATCAATTGACCCGCTACTTTATAATGGTATGAAAGAGAACTTTGATCAGGAGAAGTTGAACATTCCCCTGCATGAAGGTGCCAGGATATTTTTTGACGGAGACGAGCCGGGTTTTTTTGAGAGATATGCCGAGTTAGGTGGTGTCGTACTTTCCCTCATAGTTGCGATATGGAGCGGTTTGGCTTCGCTCATAAAGTGGCAGGCTCAAAAGAAGAAGGATCGTATTGACGTGTTTTATGAAGATTTAATTAAAATTAAAAACACCATTTCAGGTTTAAAGAAAATTAATGATATAGTTGAAAATGTAAGATATATTCAAGCTTCGCAAAACAAAGCCTTTGAGTTGTTGATTAGTGAGGAACTTGTTGCAAATGAAAGTTTTAGAATTTATATGGAGTTGTCTAAGGAAACGATTAACGAGCTTCGTTCCAGGTTAAGAACACTTAAGAATTTACAGGCAAAGGCCGCTGCTTCCTGATTAATATTTCAGACATCTGATTATGGCTTAGTTTTTATGCCAAATCAAACTTAAATTCGTGCTGAAATTTTGACGAGTACTAATGGGTCTTTTTGATTTTTTCCAAAGTGATATTGCGATTGATTTAGGAACAGCTAACACACTGATTATTAGTAAAGATAAGGTTGTGGTTGATGAGCCATCAATTATTGCGATCGATAAAAACAATAATAAAATACTGGCTATTGGTCGTGGAGCTATGCAGATGCATGAGAAAACCCATGAAAATATTAAAACAATCCGTCCGCTTAAAGATGGAGTGATTGCAGACTTTCATGCTGCAGAACACATGATTCGAGGAATGATCAAAATGATAGATAAAGGTAAAAAGAGCTTTATACCTGCATCTCATCGGATGATTA
This sequence comes from Ekhidna sp., assembly GCA_014323825.1. Lineage (GTDB taxonomy): Bacteria > Bacteroidota > Bacteroidia > Cytophagales > Cyclobacteriaceae > Ekhidna. Next base: position 56,962 of record JACONI010000073.1, on the reverse strand, counting down.
TATGCATCCCTTCAGGGATCACTGAAGTAGAGAAAAGAGCCGTAAGGGATTCAGCGGAGCATGCAGGAGCAAAAGAAGTTTATATGATTCATGAGCCAATAGCAGCAGCCATAGGCATAGGAATTGATATTGATCAGCCGGTCGGTAGTATGGTCGTGGACATAGGTGGTGGAACTACCGAAATCGCAGTCATTGCTTTAAGTGGAATTGTTTGTGATCAATCTATTCGGGTAGCCGGAGATTCCTTTAATAAGGACATATTGGATTACATGAGAAGGCAGCATAATCTTCTAATCGGAGAAAGAACGGCAGAAAAAGTTAAAATTGAAGTAGGGTCGGCATTAACTGAATTGGAAGAGGTTCCTGAAGACTTTGAGATCAGAGGGCGTGATTTAATGACGGGGATTCCAAAAGTTATTAAAATATCATATTCTGAGATTGCTTTTGCAATTGATAAATCTGTATCTAAGATTGAGGAGGCAGTCCTGAAGGCTTTAGAAATTTCACCCCCGGAATTATCAGCCGACATTTACGATAATGGTATCTACCTGACAGGAGGTGGTGCTATGTTAAGAGGGTTAGACAAACGGCTTTCCATGAAGACTAAGCTTCCCATTCATATCGCTGAAGACCCTTTACGAGCCGTTGTTAGGGGTACGGGAGCAGCATTAAAAAATCTAAGTCATTACAAATCCGTATTGATGACTTAAATCTAAATGAAGCGACTATTAGATTTTCTTTATAAACGTAGAGAAACAGGTCTCTTCTTGGTTCTGGAGATATTGAGCATCTGGCTGCTCATTGTTTACAATAGGAGATACAATGCTTCATTTTTGAACTCCAGCAATGAGCTGGCCGCTTCAATTTTTCAAGTATCAAACAACGTTTCCGGCTATTTTCAGTTAGCTGAAATCAATGAAAAACTTGTAAATGAAAACGAGAAACTTCTACAGCAACTAACCTTACTAAAGCAAAAGCCACTCTCTTATAAAGACACGATTGGACGGTTCTCCATTACCCGCGCTAATGTGATAAATAGTACATTTAGCCGAAGTATAAATTATATAACCATTTCAGCAGGAGAGAGGGATTCCATTGAACCCGGTATGGGTGTGATCTCTTCAAGCGGCGTTGTCGGTCAGGTAAAATCGGTTTCTAAGAATTTTGCAACCGTATATTCCCTGCTGCATCCAAACCTTCTGGTTTCTTCTCTTATCAAGAGAACCAACACAAAGGCTACCGTTCAATGGGATCAGGAGGATTACGATAAAGCAAGTTTGAAGTACATTCCCAGGCATATATCAATAAAGAAGGGAGATACAATAGTTACTTCGGGATTTAACTCAGTGTTTCCCGAGAACATTCTTATAGGAGTTATTGAAGAATTTGAATTGTCTGAGGAGATGACATTTTATGAAGCTAAGATCAAACTAGCTACGGATTTTACCTCGCTAAAAAATCTGTATGTAATTAATGATTTGTTAAAAAATGAAAAGGATTCTCTTCAGTACCCATGAACCGAATTAATATAAGAGAACTGGTCCTCAACTTCATTTTTATGATGCTGTTGCAACTACCTCTTATCTATAGAGTTACACTTTTTAATAAAGCATTCGGCTTTTTCTATGTAGGCTTCATTCTTTTGCTTCCTACAAAATTGAGTCGATCTTACTTAATGTTTATTGGTTTTTGCTCCGGACTTTTTGTAGATGTATTCACAAATACTCCGGGTATTCATGCTTCAGCTTGTGTATTTGTAATGTTTATACGGAATTTTTGGCTAATGGTGATTAATGATGAATGGCAGGGATTTACCAACCTGAATGTAGCTACTTTAAGGAGGACAGGTTTCTTTGGATATTTATTTCCTCTGATTTTTGTTCATCATTTTATTCTGTTTACTGTTGAGAATGGGGGGCTTCATTTATTTGGAAGTCTATTTGCCAGAATATTGTATAGTGCAATATTTAGCTTTATCATCATATTCGCAATAAACCTTTTAGTGAAGTTGAACAGTAAGAGAATATGACTGAAAAATCTTTTATTATAAAGTTCCTTATTGTTTTAACAGCAATTATTTTTATTACGAGGCTTTTTTATATTCAGATAATTGAGGAAAATTATAAGATCGCTGCTGAAAATAACGTCATTCAAAAAACGATACAATACCCATTTAGAGGACTTATATATGACAGGAATGACAGCTTAATAACATTTAATTCTCCTGTTTATGATTTGATGGTTATTCCCAAAGAGGTCAATATTGTAGATACTGCCAGGTTTTGCAGACTCCTGGAAATCACGGCCGAGGAGTTTCGTGAGAAAATTTCAAAAGCCAAAAAGTACTCAATGATTCTTGCTTCCAAATTTCAAGAGCAAATCTCTGATGAACTTTTTGCGAAAGTTCAGGATCAATTGATCAATTATCCGGGTTTCTATGTTTTGCCCAGGACTATCCGGTCGTACAACACCGAATCAATGGCAAACGTGCTCGGTTATGTAGGTGAGGTAAGTTCAAGATTTTTAAGAAATGACAACAGTGGTTACTATCAATCCGGCGACTATATTGGAATCGGAGGAATAGAAAAATCATACGAAGCCATGCTCAGAGGAAGAAGAGGTGTAAGCTATAAAATAGTGAATGTGCAAGGTATAATAAAGGATGTTTATAAAGATGGAGATTTTGATACAGTGTCTGTCGCAGGAAAAGATTTACGTTTGACGATAGACCTTGAATTGCAACAATACGCAGAGAGGCTGATGAATGGAAAAGTGGGTAGTGTGGTTGCGATTGAGCCGCAAAGTGGAAAAATATTAACTCTGGTTTCAGCACCGTCTTATGACCCTCAGCTTTTAAGCGGGAAAAATCTTAGTAAGAATTTCCCCTTTTTGGAGCAAAATGAAAATAAGCCTTTATTTAACAGACCATTGCAAGCGAGATACCCGCCGGGTTCTATGTTTAAGACCATACAAGGGGTCATTGCTATGCATGAACAGGTAGTAGATTCTAATGAAATAATAACAACGGATGGTTCCAATATAGGAGATTTGGCTCCTCCCGGCCCCTATACAATGACGAGAGCTATTCAGAAATCTTCAAACAACTATTTCTATTTGATTATGAAAAGGATGGTAGAGCAAGGTGTAGAAGAAAGTCAGTTTCTTGATGCTAGGATTGGGTTTGAGAAATGGAGGAATTATGTAGCAGAGTTTGGGCTTGGAGAAAAACTAGGTGTGGATATGCCAAATGAGATTAATGGAAATGTTCCAAGTATAGAGTGGTATGATAAACTTTATGGAGTAGGGCGTTGGAAATATTCTAATATTGCATCACTAAGCATCGGACAGGGAGAACTTTTGGTTACACCTTTACAAATGGCTAACCTTGGAGCAATTTTAGCCAACCGTGGTTACTATATAACTCCACACGTTGTAGACAGCATCGGTAATTCGCCCAATCCGAATGTTAAAAAAAGAACGCTCCCGTTCTCAGCTGACTTGTATGAAACAGTTCTGGACGGAATGGAGAAGGTAATCAATTCCGGCTCCGGCATAAGAGGTTATATGGATAGTTTAAGATTGGCTGGAAAGACAAGCACTATCCAAAACCCTCATGGTGAGGACCACTCCGGGTTTATGGGCTTTGCTCCGTTAGATGAACCTCAGATATCCATTGTAGCTTTTGTAGAGAATGCCGGGCAGGGTGGACGTGCAGCAGTGAGCGTGGCCAGCTTACTGGCTGAGAGGTACATTTTCGGTGAGATATCCCGACCGTGGCTTGAAGATTATGTAATGGAAAAAAGATATTTATCCGGTAATGCGTCAGGAATCACTATCGCAGAAAATTGATTGGGTAACAATACTTCTCTTTGGGGCTATGGTGATGCTAGGCTGGATGAACATCTATGCTGCCAATTATAATCCGGATTTAGAATTGGGAATTTTTGATTTCTCAACGAGTGCCGGCAGGCAGTTTGTATGGATTTGTACCTCAGGAATTTTGATAGCAGCTGTTTTTTTATTTGACTATAAATTTTTTGATTCATTTGCTTACATCATTTACGGTGTCATCCTTGCCTTATTGGTTTTTGTACTTATTGGTGGAAAAGAGGTCGCCGGTTCTAAATCCTGGATAGGTGTTGGCAGCTTTGGGTTGCAGCCATCAGAGTTTGCAAAATTTGCCACAGCCCTTGTTCTTGCCAGGTACATTGGGAAAGCCGATACTAAATTGGAAAACTTAAAATCTTTGATAGTAGCACTGCTTTTGATTGCGGTTCCTATGGTGCTAATCGCATTGCAGGGAGATATTGGTACGGCACTGGTTTTTGCTGCATTGATAATTCCCCTGTTTATGGAAGGCATGCCGATTGTGATTTTAATGTCAGTATCCGGTCTGTTGCTGATTTTTTTACTCACATTACTCTTAAATCAAACGCTGTTACTCGTTATTGTCTCAATAGCCATTTTGCTTGCAATTGGGTTAAATACGAAAGAATCAAAACGCATTATGATTATAATAGTCACCGGAGTAGTCGTAGTGCTAATGATCAGAAGTGTGGACTTTATATTATCTGATGTTTTGAAGCCTTATCAACAGAAAAGGGTACTCTCTCTTGTCAATCCAAATATTGACCCGCTAGGGATTGGTTGGAATGTAAACCAATCCAAAATAGCTATTGGATCCGGAGGCTTATTCGGGAAAGGATTTTTAGAGGGGACTCAAACAAAATTCGATTTTGTGCCGGAACAATCTACAGATTTCATTTTTTGCACGATTGGTGAAGAGCATGGATGGATAGGAAGTAGCTTGCTGATATTTCTTTTTGTAACATTTCTTCTGAGGTTAATTTTTCTGACAGAACGACAGAAATCATCTTTTGCAAGGGTTTTTGGCTATTCTGTGGTATCAATAATCTTTTTCCATTTCAGTATAAATATTGCGATGACAATAGGATTATTTCCGGTGGTAGGAATTCCTCTTCCCTTTTTCAGCTATGGAGGTTCATCTCTGTGGGCATTTACAATTTTGCTCTTTGTTTTCCTAAAGTTAGATGCTCATAGGATGCAGGAACTGCAAAGATGGTGATTTTAATTCCCGCCGCCCTTTTTGAAAAGACTTTTAACTTTCTTTTTTGCGTCTTCTTTCAGTTTTTTCTTTGCGGCTGCTTCAGCGGCTTTTATAGAATCCTGAACGGCTTTTTTCTTTACTTCAAGGTCAGCTTTTGCTTTCTCCTCTGCGGCCTTGGCTTTAGCTTCAGCCTCGGCTTTTTTCTTAGCTAAATCGGCCTCAGCCTTTGCTTTTTCTTCATCTACTTTAGACGTAATCTGCTGTTTAAATGCTTTAGTGGCAGAAGATTGTCCATCTGAACCGGAGGGGCTGGCACTCAACAAACTTACTTTCACATCGTCGTAAGTCCCTCCAATTCCAATATCTATATCCATTTTATTTGAAATGAGACTCTTACCTCCGGTCAATGAACTCACCGCACTATTCAAGGCATTTCCAACCGCTCCGGTAGGTATTTCTTTTATCAACATGGAGTAGTTCAATTTGCCGTCCAGTGTATTGCTTCCTCCGATAGTGGCTTTTTGTCCCTGCACTTCAAGGTTGAAGGGTTCGACAAAAAGTCTTCCGTCTTTTATTGCTGCCTTAACAAGAACATCTTTAAGTGAGACTGATTTTTCTATACCGGAAGAGTTTGATCCGGATTTTAATGCAGTAAGCGAATTTAATTTATTCACAAAACTGCCGCTGTTAAGCGTAGCTTGCGCAATATTTACAAGTCCGTCAAGATTGATTACGTCCATAATAGGTGTCATATCACTTCCAAGTAAACCGTTTGCTGTAAATTCAGTGGAAAACTTACCAGTCACTTGCTTTGCTATAGGGACATACTGCTGAACAGTAGAGAACGACTCAAAAGCATTTGCAATTGAGAGCTCTTTAATTTTGAAAGCCAAATCATATTTAGGTTGATCTAAGTTTTTGGTGACATAAGAACCGGTCATCTCAAGAGTACCATCCATCATATTGAAAGAATTCTCTTCAAGTACAATTACTCCATCTCTAATTACGACTTTTCCATTGAAGTTATTGAGATCAAGATCGGAGAAAGCAATTTTTTTTATAGTTGAGGAAAATGTGAAATCAATATTCTCCGGTATTTTAACTACTTCCATAGATGAGGTATCCTCCGGGACTTCTTCTTCAGTAACGTCACTTTCAGGAATAAACTCGTTGATATCTAAAAGATTTGATTGAAGATCAAGCGCTCCGGTAAGCAATTCATTTTCGGAAAGTACGAAACCAATGTAACTGCTGATTTTTCCTGTCAGCGAAAAATCAGAGCTCCCGGATGTAGCATAGAACTGTCTTAATATGATCTCTTCGGGATTAAAAGTCAAATTGGCTTTTGAAATGCCCAAACCCTGAGGAAGATCAGCAGAAGCAAAGTAAAAATCACTAACGGTGAGGCTGCCCTCGGTGGGGAGGTCTTGGTATTTTTTTGCTTCTACAACTGACATTTTACCGGATGATCTCAAGCCTGCATTGATTTTACCCTTTAATTCCATTCCTTCTAAAGGTACAATCCTGGTAATTTTTTCCAAATCCGCATTACCGTCAAATCCAAAATCCCAAGTATAGTTTTCCAGGTCTTTAAACTTTAAGTAAGACTCGAATTTCTCACCATCTACAAGCATGGAAAGCTGGTTAATATTGAAGCGGGTTTCTCTTAAATCAGCCGATGGATAATCGAAATCGGTTTTTATGTTGATCTCATCAATTGGAATGTCATAAGCCGAATATCTGATACTTCCATTATCAATGGAGAGGTTTGCTGCTACTTTAGGCATACTATTTTCATTAAATGTGCCTTTCACAAGTCCGTCAAAATTGATGATGCCATCGGCTGTTACACCATCCAGGTATTCTTCATAGACTCCCGGAATTAGCGATAAAATACTCTTTAGGTTAATATCCCTCCCCTCAAATGTGATATTCATGTCAATGTCGTCTCCCGCCATTTTAATGTCGCCATTTGCAGAAATAGCAAAATCGTTTACTGCAATTTGATTGTCTTTAAATTTGAACTGCATTTCAGGAAGGTTCATATTAAGTGTGACATCTGCTTCTATTTTTTTATTGGAAGCGTACTCTACTCCGTCATAACCTAAAGACACCGATTCTATCACAGTGTTAGTCGTAAGATCAAAAATATCAAGTGTAAAGTCACCCGATCCTTCGTGGTTCAACCCGGTTAGACGGGTGTAAAAATTCATTGAAAGATCAGTGTATATAACTTGCCCGTCTACAATTGCCCATTTTTCTATCCCTATGCTGAACTCACTATCGGTAGTTTCCGATACTTCTTCATTTGTTTCTTCTACCGCCTCAACTTCCTCCTCTGATGCTTTCGCAATATCATAGTTAGCTTTTCCATCTTCCGACACAAGAACTAGTATTTTAGGATTGTTTAGGAGAATCTCTTTTATTTTGATTTGATCTCCTGAAATAATCGACGTTATGTCTATTGTTACTTCAAAGGATCCAACGGAAACCAGCGTGTCTTTTTCAAATTCATCAACTCCGACAATACCAAAACCTCCCATACTAACGGTGAAGTCCGGAAAACTTTTAATAAGAGACAGTCCAAATTGATTAACATCATAAAATACTCGGGCATTCAGATTTTCTTCCATGGCTTCATCCAAAGCATTTTTAACATCATCTTTAAAAATGATGGGCAAGACGATGATCGTTGCAATCAATAAGAAAATAAATGCACCGATGATGGTCAAAAACTTTTTCATGGGAATTTAATTTTTAACCAAGTTAAAGAAAACTTTTTGTATTTAAAAATAGATTTTTTATTGAGAGAATCATGTTATTTCGTGAGTGTAACAAAAATATCTTCCATTAGCTGTAGTTCAATGCCATTTTCAGATAAGGATTTTACTTTATAAATCATTCCCGGAGTGGAGGTGTCGTTGTAAGAAACCAGCGTATCATTTGAGACCTTCCAGGATTGAGTATGCTTTAATGTGTCGGCAGCAAAAATACATCCGGGATATCCGTTATTGATAACAGTAAGGCTATCCTTTGAAAACACGAATCTTCCATTCATGTAGAACTCCATATCCTTCAAATCAGGGTAAGAATCAGGAGGTGTTTCCCACTCTGCCTTCCAGTTACCAATCCAGACGGCAGAGGAAATATCAGGAGAGTCAGTTGAGGTCGCAGGTCGATCATTCTCATTCGACGGAGAACTACATGACGTAAGTACCACAACTGTGATGACGAGTAACGATATTTTTTTCATGGTTCAAAAATACTTAACTATCAAATCAATCATAAAATTTTTGGGTACTGTTCCAAAAAATACGATTTATAACTTCTTCAAAAAGAACAAGTTAGCATAAACTTGCGTAAAAATTAATTTTCAAAACTGATGAAAATACAAATCACACTAACCTGCCCTCAGTGTAAGCATACAAATATCGTTAAAAATGGAAAAAAACTAAAAAGCAAAACTATTTATGTAACGACTGCTCCCGCCCGTTTATCGGCGACCATGCTTTGAGCTATAGAGGGGCTCATTCTACCACTATTACCCTGATTATAAGGATGTTGGTGAGAGGTTGTGGGCTCAGAGCTATAAACGTTATTTTGGGTATATCGCTTGGAAAAGTATTGAAGACCTTAGAAAGACAGCAGGTAACCCTACAGCCCAAGCGTAGTTTTTACGATAAATTGGAAGTGGATGAGTTCCAGACGTATGTAGGTAAGAAGAGCCATAAACAATGGTTGATTTATGCTTATCATCGGAAGAGTGGAGAGATCGTTGCCTGGGTCTTTGGCCAACGCAATGAAAAGACAGTCACGGCGTTATGGCGTAAAATAAAGACACTAGGCATAAAATGGGGCGGGCTATTGACGGATAAATGGAAAAGTTTTAAGCGGGTATTTAGGAACACCCACCACCTGATAGGCAAGGCGGGCACTAAGGGCATTGAAGGCAATAACTGTCGGTTAAGGCACCGAATAAGACGAGCCTTTAGACGAATATGTTGTTTTTCAAAAAAGATGGAAAATCATATCAAAGCCTTTGAATTAGCCTTTTATTACATCAATTATGACCATATTTAAACTTCCATCCTTTGTGATACACCTCCCTCGAAAGAAATATTTATCCTCTAGTTGCACAATGCAAAGATAAATTACCTGAAGTTATCCCCAATGAATTACAAAAATTGAATGAATACCCATTAGGAAATAAAAAAAGCGGCTTTATGCCGCTTTTTTGTTATTTAAGATCTATCTAGTTAGTCGGTCTTTTCAAATCGGTCTTTTCAAATGGAATATCCATTCTTCACCGGAAATTCCGGATAACCTGCTCCCACTGTCAGGTATTGTAAACACAAGTGTCAAGGTATGTACAATTTCATCACCAACTAATTCTACAGTTGTTTCAGGTATTGTTAAAGCCATGCTAACCCCGTCATCTCGAACAATATTCACTGCATTATCATCAAATTTCCAAGTACCGGTAGCTTTCCATATCCCGGATTCGTAACGATCGGAAATACCGGTTACAGCATATTTACCGCCATCCTTAGTAGCATTACTGAAGGTCAGTCTGAAACCGGACCAGTCACCTTCTGCATCTCCATTATTAAATTTTATGCCAAGGTTTGCTCTTGTGTCTTCAGTCCATGTACCATTCAGAACTAAAGCATTTTTTTCGGCTTTAGTCTGTTCAGGTCCTCCATCATCATCTCCGCCGCATGACGTAAAAACAAGTGGGGAAACAAAAACTAAGACCATAAATAAATTCAATACTCTTTTCATAATGTAATTTTGTTAGTGTTATTAATCTGTTATTGTTACTAATTTGTACAAAGGTATAACCCTTTTTTAATTATTGCTACAAATATAACTGAATAATTTCTAATAAATTATCTGTTAAGCATTTTTTTTTAAATTTATTTTTAACATACAATTAGAACTTTCCGTTTTGTCATTAGAAGCCAGTAAAAAAGTACTTTCCAGTTGTTGAATTTCCTCTTTCCACCAAACAAATCCCTCGTTGTCAAGGTTTGCAGTAGGCTCATCCATAAAAATTATTTCGTTTTCGAAGTGGAATGCTGTTATCAGTTTAACGCGTTGTTTCATTCCCGTGGAGAGCTCTGATATAAACTTATCAAGAGGCAGAGAAGCTTTCCGAGCCATCTCATCTATATTTATTAATGGTTTTTTGAAATGAGCGTGAAAGGACAAAAATTCTCTTACGGTCATCTCTTCTATTATTTCCGTGTAAGGTCCAATGTAGGCAGCATTCGGCTTTTTCATATCTGCTTTTTTATTACTGTATATTACAGTTCCCTCTGAGGGGGTCAGATAACCACTCAAAATTTGCAAAAGGGTAGATTTTCCGGAGCCATTCTTCCCTGTCAATGCAACCTTAGAACCTTTAATGACCTCAAAATTCAGATTTCTAAAAACCCAATTTTTCCCATATCTTTTTCCGATAAACTCAGCACGTATGTTCAAAGCTGTTTAATTGATTTCGGTGCACATAGGTAATGTTTTTTCACGATTTGGCGCATTGCTTTAATATTCGGCAAATCAGAGGCTTCTGCAATATCAACCACACTGCCGTTTTTGCGCAAAATCTTTATGGATTGACCGGATGAAATGTAAGCCGAATTGCTAACGAATCCGGTCTTGATAAAAAAAGAGGCCTCTTCTTTATTTATTTTCCACCGATTCATCACTTTTTGGGTAAGGTTATCTGTAACTACTCTTCCAACTTCATCATTAGAGAAAGAGATGCCCAGCAATCTTCTTTCCAACAGCATTTGACTTAGCATTCTCAAAACGATGTCTTCATGGTTTTGCCAAAACTTGATGGAACCCCAAATATCACTGTCATCCAGTTTAGCATAGACTTCCAGTATATCCGGGTCTTCTTCAAAATCTCTTGTGGTAATATTTCTTTTAAGGAAAATGCTTAGTGCGGGAGTAGCCATTAGATCTCGGCCTGCCTGAACCAATTTTTTTGCTCTTTCAATAAGCTTTATGAGCATTACTTCGGCACTTACGGCTGTTTTATGCAAATAAACCTGCCAGTACATCAGTCGTCTTGCACTTAAAAAGTTTTCAATACTGTAAATGCCTTTTTCTTCCACTACCAATTGCTCACTGATTACGTTTAGCATCTTTATAATGCGTTCAGAACCGATAGCTCCCTCGTAGACCCCGGTAAAGAACGAATCTCTTTTCAAATAATCTAATCGGTCGATGTCTAATTGGCTTGATACCAATTGATGGAAAAATGATCGGCTGTATTGATTTTTGAAAATTTTAATTGTAAGGTCTAAAGAGCCATTAAACTCGTTATTAAGCCTTTCCATCATCCAAATGCTTACTTGTTCATGGCTGATTTTCTTGAATAGAGAAAATTCTAAGGTATGCGAAAAGGGTCCGTGACCTATATCATGAAGGAGAATTGCTAACAAACCGGCCTTTCGTTCTTCATCGGAAATATCAATTCCCTTTTCTTCCAGAGAATTTAAAACTCTTCTCATTAAGTTCATTGCACCAAGTGCGTGGTGAAAGCGGGTATGCAATGCTCCCGGGTAAACAAAATCAGAAAGACCTAGTTGTTTTATTCTCCTTAATCGCTGAAAATAACGATGTTCAATAATATCAAATAAGAGATCATTTGGGATATTTATAAATCCGTAAATCGGATCATTTAGGATTTTCCTTTTGTTCAAGGGATTAAGTGATTTAATTAGCAGTAATTATGCAGCAATATAAAATCTTGTGGGCGGACGATGAAATAGAATTACTAAAACCGCACATTTTATTTCTTGAACAAAAGGGCTATAACCTTACTCCGGTAAACAGTGGGTCTGATGCACTTGAAGAAATTGATCACAATCATTTTGACATTGTCTTTCTAGATGAAAATATGCCGGGGATGAGCGGGCTTGAAACATTAAATTATATCAAATCTACTCATCCTAATCTGCCGGTTGTGATGATCACCAAAAACGAGGCAGAGGAAATTATGGAGGAGGCCATCGGAGCTAAAATTGCTGATTATTTGATAAAGCCGTTGAATCCAAATCAGGTATTACTGTCAGTAAAAAAAATTCTGGACAATAAACGAATTATTTCTGAGAAAACGAATTTAAGTTACCAGAGAGCATTTCAAAAACTTTCCATGAATGTAATGGAAGCCCAGAATCACGAAGATTGGGCGGAGATATATAAAAAATTAGTCTATTGGGAGATGGAGATAGATGGAACCGAGGATAAGAGCATGGCAGAGGTATTAAATGCTCAGAAAGTTGAGGCAGAGGGCAATTTTTCTGACTTTATAATGAAAAATTACGAGAGTTGGATCAGCGATCCGGATATTGATCGGCCCCTGCTATCTCATTATTTAATTAAAAACAGAATATTTCCCTTAATTCAGGATGATCCGGTTTTTTTAATCGTAATTGATAACTTAAGATTTGATCAATGGAAAATCATTGAACCTGATATTGCTGAACTTTTTTCAATAGAATCGGAAGAACTTTACTACGCTGTCCTGCCCACCACGACCTCCTATGCCAGAAACGCATTATTTGCCGGACTTACTCCTTTTGAAATAGCAAATCGTTTTCCTGATCTCTGGATTGATGAGGAGAGCGATGATAAAAAAAATCAGTTCGAAGAGGAGCTTTTAGCATCTAATCTTGAAAGAAATAGAATAAAAGAACGCTTTTCTTACTATAAAATTTTGAAACCTGATGAGGGTAAACATCTAAGTGAAGGTATTTCCAATCTAATGTCAAACAGATTGAACGCCATTGTTTTTAACTTCGTGGATATGCTCTCACATGCCAGAACGGATATGCAAATGATCCGGGAACTGGCACCTGATGAGTCCGCCTACCGCTCTATTACAAAATCATGGTTTACACATTCATCTCTGTATGATATTTTGAAGGCTCTGTCAAACCAAAGAGTTAAGGTAGCGATTACAACAGATCATGGGACGATCAGGGTAATTAAAGCTCAGAAAATTGTGGGAGATCGAAAAACCAATACAAATCTTAGGTATAAGGTAGGAAATAACTTAGCTTTCAATAAAGAGAAGGTTTATTTTCACAGAAATGCAGAAAAAATAGGATTACCAAAACCTCACATAAGTAGCACATTTGTTTTTGCTCTTGAGGATCATTTTTTTGCATATCCTAATAATTTCAATCACTATGTGAGGTACTACAAAGATACCTTTCAGCATGGCGGTATATCAATGGAAGAAATGCTAATTCCATTAGTAGTGTTGGGCACCAAATGAACATTCCATACTATATGGAAGCAGAGTTGCAAGAGATTGCAAGAAAGTTAATTTTAAACTTTGAGAATCTAAATGTCTGGTGCTTTTATGCCGAAATAGGCTCAGGTAAAACTACCCTAATTAAAGAAATAGGGAAGGAGTTGCTTGTTGTTGATAAAGTGAGTTCACCTACATTTTCAATTATAAATGAGTATGAAAGCAAAAAAAAAGGAATTATTTATCATTTCGATTGCTATCGCTTGAAAAGTATTGAAGAAGCAATTGATATTGGAGTTGAGGATTATCTTTACTCGGGCGAGCTTTGTCTGATAGAATGGCCGGGGTTGATAGTACCGCTACTGCCTGAAGATTACCTAAAAATAAACATTAATTTAGTAAGTGATAAAGCCCGATCGCTAACCGCAATACCTGAATGAATGACATCTCAAAACCCGGATTTGCCCAACTGGCTGGAGAGCAGAATCTTTATCCGCAGGAAGTTCCGGCCAAAACAGCCAAAAAACCAAATGCTTTACAGATAGGAGTTCCACGAGAAGTAGCAAAGCAGGAAAAAAGAGTTCCCCTTAAACCGGCTTCAGTTGGAGTGCTGGTTGCAAGTGGTCACGAAATTATCATCCAGAGTGAAGCAGGTATTCCGTCAAACTTTTCTGATCAGGAATACAGTGAAGCCGGAGCTCAAGTAGTGTACAGTGCTAAGAAGGTTTTTGAATGCAATACGATTTTAAAAGTAGAACCTCCTTCTTTGAAAGAAATCGAATTAATGAAGCCCGGAAGTACGTTACTTTCAGCTTTTCAGGTTGGGAAACAAAAGGTAAAATATTTAGAAGCAATCAATAAGAAAAAGCTCATCGCAATAGGGTATGAATTTATTCAAGACAATGAAGGCGGGCTTCCTCTGGTAAGAGCAATGAGTGAAATTGCAGGAAGTAATGTGATGATTATTGCAGCGGAATATCTAAGTAGTGCTAATAATGGCAGGGGTATTATTGTTGGAGGTATTACCGGGGTGCCTCCAACAAAAGTGATGATCCTTGGTGCAGGTACAGTTGCCGAATTTGCAGCAAGGGCTGCGCTTGGTCATGGAGCTGAAGTACGTGTTTTTGATGATAACATTTACAAAATGAGGAGGCTAAAACATACCATTGGGCATGAAATACATACTTCTACATTTGATGCTTCGCTACTTGGTAAGGAAGCAAGAGAAGCAGATGTTATTGTAGGTGCAATACGAATGGAAAGGGGGAAAAACAAAATCATCATAAGTGAGGATATGGTGATGGAAATGAAGCCGGGATCGGTGATCATTGATGTAAGTATTGATCAGGGTGGCTGCATTGAGACCTCTGAGATGACCAGCCATGATAATCCCGTATTTGTAAGACACGAAGTAATACATTATTGTGTTCCAAACATTGCTTCGAGAGTTGCGCAGACTGCTTCTTTAGCAATCTCAAATATATTTATGCCAATATTGCAGGAAGCCGGAGAGATGGGAGGGTTTGACGAAATGATCTATCAAAAGCCATGGCTACAAAAAGGTGTTTATTCTTACAATGGAACACTCACCAACCTGAATATTGCAAAACGATTCAACTTGGGCTACAAAGATTTGAGCCTTTTTATGGCTGCAAGGATTTAACTTCCCCTTTCGGATCGTAAATGGATAATCAGATATTTCTCTCTATACGGATGACAGGAAGAATCTGAAGCACACACATATCCACAAAACATACTATATCGTTGCTGCCTGCCGGCTACTCATCTTTTGCCGCACGCAGGGTTATTGTTACCTCTTTTTATTGTGCAATTTTTGGTAATTGTTTGCCCGCAGATGTCGCTGATTTTCGCAGATGATTAGCTCGCAGTGGAGCCATATACCAGTTTAGCTATTCGTAGTTTGGGCTTTTAAAACGATTAATTTTCAATTTACTGCGAATGTTATTTACTTGCCTAGGCTTGCTGACTATCACTAATTCCCAAATTACGTATAGCCTTTGTTACCTGCTGGCTTTTTTTCTTTTTAGTTAAATCAACAGATTCAGTTTGTATTCGTTTATTTTTTATTAAAATTCTGAAATATGGACATTTTCCATTTATAGATAAATCTTTATCATCATTTCCTTTTTTGAACTTTATTATCTCAAACTGTTCAGGATTGAATTTATGTAAAAACGTTATAGGAGCTCCCATATAACCTTTGTAATCTAAAGGGATGTCTTTGGTTTTATTAACATTAATACCATCGTAATTGTCATATTGAGGATATTCAGTTTCATTTCCAAAATATCTCTTTGTCAATTCAATATCTTCGTGTCTTTTAAAATTGTCCAAATTGGTCAACCATAAACAATTGTTTGGTGAAACTATTCTATTTCCAAAATTATCAATTCTAGCTTCTGTTCCGTAAAGTTCGTAGTGTTCGGGAACAATAAATCCGGAAATACCTCTACCAAGATTTATACCTAACCAAGCTTGATTTTCTTTGATTAACTTAAATATTTCTTTATAAGTAATTGCATTAATGTTGCCTATAATTAAAAATTTCTTGTCGTTTTTTACTAATTGAGCAACAAATTCTCTGAATAGCGAAAAAGGTGGGTTTGTAACAATAATATCAGATTGTTTTAGCAATTCTATGCTTTCAACACTTCGGAAATCTCCGTCTCCATTAAAATAAATAATATCTTTTGAACTTGGCTTGATTTTATTTTCTTTCGTTCCTGTATATTCATAGAAGGAACCGTTTACTGATCCTTCGGTATTAAATAAATCACGTTCTTGTTTTTTATAACAAGCAGATATTAGTTTTTTAAGACCTAATTCTTTAAAATTCTCCGCAAAGTATTTAAAAAAATTACTGATACGAGCATCATCACAATTGCAAAAAACGATACTGTTCCAAAAAGTATGATTTATAACTTGTTCAAAAAGAACAAGTTAGTGTAAATTTGCGTAAAAATTAATTTCTAAAGCTAATGAAAATACAAATCACACTAACCTGCCCTCAATGTAAGAGTACAAATGTAGTTAAAAACGGGAAGAAAAAAGCTAAAAAGCAAAATTAGTTATGTAATGCCTGCTCTCGCCAGTTTATCGGCGACCATGCTTTGAGCTATAAAGGAGCTCATTCTAACACGATTACCCTGATTACTAGGATGTTGGTGAGAGGTTGCGATATCAGAGCTATAAGCGTTATTTTGAACATCTCGCTTAGCGAAAGTGTTAAAAACCTTAGAAAAATAGCAGGTAGTTCTCCAACCCAAGCATAGCTTTTACGATAAATTGGAAGTCGATGAGTTTTGGACTTATGTAGGCAAGAAGCGTCATAAACTCTGGTTAATTTATGCTTATCATCGGGAGAGTGGAGAGATCGTTGCCTGGGTCTTTGGCAAACGTAATACAAAGACTGTCAGAGATTTATGGTGTAAAATGGAGGCACTAGGCATAAAATGGGGCGGGCTATTGACGGATAATTGGAAGCGTTTTAAGCGGGCATTTAGTGACACCCATCACGTGATAGGCAAAGAGGGGCACTAAGGGCATTGAAGGAAACAACTGTCGGTTAAGGCACCGGATCAGGAGAGCCTTTAGGCGAACGTGTTGTTTCTCAAAAAAGATGGAAAATCATATCAAAGCCTTTGAATTAGCTTTTTATTACATCAATTACGGGCATATTTAAACTATCATACTTTGTAGTACACCTCCAATTTTTTTTGAATTGTTATACAAGGTTTATATTTTTTTTCTTTTTTTTGAGAAATTTTTGTCTTGGAATTGTTTAGCAGCTTGCCGGAGGGGTCTCCGAGGAAGGAAGAAGTCTTCGCTTAAAATGAGTTTTAAAGTACCCAATCATCCGATTTATCGCTTTGGTGCTTATTATTACATGAAACTCAGATTAGTTTAGCGACTTATGCCTAATGTAAACCACGAAATCATATTGCTTATCACGGGCTTTTCTGTCGTTTCTATTGCTGCGAATCAAATAGCCAGAAAGTTTCAACAAATCAGACTGCCTTTGATTACGGGACTGATTTTTACAGGCATAATCACCGGCCCGTATGTAATTGGATTGATTCCTGTCGGCGCAAAGTCATCGCTCAGCTTCATCAATGAAGTCGCTCTTTCTTTTATCGCTTTCGCCGCAGGTGCAGAGCTTTACTTTAAAGAACTAAGGAGCAGAATACATTCCATCAAATGGAACACATTCGGTCAATTAGTGGTGACTTTTGTGCTGGGATCGGTTTTGATATACTTTGCAGCAAGCTATATCCCGTACATGGCGGGACTGAATGATGCTGCAAAAGTTTCTGTTTCGATACTTACAGCGGCCGTTTTTGTAGCTCGATCTCCGGCCTCAGCCATTGCCGTCATCAACGAACTCAGGGCTAAAGGCCCCTTTGTCCAAACGGTAATGGGCGTAACAGTGGTGAAGGATTTTCTGGTCATTGTTCTTTTTTCAATCTGCCTTTCACTATCGCAGGTTTTGATTGAAGGTCAGGATTTTAAATACATGGAGCTTCTGATTCTCCTCATTGAACTGGGCTTATCCTTCGCTGTGGGCTTTTATGTTTATGGATTTTTTCTCAGGACTGTTTTAAAATGGAGCATCAGAAGAGTGATCAAAGTATTATTTATCCTGATCGCAGGATATTCTGCTTATTACTTTTCGCATCAGATAGCAGATTACACTAAAACCGAGTTCGGACATAAAATATTCCTAGAACCTCTTTTAGTGTGCATACTGGCAAGCTTCCATGTCACGAATTACAGCACCTCAAGGCCGGAATTTCTTAAAATACTAAAAGATACGGGAACCCCTGTTTATGTGGCTTTCTTTACCCTTACCGGTGCATCTTTCGCACTGCATGTAGTCCCTGAAGTTATTGGGGTAGCCCTGCTTCTTTTTTCAATAAGAATCTTTACAATGATTATTGGCGGATATACGGGAGGGTTTCTTGCAAAAGACCCTGCGAAGTTTAATCATCTGGGCTGGATGCCTTACATCACACAGGCAGGTGTCGCATTGGGTTTAGCTACGGTGGTAGCAAACACCTTTCCATCCTGGGGTCAGCAGTTTGCAACGGTCATTATAGCACTCATTATTATTAATCAGTTCATTGGTCCTCCTTTGTTCAAGTGGGCGATCTATCGGGTGGGTGAAGATAGAAGCCGTGCGCAAACACCGGAATTTGACGGAATAAGGGATGCCATAATTGTTGGGTATGAAAGTCAGTCCGTGGCACTCGCAAGACAACTGAAAGAAAATGGCTGGGAAGTTCAAATTGCAACAAAGAAAGAGCAGGGAGCCTTTGAAGAGCCGGAGGAGATTCCGGTGAGATACATGAAAAAATGCTCATACAAAGAGTTTATTGCGATCCAGGCAGATAAGTCCGAAGCTATCGTTCTTATGCTGTCCGATGAGGAGAATCTTGAGATTGCAGAAATGATTTATCAGCAAATAGGGACCAAAGATGTCATTGTAAGACTTAACCGGCGGTATAACTCACAGAAGTTCCATGCCCTTGGTTCACTGATCGTTGATCCTTCTACAGCCATCGTAAGCCTGCTTGATCATTTTGTTCGTTCACCTCAGGCTGCTTCATTGCTTTTGGGGATGGAAAAGGGGCAGGATACCAGAGATATCGAACTGATGAATCCGGACCTTCACGGTATCACACTAAGAGACTTGAGATTACCGGCAGATGTTATCATTTTGTCCGTAGTAAGGGGAGGTCAGACCATCATTACGCATGGCTACACAAGACTTAGAATCCGGGATACGATTACCGCTGTCGGCTCTATTAAAAGCCTTGATGAGATGCAGCTTAAATTTGATAAGTAAGCAAAACCCAATAATCAGCACTCAAATATATCTTTGCGGCCTATGAGCAATTCAGCAGAAGGAGGTGCTCTTAAAAAAATCATCTCTCATTGTAAAGAATACGGTTTTATCTATCCTTCAAGTGAAATTTATGATGGACCTGGTGCCGTTTACGATTATGGCCCTAACGGTGTTGAGCTTAAAAATAACATCAAACAATACTGGTGGACAGCTATGGTTCGGATGCATGAAAACATCGTTGGTATTGATGCGGCCATTTTTATGCACCCCGCAACCTGGAAAGCCTCCGGACATATTGATGCTTTTAACGACCCGCTTATTGATAACAAAGACTCAAAAAAGAGATACAGAGCGGATGTTCTGATTGAAGAGTATATCGCCGGGGTTCAGGGAAAAATTGACAAAGAAGTAACGAAAGCTGCCGGAAGATTTGGCCGTTCCTTTGATAAGGAACAATTCGTTTCTACCAACCCAAGAGTGGTCGGATACACAAAGAAAATGAAGGAAATAGAGGATCGCCTGGGCAGTGCCCTGGGTTCGGGAGATCTTCCTGCCGTCAGCGCATTGATTGAGGAACTAGCGATCGCAGACCCTGTCTCCGGCTCTAAAAACTGGACCGATGTCCGCCAGTTTAATCTGATGTTTTCAACGGAATTAGGCTCATTAGCTGACGGGGCCGAAAAAATTTACTTACGCCCTGAAACGGCTCAGGGCATCTTTGTAAACTATCTCAATGTTCAGAAAACCTCAAGAATGAAACCACCCTTTGGGATCGCTCAGATTGGAAAGGCCTTCAGGAACGAGATCGTCGCCAGACAGTTTATTTTCAGGATGCGGGAATTTGAGCAAATGGAAATGCAGTTCTTCGTGAAGCCGGGCAGCGAGATGGAGTGGTATGAACGATGGAAAGAAAAAAGAATCAAATGGCACAAATCTCTGGCACTGGGAGAAGAAAATTATCAATTCCATGATCACATCAATCCCGCTCACTATGCTAATGCAGCGTGTGACATTGAATTCAATTTCCCCATGGGCTTCAAAGAACTGGAGGGCATCCATTCAAGAACAGACTTTGACTTAAAAGCACATGAAGAGTATTCCGGTAAAAAACTTCAGTTTTTTGACCAGACTTCCGGTGAAAGTTACGTCCCTTATGTGATAGAGACTTCAATTGGGCTGGACAGAATGTTTCTGGCCGTCATGTCTGCTGCTTACACTGAAGAGAAACCGGATAACGGCAGTGAGCGAACCGTTTTAAAAATCCCTCCCGCTTTAGCACCAAACAAAGCAGCGGTCTTACCATTGGTCAATAAGGACGGGCTTCCTGAAAAAGCTGAAGACATCCTTAACGCAATTCGTTTTGATTTCAGCTTTCAGTATGATGCCAAAGATGCAATTGGAAGACGTTACCGGAGGCAGGATGCCATAGGTACTCCGTATTGTATAACCATAGATCATCAAACATTGGATGATAATACCGTAACGCTAAGGGAAAGGGACTCTATGAAGCAGGAGCGGGTATCCGTTGAACAACTGGTTCATACACTTCATGAAAAGGTAGATATGAAGCCTCTCCTTAAATCGTTGTGATTTGCCTCAGACCCCGTCTATAAAAACTTTCTTCTATTTATTTTTCCAAAGCGAAGCCTTACAGGTCTCCAAGATCGAGTATAAAATTAAAGTTGTATATTATGAAGTATATTAACGAGTTAGGCAAAATAAGAACGATGAGGTAACTCCTTGAAGCAATCGGTCCTGAAATAGGTAGCCACTAAAAAGTGTCAAAATGAAAAAAATGCCTCCTGACCAAATAAAAATAATCTCGTACTAGAAAAAACAACCTCGTATCGAAAGAAAATGACCTCGTACTAGAAAAAAACAACCCCGTATTGGAAGAAAATGACCTCGTACTAGAGAAAAACAACCCCGTATTGGAAGAAAATGACCTCGTCTTGAATAAAAATGCCTGCGGATCGCTCTGCAATAACCCCGGAATGAACAAAAATAACTTCCGAACGTTTGAAAAGAATTATTGAGTAATCTCAATGATTCTAAAATAAAATCCCGAAGCATTGTAAAGACCGTTCGCAGTAGTGCAACAGTTGGGAGTTGTTGGGACGACTCATCATGTGTTCTTCACACGGAATGATAACATTTAAGGGTAAAAAATAGTGTTAAGCATCGATCGCTTTTTTAGCTCATTCTGCAAAAACTTCTCCAGACCACTGATAAAATGCTTAAAACTGGCAGAGGTATTTTGGGATATAGTCATTTGTGAGGCTATATGTTGGGCTGCATAACCTTTTTTGAAATCCGGAATAACCTTCTTTAATTCTTCGGAGGCTTGGCAGTTATCGGGATTTTTAAACAGTTTCTTGTCTCTGTACTTCTTGGGTTTGAAATTGAGATAGATTTTGCCCAAGGCATCCACGTCTCCTATGTACCATGCCTCAAGTTCTCTACAGGCTATGCAAACGAGATAAGGACAAGTCCCTTTTTTGCAAAGAGTGACAAGGTCTTTTTTCAACAATTTGCAATTGTTACTATCCTGATCGTGAATCACGACGATGAGTACCGATGAGTTTTTGTTAGAAAGAGCCTTCGCTTTTATAGGTATTGATCTTTGTAGGTCTTGTTTTCCCTGATGCGGACGGATAAAAGTATTTTCATAAAGGTAAAATGGGTCGGGAAGCACTTTAGGCAGCAACCCTTCCAAAAAAAGTTTCATGGATTGCTCTTCCACTAAAAATTCTAACTCCAACCTCATGCCGGTGAGCTTCCGATCAAGTACCCCTGATTCCACAGATAGCCCAGTTGGTCTCCTTCGGCTACCAGGTTGCCTACCTTAATATCATCCTTCGCACGTTTGATATGGGTGAAGCCACCTTCTTTTACCATCCAGAAAAGTTCATGAAGTGCTAAGGCATTGACCAAATCGGGCGAATGCGTAGAAATGAAAATTTGCCCTCCCTTTTTTGCATATTCTCTCATTTCATCCACTAACTCCCAAAGTAAGGCCGGGTGCAGGTAATTTTCGGGTTCTTCTATACAAAGCAGCGGATGCTTTTCAGGCTCATTTAATAAGATCAGATAGGCGAACATTTTGATGGTGCCGTCAGATACGTATCGTGCAATAAACGGGTCTTTGAAACTTCCGTCTTGAAACTTCAGGACAATGCGACCATCTTCCGTCTCAGCAGCTTTCACATCTTCAATACCCTTGATCCAGCTTTTCATTTTCTCAATAATCGAATTGAAAATATCCCTGTGATGCTCATAAATATATTTTGTGACCTGAGACAGGTTGTCACCTGTGGTCGAAAGATGCTGGCTTATTCCCGTATCAGGGATACTTTGTGCCGCATCAATCCTGAGATTAGATACATACCATCGCTCCAGTAACTGCCTGAAATTACTTACCGACTTGAACTGCTTAAACTGTCCCAGCCCTTTGATAGCCAAAATGTCGGGATTATCTAATTCCTGATATTCCCTTTCCTCCTGTACGCCTTCCTTACCATAGTCTTCCTCATTTTTGACGGCCTTGCCGCTTCCCTTCTCAAATTCCAGAAAATGCCAGGGCCTCCCTCGATTACCTCTTCTGTATTTCAGGAGTTCTTTAAAGATAACAATTTTACCATTATCCCGACCTATCTCCAGAGAGTAAGTCACCAGCGGGGGGTGGGAGCCTTGCTCTTGAGAGCGAAATTTAATTTCAATCGCTATGTTTTCATTGAGGTGTCCCTTAGAGGCTAATTCATTATATCCTCCCCTGCGATTTACAGCGGTGGTGACGTTGTACTTCAAGGCATCACTTAAAAAACCAAATACATCAAAAAATGTCGTTTTCCCCGAGCCGTTCATTCCTAAAAAAACCGACATGGAAGGGATATCCTTCACCTCAGTTTTATGGAAGACCTTAAAATTTTGTATTTTAATCTGTTCGATTTTCATAGAGTTGATTTGAACGAACCAATAGATAAATATAACGCAATGATATCTAAAAAAATCGCTTACCTCTACCCGATAGTGGTAAGTGGGGTTTGTCAGTCATATTATAATACTAATTCCGTTTTGTAAATTTGCTTCACAATACCATCAGGATTGAATTTCAATCTTGCCTGATAAAGATCATAGTTTTTCTGCATTCCCAACCACAAATCAGAGGTCGTATCAAATGCTTTTGCCAGACGTAATGCCATTTCCGGACTTACGGCAGACCTCCCATTAACTACCGCAGATAGTGTAGGTCTGGTGACTCCCAAAGAGTCGGCTAAAGCTCCGATAGTAAGACCCAATGGCTCTAAATAATCATATCGGATAATCTCTCCCGGATGTACAGGTTTTATTCCTCTTTCCATATCAGTGATAATCTTCGTAATCAACATCAAATACTTTTCCGTTCTCAATCTTGAAAGTTACTCTCCAGTTCTTCTTAACTGTCACTGCCCATTCTCCTTTTCTATCTCCTTTTAAGGGATGAAGTTTCAAACTAGGAGCATTCATATCTTTAAATTCAATAGCAGCATCTAACCTTGACAATATTTGTCTTACAATTCCAATATGATCCGGCTTGATCTTCGATGGATCATCTTTTTCAAAGAACAACCTAAGAGGCTTGCTTCGAAAACTTTCAATCATAATCTAAACAACGCATAATCCGAATAACGTTATTGCTATGTGTAAAGCTACACGTTACACCAGGTAAAACAAAGAAAAACCCTAGACTCATGGCTCACTGTGAAAAAAGGAGCCTCTATCGTTTAAGTCTTTTGGACGTTAATTAAGGCGTTAATCACTAACATTGCCTGATGTTCAAATCCGAATTAATTGAAGAGTATCTCAAGAAAGTAAAAAAGGCTAATAAAGAACTGACAAAAAAAGAAGCTTTTAAAGACTTGCTCAATCGACTTTATGCAGATTCAAACGAAATGCTTGAAATTGTTGACAAAATTAGTTTGGGTGCGGAACGAACGATACTCAACATAGAACTTGAGGATAGGAGCAAGAGGGGCTCCGCAGATACCTGGTTTAATAAGGTAATCATTGAATTTGAAAATGATTTAAAAAAGTCTGAGCAACATGCAATTGAACAGTTAGCCGAATATCTATCAGGTGCCTATAACTCCGGAGAAGGCTATCATTTTCTTTTGATCGTTTCGGATTTTATTAATTGGAAAGTTTATGCGCCTTCCATTGACTCATTTGAAGGGGATAGATTAAAAGTTTCCGATATATCTCTTGAAGAAAAAAGGGATGAGTCCTTTGTTTTGACCGAAAGAAATACCGAAGAGTTTTACTACTACCTGGACAGGATATTATTTCGGGAGACAGACAAAAGAGCAACGCTTAATAGCATAAAACAGGACTTTGGAATAGGGTCACAAACCTTTATTGAAAGTATTCGGCAGCTAAAATTCTATTTCAATGAAGCAAAAAAGTATGGCGAGGTAAAAGTTGCTTATAAGCAATGGAAGCGATTTTTGAGTATTGCTTATGGAACTTATGAATCTTCTGAAGACAAATATTTAGTCCATACTTATTTAAGCATATTTTCCAGGATGCTGGCATACTCCATCCTGAAAGGAGGTAAGATCATTGAAGATGATGATATTGAGCGAATTGCCAACGGTCAGATATTCGACCAATTGAATGTCAGAAACTTCATCAATCATGACTTTTACTATTGGGTTTCGCTCCGGGGCAATTTCGCTAAACTCAAAAAAGTTTTTCGACGGATAGCCCAACAGATAAGCACTTATGATTTCAGGAGTGTAGACGAGGATGTGCTAAAAGGAGTGTATCAGGATCTCATTGACCTTGATACCAGACATGCCTTGGGCGAATACTACACTCCCGACTGGTTATGTGAAGCAGTGGTCGACCAATATTCATTCAAAGAAAACGATAAAATCCTTGATCCGGCCTGTGGGAGTGGTTCATTCCTGCGGGTAATTGCTGACCGCTTAATTGCACAGCATCCCGGGAGAGATATTCGTGAGATCAATGATCAAATCTATGGTATAGATATTCACCCGTTATCCGTTCAGATTGCTAAGACCACTCTTTTGGTTGCCTACGGGGATAGGGTCAGAAAAGCAAAAAGACCCGTTTATCTCCACGTATATCTTTCAAATTCGGTTTTGCTCCCCGAAGATGAAACCATAGGCGGCAAGTCGCTTGAGTTGTTTGGCAAAACCTTCAAGCTATCCATTGACAGCGGGAAGTACCGGCTGAGTGAAAAAATATTATCAAAACCGGATGTATTTGATGTGGCCGTCAGTCTGGCGGATGAACTGGCAGAGTCTACTAAACATAAAAAACCGGAGGATCCAAAAACATTTTCAACGATCATTGAACGAAAAACCGGTGAAATACTTGATAAAAAATATCTGGACAATTTCTACGAAATCTATAAGGCCTTTAAAAAAGCGAAAGAAACGGATAGAAACGGCATCTGGCGATACGTTGTTCAAAACTACTATCGTCCCTTCTTTCATAAAAAGAAGTTCGACTATGTGATAGGCAACCCGCCCTGGTTTACCTACAGTTCAGTAAAGAATGAAGCGTATCAGGAAAATCTTTACGAACTGGCACACCGATATGGTGTACTGCCGGCCGGTAAAGCGAACATGCCGCATCTTGAAATTGCTGCAATATTTCTGGCTCACAGCACCACCTACTTCCTGAAGGAAGCCGGGAAAGTCGCTTTCGTTTTACCCCGAAGTTTCTTCTCTGCTGACCATCACGATGAAACAAGAGGCGGTAAGGCCGCCGGGCTGAAAATCTCCGAATTGTGGGATTTGGACGAAGTGAGCCCCCTGTTTCGGGTGCCCGCCTGCGTGATCTTTGGAGTATCGGTATCCGGAGTGTCCAAACCTGACCCTGAAGGGATAAAAGGTAAAACCTGGAGGGGAACACCCAAAGAACACAATGCAAACTGGACTCGGGTGAAGGATCGGGTCACTTTTTCCGACTCCACTTTCTATTACAGCAAGCTTGGCAAGAGCACTGCTTATGCGCCTTTCAAAATGGGGAAGTCTGTAGGGGTGAGTTACTATCATAAACATTTCAGGCAGGGGGCTACCATCGTTCCAAGAAACTTTTATTTCGTGCAGGCAGACCATCCGCTGCCCGAAGATCTGAAAGGCCGTGAAGTAAGCATACGCACAAGCGAAGCAAGTATAAAAGAAGCAAAGCCGCCCTGGAAGGACATTAACCTGAAGGGGCTGATGGAAGGTGAAATGCTTTTTTGTACAGCCCTTTCCAAAAACATTTTGCCCTTTGCACTGCACGGGACGGAACTAATAACCCTCCCGGCTACCGTAGATGATAAGCAAATCAGCCTTCATACCTGGGAAGAACTAAAACGGGAAGGCTTTATAAAAGCGAGCAACTGGTTCAGAAATGTCTCCAACCTATGGGATCAATTGAAAACGGAGAAGTCCAAAAAAATGACTTCTTTGAGCCGACTAAATTTTCAAAGAGGCTTAACGAATCAACTTAAAAATAATAAAGAAATGAACGCTGTCAGTTATCTGAACTGGCAGAATAAACTGACAAAACAGTCCCTCGGTGCACCTTACCTTGTCCTCTATAACTCCTCCGCTAAGGATGCCAATACCGTAGTGGTGAAGAGGTCAGCACTGGAGTTGACTTTTATTGTGGAAAGTGTGACCTACTGGTACCCCACTTTTGATGAAGAATCGACTCAAGACCATCTGATCTTTAACAGGACTGTTACTCTTAGGGACAACCGGAACAAATAATGATATATAAAATGCCGGAGCTGCTGATGCCTTAATGGCACTTTCTCAACTCCTTATCACGATCCTGCCTACGGACTTACGTCCTCCGTCTCCTTCAGTGAAAAATGAAAAAGAGACCCTCGTTCAACCCTAAAAGATCATACAATCCGGACTTTGAGATGGGATAGCTCCTGACTGTTTGTCCGCTTGTGCCGATGAGCTTTACTCCGCTTAACCGCCCCGAAATACCCGTCAGTCTGAAGTGGCCGGAGGCAGAGTTCGGGTAGAGGACTACACCTTCGGCAGAGGGAACACCTAGCACATCATCATCCGGGTCATTGGTGGCCGTAACGGTAATGGTCTACGAGACGCTGTTGTCCCCGTCGCTTGCTGTTACGGCTACAACGTAGATATTGGTATTATTCGTACTGCCGGGGGCTTCAAAGTCTGGGGCCGTATTGAACGTCAAAGCACCGCTATTTTGGTCAAGGCTAAAACTGCTCCTGTCCGACCCTCCACTAGTGGAGTAGGTGAAAGTTGTCTCCGGCCTCCGTCTCGGCAAGGTTCGTCTGGACATCAAAAAGCACCTTTCAAAGGAGATGGAAGCGATAGATGCGTTGGTTCAGGAAATCATTTTGTGAGTTTTATGGTAGCCAATGGAGGTATGTTTTGGGGTTATGCCCGTCCAACACTACATTTTTTGATTTATTTGCGATCTGATCTCCGGCATTTCATCATAAGTCCGTCCGTTTAGCATTCGACCTGCTGCTTTTTTGTTCTTACCGCCCCACTGCTTAAAGAAAAACTTAACATCCTGCTTTTCACATTGCTTTTGAATATCAACTACCCATTCGGAACTCATGGGTCTTGCTTTGAATCCACTTTCTCCTCCAACAATGATCCAGTCAATCTTATCAAGATTTAGGTTTGGCAAAGGGCCAATTAAAGGTTCAAGGGAAAGAAATTTAACTTTTGCATTCATTTCCCTTAAAAAATCCATTCTATATCTGACGCTTTCATCTTCAATAGAAACCCCCATCCATATATTATGGCTCCACTTCAATACGCTGTTTAACTCAAATAATCTTTCTGCTCTTTTCGTCAGCACCTGAAAAACATGCTGCGGATTATCGGTCATCACCTCAAACACTTGTTGGATGAATGTTAGCGGCACTTCGTCATGGAAGAGATCACTCATAGAGTTTACAAACACGATCTTTGACTTTCTCCATTTATAAGGTGTGTTAAGTTCTTTTGGATGTAGTGTCACTTTGAAGTTGTTTTTGTACTTTTCTACTCCCATCGCCTGAAGCCGCCAAGCCATTATTTCTGCATAACAGAATTTGCAACCCTGAGAAATCTTTGAACATCCCGTAACAGGGTTCCAGGTCATTTCTGTCCATTCAATAGAAGAGTTAGCCATTAGTTAGTTGAATATGATACACTCTTTTTGTTCTTATAAACATTTTCATACGTCACATAAGGGGAATTTGAATCATAAGAGACTAAACCTTCCTTCTTCATGCTTCTTAACACGTCAGCAGCGTGTTTTGCAATATGCCCTTGACTGTAAGCGAAATCTAAGGCATTCCTGTTATCACCTATTTTACCATTAAGAACTTTTTCTCTGAAACTGCTCTCGAATTTCTCAAGCTTAGTCAACTTTTTATTGCCGAAAAGGAGTAGTTGAGTTTTCTCAACATCATCATCCAAATCATAATTGGCCTCTCCGTTTATAGCGTTTCTCTTCCAGGCGATATTCAGAAACTTATCAACGGCAAGAGGATGTTTTGCTCCGAATATTATTCCATATATGCCGGATTTTTTCTTGATAGAATACGGGTATAGTTTTAGTTGAGAAGATGCAGGAAGTTTTTTTCTCAGTTGCTCAATAATACTTCTGTGAATGAGTTTATATGGATTCTGTTTCACCAAGTCCATATCAATAGCTAAATGATCCTTGAACCCTTTCTGATTTCCAAATCTCCAAAGATATGAGACTGACAAAAAATACAGAAAGTCGGTAGTTGTGGTATTTTCCAATTTTGAGAGACATTCGGGAGACGAAAATTGAATGCCGTTTTGATCCAGAAAAACAAGAGAGGGATTGTCATTAATTTCATTCAAAAGCTTGGGAAAAAGTTCTGTAAAATCTTCATTGTAATAACGAATATCAGTTGCCTTCCTGACATCTTTATTGGTCTCTAGATATTGTTCACATGTTTTACTCAGCAGTCCATACTTTCCCTTTTTATACTCATTGAAAAAGACCTTAACCCTGAAATTCTTTTGACGTATATTATCGGTCTGTTCCTTTATCTTATTTAAGATTCTAATTGGACTCCCCCCAACACCATTTTTATCATAACCTGTTCCTGCGAAAAAGTCGAAAATACATATTGTAGGCTTCTTTACCATTACAAAAGTAGGAAGCCAGGCTTGGGTATAGGCTTCAAAGATTTCCAGTTTGGCAATTGTGCCTTCATCGAAAGGCTTATCATGTAGGTCTTTAACTGACATATTTTTAAAATGATGCTTTTAAGACCACTTTTATTTTTTGCTTAAATACCCAGGTAAGCTATTTACTTAAATATTTGAAAAAGCAAATGCCTAGGACTGCATTTGTCTGATCTTATCTCTTAAAAAAGTTGCTCTCTCAAAGTCTTCACGACTCACGGCTTTTGTGAGTTCTAATTTTAGTTCTTCCAAAGACATATTGGCACTTTTAAATACATCCATTATCTCAGAGGCCGGCTTACCTCCATAATTCTGAATTTCGTAATAAAAATTTTCAAAATTTCTTTTCAAAAAATCCGTGAATCTTTTGAAAGTAAAATATCCGAATATTAAAACCTCCAGATGTTGTTTAGTCTTTGCATCAAATTTTTCAAAATCCAAGCTTCTCCCATTTTCAAAGAAGATTTTTAATTGTTCTTGGACTGTTTGATATGATTTCACATTGCATGTAAGCCAATCTCGCAAAAATATTTGACTATTCAGATTCACACAATACGGCAAATAAGCGAAATAATCCGCTACTTCCTTTTCATTCTTCTTAAACTCTAGCTGTAGAAAATAGTCGCCTTTCAATAGTTCCAGTGTATTCCGAGTTATCCAGGCCCTAAACTTTGCCTCAAAATCCTCAAACCTGCCTTGGAAAGTAAAGACTTCGAATTTGCTGTCAAATTCAATTTGAACTTCGATTTTTGGGTCTTCCCCGGAAAAAACGTTCTTCCGATAACTTTGCATAAAATCTCTATATCATGTCTCCTTTCTACAATATTAGTCCATATCTGTTAAGTCTCACAAAGTTATTCCCTACCCTCTTGTTGCAATTCAGGTTTCAGGATAGGATTTCCCCTGTAAAACCCAAAGGTTTTTCTTTAAAATTTCGGGTTTCAATCCTTACCTCTTTTCCATAGTATCAAAATGGGTTTTGACGTTTAGTTCCTTTCCGGTATTACGGACATCCCCGCTAAGTAGATCATAAACTATTGCACTATTTGCACTCCCTTCCGGAAAGCGATGTACCCTTCAATATTTTTAGCGAGGTCGCTGGCTTGAGGGTAATACCATGCCGCATCTTTATTTTCCCGTCCATCAACCTCAAGAGTATAATAGCTTGCTTTACCTTTCCAAGGACAGGTTGTATGCGTTGCTGTTTCTTTGAAAAACTCCTTTTTGATAGAAGAAGGCGGGAAGTAATGATTCCCTTCTACGACTACCGTTTCATTGCTCTCTGCAATCATTTTATCATTCCAAATAGCTTTCATCAGCTTAAATTTCAATAAAAACATTTCGATCCCTCTTTTGTTAGATGTTTTTTTAACAAATTTCTTAAAAAAGATGCAGTCACCTCAGCGAGTAAATGGAAAAGCAATATAGGTAAAAATATACCTTCTGAATCACTTATTGAGGTCGATTTGTTTGACAATACCGGATGGTACAGGGCTGGAATATTTTGTTTGAAAAAGAGAATTGAATCTTCATTGACAAAAACGAAATAATACAAAAAAAATAAAAACCAGGTGTTGTTATAAAAGTATGATTTCTAACTTCTTCAAAAAGAACAAATTAGCGTAAATTTGCGCAAAAATTAACTTCTAAAGCTAGTGAAAATACAAATTACACTAACCTTCTCTCACACTCAGGCAGTTCTTCTCCCCGTTTAGTTTTATCTCAAAAAAGTGTATTTTTATTTGTAGATTTTTTATATATTTGTGTTTGACATTTATATTTGAACTTAACATAAAAGAAAAATGAAATCAAAATTTATAACCAAAATAATGCATTTAAAATCAATTTTCACGTACAATAAATATACCCCCC
>JACONI010000073.1:20783-25662 GCA_014323825.1 Ekhidna sp. | reverse complement strand
CCCCCCCCCCCCCCTTATAGTATAATCTTATCTCCAAAAAATACCTTTCTAGTAATCTCCACACTCCTCCTCACAATCTCCTTGCAGGCGCAGGAGGCTGACCCGGAACCTTTCATTACCACATGGCAGACAACCTCTGACGACGAATCCATTACCATCCCTACCGTGAGTGGGGAAACTTACAGTTACACCGTAAAATGGGGAGATGGATCAGCGAATACCACACATAACAATGCGACACCTCCCTCACATACCTATAGTACGGCAGATACCTACACAATTACCGTCAGCGGTACCTTTCCACGCATCCGATTCGAGGAAGTTGACATTTCTGGGAATGTCATAGCATCTACCATTGCGAAAACGCAGATACGTACCATCAAAAAGTGGGGAGACATTAAGTGGAATTCCATGAAGGCAGCTTTTGCAGGCTGTAATAACCTCACCATTGCCGAGGAGGCAGGCCTCCCCAACCTTTCAAATGTGACGGATATGTCATTCATGTTTTTCAATTCTGACTTCAACGGTGACCTCAGCACATGGGATGTAAGCAAGGTAACGAATATGTTCGCCATGTTTAATGGGTCTTCCTTCAACGGAGACATAAGCAAATGGAATACTAGCAGCGTGAAGAATATGTTCGTCATGTTTGCTCAGTCTGACTTTAACGGAGACCTTAGCGAATGGGACATCAGCAATGTGAAAACTATGGAAAATATGTTTTGGAATAATTCAGCCATGTCTTCCGAAAACTACGATAAGCTCCTCATCGGATGGAGCACCAAAACACCGGAAGAAACCCGAATCCCCCAAAACATCACTTTCGGCGCACCGGATAAGTACTCCTGTAGAGGCAAAATGGGAAGGGACACGCTCACCATGAAATATTCTTGGGACATTCGCGGTGATGAGTTAATCTCCATACGGACGGACGCAGCATCCCTGTCGGAAGTAACCTCACAATGTATTGCTACTCTCACCCCGCCCACGGCTAAGAGCAGCTGCACGGTGGGATCAGGTGAGACGATCATGGCTGCGCATGATGTCAGCAACTTCTCCATTACCGAAAGCACCCTCCCCGTTACGTGGACCTATACCCATAACAGTAAAAGCATTGTGCAAACACAGACCGTAACCATAACAGAAGACACCACCGAACCCCTGCCTGATGAAGCAAGCCTGGACGCAATTATTGTATGTTCACAAATCACGGCAGCTGAACTGAATGCTACCGCTCCCGCCGCCATGGACAATTGCGACGGTTCCATCGAAGCCTCGCATGATGTCAACACCTTCCCCATTACAACGAACACCACCATCACGTGGACCTTCACTGATAAGGCAGGCAACACCGCCACGCAAACGCAGAAAGTGACCATAGGGGATACCATGCCCCCGACAGTTACGGGGAGCTTAGCTCCGGTTACCTCACAATGCCCGATCAATGATGCCACTGAACTGACCAAACCTCCTGCCCCCGCAGACAACTGTAATGGGACGGTCAACGTGGCCGTCAAAGAAGGCACCTCTTTCCCCTTTCAGGCCGGCACCACCACCCTCACGTGGGTATATACCGACGATAAAGGCAATACGTCCGAGCAAACGCAGACCGTGACCATAAGGGACACCGAGGCTCCGAGAGTTACAGGGAGCTTAGCTCCGGTTACCGCACAATGTCCGCTCAATGATGCCACTGAACTGACCCAACCTGATGCCCCCGCAGATAACTGTGGAGGGACGGTCAACGTGGCCGTCAAAGAAGGCACCTCCTTCCCCTTTCAGACCGGCACCACCACCCTCACGTGGGTATACACCGACGATAAAGGCAATACGTCCGAGCAAATGCAGAAGGTGACCATCGCCGACACCGAAGCTCCGAGAGTTACAGGCACCCTGACCGCAATTACCTTAGATTGTGGGGAGATGATCACCTCCGTGAGTGACCTGACCGTACCCATGGCCACAGACAATTGTGATGACGGGACGATCACGGGCACACACAATGTCAGTAATTTCCCCATTACATCTAACACCTCCATCACATGGACCTACACCGATAAGGCCGGCAACACGTCTACCCAAGAGCAGTTGGTGACGATAACAGACTGTCCGCTGAGTGCGGCAGAAGATGCGTTGGAAGCAGTGGTCTTTCCCAATCCTTCGGGGCGTTACGTGGAGGTGCAGTCTCCCGTGGAAAGTCCGGTTCGTATACTGAATGTAGGCGGAGAGTTAGTACTGGAAAGCACCACAAACACGAGGGTAGATGCTGCCTCCCTGCAAAGCGGGCTGTACCTGATCCAACTATCGGACAGGCGTTTGCTGAAGTTTGTGAAGCAATAAAAAGTTCACGGTTGGGAAACGACTAAAACATTCGGCTATGAGAAGTCTGTTTAATTGCATATTGAAAAAGCCAGCATTGCTTTTTTTTCTTTTAAGAGCGAGAGTTGCAAGGCTTCAGGTTCAATGATCATTGATTTCCAGTCATCATAGATGGCTGTTTCTCCGGAAATTCTCACCGGAACTCCCACATAAGGTAAAATGCTTTGTGCAACAGATTGCATATCTGCATCATGCAAGAAGTAATAGTCAACAAACTCTCCGTTGTCCCTGATAGCTAACAAAGGCGGTATGCCTCCGGAGATACATCGAATGGCACAACTTCGATGTACCGCTTTTGTTGCCGGATTCATTACTCCAAAGAAGCATTTTGGGTCCACAATTTCGCCTTCTAAAGTTTTGATACCCTGCATAGTGATCTTTCGCTCCGGCATGATTTCTTCACCGGCAGAAACCAAACTGTTTTCCATATCAGTTAACTCCATCAAATACTTCCCCTGAAAGTGGGTCAGTTTACCTTTTAGAGTGACCATCGTACCCTCTCTCAGATTATGGGTCTCTGTCATTTTAGCGAGTGTCGATGCCGGTCCCGTTTTTCCGTATCCTACAAGCGGAATGGTTTTGATCATTCCATTTTCTTTTATACGTATGCCCCAAACCGGATGCTGCACCAGGTATCCGGACAGTTCCCGGGTCAATCTATATTCATATTCACTCTTTTTATAGGGTCTTTGATTGACAACGAACAGCACCCCGACAAGAAGAATTGCTGTCAGGCTTCCGAAGAAAAACAGTCTTCCTTTTGATGCGTAGTTCTTTGGAACTTCTCCACTCCATCCCACAAAAAAATCGTCATTTGTATTTTTGCTCATAATTTTATCGGATTTACAGATGTGCCCGGTTCATTTGGATTCGGATTGATCAACACTTGATCCTCTTCAAGTTTCAAACGGTATGTTTCTACTTTTTCAGTAAATGGCGGCGGCGACTGACCATTTCCGGGGAAGTACTGATAACCATGCCAAGGACAGGTAATACAACCATTGATCACTTTCCCTTCACCCAGCGGGCCTCCCTGATGACGGCAAACATTGTTTACGGCAGAGAGCTTTCCATCATACCTGAACACAGCCACCCGCTCCCCGCCAACAGTGAATATCTTAGCTCGATCTTCCCGGATTTCATCCACCTTACATACGGAAATAAAATTGCCTGAAGCGGTGAGTTCCTTATCGTTTTTAACTTCTTTTAGGCCAGAGAATAAATGAAGCGTGACGATGATCAGGAAGCCGGCAGCAACTAAGCCGAAGATAACCGGACTTGTCTCGTTTTGGAGCCCTCCCAAGACAATATGCATAACCAGCAACCCATAAGCGATGTACACCATCATGTGAAGCGTTTTCCAGGTCTTCACTCCTAAATTCTTCAGCCAAAAATCATGACTGCTCGCTGCCATCAATGCAAGCACCAACAACCCTAAAAATCCAAGTGTCTGAAATGGGAAAAAACTTATTGACCCATACTGAACATTAGCCAGAAATACGGATCGAATGGGGTTCATATTTCCCAGGGAATGAAACTGGAGAATACTGAAAGCACCGTGGATTAATCCTGTCAGAAACATGATAACACCTAAGTGTCTTCGGTTATAAAGTACAATATTGAAAGCGGGATTTAGTCTGGCCAAAGGCCCAATTACCAGTATCACATGGAGTAACAGGATCGAAAGCCAGCCGAAAGACCTGATCAGGTTTGTTTCAAAGGTAACTTCGGGATTTAGTGTCAAATTAAGAAGTGTGAACAATGCAATAAAACTCACCACCCCTGTTACGACCGCCAGGTCATATCTTTTCTTATTTTTATTCCAGAGTATGGAAGTATAGGATACACTCATTTTTTCTTCTCCGCTTTTTGCACATCACCACTAAACACAGGCATATTTACACGAGCATATACCAACAGGATGGCAAGTAATCCGGTGATGATGCACCACATTATCAAATGACGTTTTCTTAAATTCCTTGTCATGATTTTTTCATTAGCTTCCTTACCAATACACTCCAGAAAAGCACTACCCCCGGGAAAATAATTAACTTAAAATGCCAGGGGGTTCCTTTCACTCCTTCGTCAATCCGTACACTTCCTTTTGCATAGAAGTAAATACTGAAGAGTACACCAATGATCAAATAAATCACTAATGTACCTAAGAATATGTCTATAATTACTGTCATGGTTTTACTCCTGCGTATTTAATACCTGTCAATTTATACATTTCATAATCAAATGTGGATAAATCTTCCATACTCATATCAACCAATGCTTTATGACCCAGTGCCCTGGAAATCACTTTCATCAAATCGCTGGATGCACGGAAAAAATTCGATAGTCTTTCTGCGGATTTTTCAATGATCAATCGTGCCCTCAGATTTTCCTTTTGCGTTGCAATTCCAACCGGACAGTTATCCGTATGGCATGCTCTCATTCCCAGACAACCTATAGCCTGGAGAGCAGCATTTGAAACCGCCACTGCATCTGCTCCCAT